>JBBQUQ010000109.1:0-9300 GCA_038212325.1 Bacteroidales bacterium
TCAGTTTGCGTGAACTCAACGGGCAACGTTTACAGCACGCAGGCAGGTATGACTGGTTATATCTGGACGGTATCAGCCGGAGGCGCTATCACGGCAGGGACGGGAACAAATGCCATCACAATCACCTGGAATACAACCGGAGCTAAAACGGTTACCGTGAACTACACCAATGCAAGCAATTGTATGGCTACGGCGCCGGCAACCTATAATGTTACCGTGAACGCCCTTCCTGTAGTTACCATCACAGGTCTGGCCTCTGCATGTGTGAACTCAACAGGCAACGTGTACACGACTCAAACCGGAATGACAGGTTACATATGGACGGTTACGGGAGGCACGATTACCGCAGGCCAGGGCACCAGTGCCGCCACGATTACGTGGAATACGGCAGGCGCCCAAACCGTGTGCGTCAACTATGCCAATGCCAGCAACTGTACAGCGGCTGCCCCGACTTGTTACAATGTAACGGTCAATGCTACTCCTGTACCGACCATTACTGGTCCTGCGGCAGCTTGCCAGGGCGCTTCTGCAACTTATACTACACAAACAGGTATGACCAACTATATATGGGCGGTATCTGCAGGCGGAACGATCACTGGAGGTGGTACTTCTACCAGCAATACTGTGACGGTGACCTGGAATACCGTAGGCCCGCAGACGGTATCAGTGAACTACACCAGTGGTTGCCCGGGAGCTGTTCCGGGAACCTTGAACGTAGCAGTAAGTGCCGCACCCGTGCCTACGATCGGAAGCACAAACAACCCATGCGTGGGCTCGACCAACAACGTCTACTATACCGAAAGTGGTATGACAGGATATACCTGGACAACCTCAGCCGGCGGCGTGATCGTTTCGGGCCAGGGAACAAGTACGGTGAATATAACCTGGAACCAGGTTGGCATTCAAACCGTGTCTGTTAACTATTCCAATGTTGCCGGATGTTTTGCTGCACAACCGACCGTGTACACCGTGTTTGTGAACTCACCACCAAATGCAGCCGGTCCGATAACAGGAACATCGACTGTATGTGCCGGTACAAATGGGGTTATTTATACAACCAATCCTGTCGTGGGTGCTTCGTCCTACTCATGGACAGTACCAACAGGAGCAACCATCGCATCAGGACAGGGAACCACAAGCATTACAGTCAACTTCGGAGCCACCGCCATTTCAGGCACTGTAACCGTTGCAGGTACAAACCAGTGCGGCAACGGACCGGCCTCAACCTTTGCTGTAACGGTGAATCCGCTGCCTGCGGCCGCAGGAACGATTACCGGCCCTGCAACAGTATGTTCGGGTTCAACCTACGTTTATACTGTTCCAACTATCACTGCTGCGACCAGTTATGTATGGACAATTCCTGCAGGTGCAACAGGTACCTCCACCACCAACACTATTTCAGTGACGTTTGTTAATCCCCCTGCCAGCGGTGTCATCACTGTGAAGGGAGTTAACACTTGCGGAAGCGGTACCGTATCGCCAAATTTCAACGTTACCATCAATCCGGTACCGGTTGCGGTTGTCACTGTCGTTGGCAATACACTTACCTGTACCCCTGCTGGCGGAACTTACCAGTGGTTCTATGAAGGAACTCCG
The DNA here is from genome assembly GCA_038212325.1 of Bacteroidales bacterium. Taxonomy (GTDB): domain Bacteria; phylum Bacteroidota; class Bacteroidia; order Bacteroidales; family FEN-979; genus CAIVAT01. The sequence continues at coordinate 1,597 of JBBQUQ010000109.1, forward strand.
ATCGCCGGCGCAACAAACCAGAGCTACACGGTGACCAATAATACCGGGTATTACTGGTGTGTGGTTACGGTCAACGGATGTGCATCTGCAATCTCCAACAAGGTTTGGATTGAGGTCGTCGGAATCTCTGAGCTCCCGGCCTCGTCATCCTTCACTATTTATCCGGTGCCAAATAATGGAAGTTTCACTGCTTCAATCCGTTACCCGGTCGATGCAACCTTTACTATCATGGTTTACAACCTGGTTGGCGAGAAGTTGTACGAACTGCGCGACGTGAAAACGGCTGGAGGTAAATTTGATGTTCAAATTGACCTTCGACCGCTGTCAAATGGCATCTATTCTGTTGTTTTCCTGAACAGTGAACATAAAATTGTCAAGAAGATGATCGTGAAAGAATAGCTGTCACGCTCTGACAATTACAAGCAGATGGCGTTCGAAAAGGACGTCATCTACGCAGAAAAGAGGACGCCCTTTTGGGACGCCCTCTTTTCTGTTTTAAGCGGAGGGTATATAGAGAGATGGAGATGCTTATTCTTTGCTTGGTTGTGTGTTGGGGTAGAGATCATAGCGATAAGTTTGTCCATTCAGAAATGGTCCCATCACATAAACAGGAGCGGTGAAGAGTTCAATTTCGCAAATGAAATGATCGCCAAAATTTGCCCTGACAAGAAACGCAATCCTTACGCCTGTGGCTGGGCCACGTTCGAAAAAGAGATACTTGGCTACACCGCTCACATAACGCTGGGCCGGAGCGACAAGTTGTCCCTGTCCATCCCGGACTTCAATTAAATAGGTGTTGCACAGGTTTTGTTCACCTGAAAGAATAATTACATTGACCTGGTGTGTGATTCCCCTGTTGGGAGATGTATTCCTTGCGATATCTCCAATGCTGTTAGCGAAAGCTGATGTTACAGATGCGAAAATCAGAGCAAGGCTGATGATGATGGAAATTTTTGTTGTTTTCATGGCTTTGGTTTTTTTTAAGGTTAGTTGTTGTTTTTCGATGATGTAAAATTACAACAGCGGGAGAGGGTGTTTCAAGCGCTGAAATGCCTGATGTTCATGCGTTGAAACAGATCGTTGCAGCGTATTAGCCACAATTTCGATGCGTATATATGCGCACGCAGGGTTCAGGATTACGGGCAGTGCAGAAACAAAAAGGGCTGTCAAACTTGCGGTTGACAGCCCTTTTTGGTAATTTTGAATGACCGGGGTTCCTTGGGTGTTTTCCCGGAATATTCGATTCAGCCGGTATTATTTCCCGATCACGATGGTGATGGTATTTGAAATACCATCCCCGGTAACCCTGAGGTAATAAACACCATGAGCAAGATGTGAAAGGTCAAAGTTTTTGTGGAGTTTCAGGTTGAAACGAACATCATTTTCGGAATAAACAGCCACCCCCAGTGTATTGAACACTGAAAGGTTAATTGTTGAAACAAAACCTGAAGTGATGTCAAGGATAAATTTGCCATCGTTCGGGTTCGGCGAAACGGCAATTCTTAAACCACTGTTATCATTCATGCCGAGTGAAGAGTAGATACTCAGAGTCTTTTCCTCAGATGCGATGCTTTCACCACATATATTCGATGCTTTCACCTTGACGGAAGCCTGGCCGCGATAGGTATTATTCCAGACGACAACACCTGCCAGCCCTGAACCGGTTATTGATCCTGCATTTTCCGGTGCCAGGATCCACTGGTATGCTTCCGCGTCAGGAACTTCAGATATGGTATATTCACTCTGGACTGTTTTATTTACATCCAGGCTTTCAGGGCCAAGGGGTTTAACAGGAGACGCCGGCGTTTCAACCACGCTGATTGCCAGATTTTCAGAATAGGTGCCATTTCCGCATTCATTTGCACCTTGTACTTTTATTGTGAAGGGGCCGGTGAAACCGGAGGCAAGTAAGAGTGTTCCGGTTGTGCTGCTACCGCTGATGTTCCCAGCCGCTACAGGTTCAACGATCCATGCATAGGTAACTGAGCCTGTTGCACCGCCGGTTGTGTAAAGTTTCCCGGCAACATCTTTGCAAAGGGTGGTTTCACCCGCTGGTGTGGAAGCAGCAGCAGGCGCTTCGGAAACAATCGCGGCCAATTCTTCAGAGGAGATGCCATTGCCACATTCATTGGCTCCCAGTACTTTAATGGTGAAGGAACCTGTAAATCCCGATGTAAGTGAAAGCGTTCCGGTGGTTCCGGTGCCGGCGATACTCCCGGCAGATTCCGGTTCAATGGTCCATGCATAGGTGGTTGCTCCTGTTGCACCATCAGTGGTATAGAGTTTACCTGTAACATCTTTGCAGAGACTCGTTTCCCCTGCGGGTTTTGCAGCAGCAGCAGGCGCTTCGTTAACAAGAGCCGCCAGTTCTTCGGAGTAGGTGCCATTGCCGCAATTATTGGTTCCCTGAACCTGAATGGTGAAGGAGCCTGTAAAACCAGGAGTAAGTGTAAGGGTTCCGATGGTTCCGTTACCGGTGATGTTCCCGGCAGCCGCAGGCTCAAGAAGCCATGCATAGGCAGTTGCGTCCGCAGCGCCATCGGTGGTATAGAGTATGCCGGCGGCATCTTTGCACAAGTTGACTAATCCGGCAGGTTTGACAGCAGTTCCTGGAGTTGAAAGGATCACAACATCTTTCACCTTGATATCTGTGCAAAGGTCATTGGTTTTAACTTGCAGAGAAACACTGTAGGTTCCGGGGCTGTTGAAGGCATGAGCAGGATTCTGATCAACGGATGTGTTGTTGGTTCCCGAATTCGGATCGCCGAAATTCCAGTTCCAACTGGTAATCGTGCCTCCGCCTGCATTTGTCAGATCGGTAAAGCTAACCGGTATCCCCGGGCAGCCTGAAACATCCATGAAATCGGCAACAGGCATATTGGTAACCTGGATATAGGCAGTTTTTGTGAGGGTAGCAGGATCACCGGCAGGTTTGGAAACCGTGAGGGTTACATCATGGCTGCCGGATTGGTTATAGACGATACCGGTAGGATTCTGATCAGTCGAGGTGCCCGGGGTGCCGCCCTGGAATACCCACGACCAGCTGGTGGGGTCACCGGATGACATGTCACTGTAATTAACTGAGGAACCTGCGCACAGGCTGGTGGTGCTTGCGGTGAAGTTAGCCAGGACGGTTGCCGAGGTAACCGGAACAAAATCGGTGTAACGGTAGAAATTATGCTTGGTAACGGTTATTTTCACCTGTGATCCAACAGGGATTATCGGGATGGTAAGGTTTACAGGCCCGTTTGCGCTGCCATAACCAGTGGCCAGGATCTGGTCGCCGAGTGTCAATGCAATGTAGGCGCTGTCGTTGGTTTGGATTGAAAAGGTTGTCGCCCCGAAGCTGATTTCCGGGTCGTGCGTTACCGCAAGTTGTTCAGGAATTTCAGTGTACAGTACCTGGAAAGCGTCACCGAACATGTGAAATAACCTGTAGGTAACCAGTTTGTCGCCAGTATTGTATGGCCAGCTGGATTGCTTCAGGAAATATTTACCGGCAGCAGCTCCGAAAGCAGGAAGCACTCCGCGAGAAGCGGGGGTTGTTCCTTCTGCGGGCATGAAATCGGGCCACATGTTGTCATACATCCCCCATACGAAGGTATCGTTGACAAACGAGTAGGATACCTCACTCGGGCAAACGAGGCCAAGAGCGCCTGAATTATGGCCATTCTTGAAATAGCGGTGAAAGTGTTCGCCGAAACATTCACTGGAGCGCTGATATGCCCCTGTCTGGCAGTTGATCGAGAATACGAACGTAAGGTCGGTATTTGTCAACTGGTTGATGTTTGTGATTTTGTAAGAAGGTTCGCCCCAGCCCAGGTATTCGCCATGATCGCGATGCTGCAGCATGAATGCCCCTGAATCGATTGCCTGGTTTACGTTGGTGGCGTTACCGCCATCCCATCCTCCGAGAGTGGCTGGTGAAGTTGGAATGTAATCCAACCCGGCTGGCCCGAAATAATTTACCAGGGTATTGGTGTTGGTAGCGGTTGACCATACCGAGCCCGGGGTTCCCTGGTATATTTTATTGATGCGGCGGGGATGCTTTCCCTGAACATTCTTGAAATAACCTCCCACCACTTCGGAGCAAAGCTGAAACCATCTTTCGGTCTGCCACCCAAGGGCGGTAATGGGTTTATCATAAAAACGCGGGTTAACGGGAGGATTGCGTTCATAATCCAGGAACTTAGTGACCATGATCTGAAGCTGGGTTGCATCATTGGCGGTTATCCTGGAAAAGACTACGTCGGGCATCTCATCGTTGTTAACGTCGGCATATTTGTTATCCGAAGCATAATTTGGGTAAGAAGCGGGATGGGTGTACAAATGTGAAATAATATTTTTCGTCGCATCGGTGCCGTAATCACCTAAAATAAGGCAGGCAGCCGGTTTGATGGTCCAGGTATTGTAAGCATTGTCAATGAATGCTTCGATGGCTGCAACCGTATTCCCGCCGACCTCGGTGACGGTGAAAATTTTGGTGATAATTCCTTGTTCGGTGCGGAATTGACGGATGCTGTCTGCCCAAGCCAGGAAATCAGAGCCGGTGGGAGTGAGGATGATATACTCACATTCGTTGGTAAGGGGCGATTCTCCGTATGATTGCAGTCGTGCATTGTAATCGGGAACCGGCAGTGAAGAGTAATTCAGGAGGTTGTCCTGTAAAATCGGATCCCACCAGGTACTGCGAAAGGTTTCATTTCCAAACTGGCCGCTACCCCCTTCAAAAGTAAGTTCGACCTGAAGATCTTTATAAACGACAAGATCTTTCGTCACAGGATTGTATTGAAAAGGAGTAATTCCGAGGATGACAGCATCAACACCACGGACCTGGGTAATTTCAGAAATCGAAACCGGTGATGCAGGATAAAATGCATCTCTTGAATAAACCTGCATGTTCTTTACATATTCAACCGGGCGGTTGTCATTATCCAAAGGAATGCGTGGTGAAGGTACAATTTCCACATTATGTATTACTTCGGTAAGCTGAGAAACAATCCTGAGTTTTGGTGTGGCACCCTGGGGCATGGCAATGTATTTGCCTTTACCCGGAAGGTTAGGCATTCCTTCATCGTTGAACAGGAAATGCCCCGGCAGGTTGATGTACTTCATCGGGGTGCCTCCCACGGTCTGATCCTCAAGTGAAAAGGCCGGAACGGAATAGCGCACGTTCACTGATGATGGCTTTGAATCAACCAGGTTAAAGCCGGGTTTTCCCGAGACGTCGGGGTAGGTAAATTGCTGGGCAACCAAACTGGTTGTCGCGAGCAGGAACAGAACGATGAAAAAGGTAATGTTTCTCATGGGCTTGGTTTGTTTAAGGTTTATGAGGAGCTGAATGACTCAGATCACCCTGACAGGGCGTACCCATTTGTCAGGGTGAAAATTAAGACAAATATATGAATAATAGGAATATGATGGTGGTCTTGTTAAAGAAATAACAAAAATTACCGGACCACAATCAGTTTTTTTACGGATGAACCATCTTTTGAATCCAGCCGGCAGTAGTACATGCCCGGGGCAAAATTACCGGTATTGATGGTAAAGGAATGAATGCCGGGGGTATAACCTGCGTAAGCGGATGACAGAACCTGCTGACCGAGCGAATTCAATATGGTCAGGTTGATGCCGGAGGTTTTTTGTACAGTGAACGAGAGGGTTGTCTGGTCGATGCAGGGATTTGGCGACAGGCTGCAGGTAAAGGAATTGGCCGGTTCAGGGATTCCTACCATTGGGTTGTCAATCCAGACCTTAAGTGCAGGATCACCCAAAACATTGCAATCGTAATGGCACCATCGCTGGGCTCCCGGCTCGAACTCTCCCGGAAGGCCTACCCATGGGGCGGATTTGATTTTGGACATTGTATGGGCAGAACCAAGCTCGGCAATTGCCTGATCGGGATCGGGGTTATACAGGGCGCTGATAAATTCACGGTGAATGTGGGCCGACGGGCCTTCTGTTGTTCCCTGGTTGAACCAGCCATATCGTGAGTTGAAGACCCCGCCCACCAGGAAGTTGGAGATGGAGACGCATCGTTCGGCGATACAATCGTTATCATCGAATGCACCGCAAATGCAACCATGGGTATACATCAGCTGATAATTGTGTGTAACCCCGTCAACCTGTGAAAAATTCTGGTTGGTGATGTCCCAGTTATACAATCGCATCATGTAATTCGAATTGGCATGGCCGCAATGCTGAATGAATGATTTCCCTTCATTGATCCCTGCCAGCAGCTGTCCGGTGCTCCAGTTGTATCCGGCATTGTCATAAAGCCGTGTAATGCTGTTTGTAACCGACGGAATGCCGAAAGTGGAATATCCGTTGTCGTTATGCCCATCGACCAGCAGCTCAAGATAATCTGAGCCATAGGTCAGGGGGGGATCATAAAGGAATTCAGAAACCAGGTAAGGTTTTTTCATCTCCTCCGGCACAGGGCTGCCCTGGTAGGATACCGATTTATGCACCATGTTGGCCTGTTCGACGGCGTTGCTGAATGACATGCGGCCTACCGACAGTTCAGGTAAAAGGTCGTCTTCACCCGGCTCGCCCCATTTGCTGTCGCCATTATTGTTCCAGTTGCCGTCGAGCGCTGAAAAATAGATGTCGGCTGGGATATTATTATCTTCATACCCCGACCCGGAATTCACATAGCAGTATAATCCACGATATGGGACAAATTCATCACCCCCGAGAACGACCTGTTCAATACCGTTTGCCTGGTATTCGCCGATGATATAGTTGCGCATCTGCTCCTGAAGATCCTGCCCGGGCATGGCTGAAATTGATTCGAGTGCGACAACCTGCGAGGCAATCCCCTTGCTGCTGTAGTAATTAATGAGGTCCTGGAAGCCGGCCTGGTATTGAGAAGGGGTTATGATCAGGATCTTGTAGTTTGTTTTCAGGGATCCCTTTGCCGGGTAATTTTGCATCATCTCAGGGTTTTGTGCAAACAACCTGACTCTTTTCAATGCATTTTCGGAACCGGTAAGGTTTTTGAGCGCCAATGTTGCATTGATATCCGTTTGGGTGGTTATCAGAACGGTTACTTTCTGGTAATAGGAAACAGTTTTATTTGCGGGGTTGTATATCACCGGGGTGAATGTGGAAAGGGCAAAGGCATAACCGTTCAGGTATGAATTGATGAGATTTCCGGTTGGCACAGCAGGGTAATTGATTGCGGAGCGATACACTGCTTCATTTTTAATAAATTTTCCGTCGCGGCCTTTTGAAAGGGGCTGGTTCATTTGCTGCGGGAACAGCTCATAGGTTCCGGGCACGGTTGTAAGTGCCTCGCCGATAATGTTGATAGATACGGCTTTTTCTCCCGGGGGAAGCATCAAGGCAACCTGGTGATAGGGTAGCATGGGCTCACCGTAAAGTCCGGCAGGCATGGTGTTGTCAAGCGTAATAACCTGGTACTGCGCATTCTGAGATATTTTGACCTGGGAGAAGGTGAAAACCTTTTCAACATTTCCTGCAAACAATGTGATTGCCATGATAGAGGAAAAGAAAACGGCAACGATTTTTTTCATAAGGGAAGAATTTAATAACAGACAAAGTTAACCCATTTTGCAGCTCAGCTCCCCTCAATTGTTAAATTTTCATAAAAAAACGACCAAAACAGGTGTATTTTTATCTTATTAACCTGGCATAACACAGCATCCATTCTTTATCTTATTCAAAATCAATGTTGACATT
>JBBQUQ010000110.1:0-9129 GCA_038212325.1 Bacteroidales bacterium
GATTTCCATTCCAACAGCATTTGAATATCTTTTGTAAGTAAGTCCTTTACCAAACCTTCAAGAATACGAAATCTATATTTTGGAGTCCAAACAATATGATACGTACACCGATAGATAACATGACTTAATTTTTTATACTCGTTCATGCCACGAAATTAACAATTTTCAGGCAAAGCCGTTTATACATAACCACCACCAAAGGTGGTGGATTTAAAGTTTATATTAAATAAAATATTATTCGTAAATAAAAATATTTATTTATTTTTGCATGTTTTTCACCCTTAAAACATTAAATATGAAAACAATTAAATTCAGCGAGTCTGAACTCGAATTTTTGCAGACTCATTACGAGTTGGAATTATCAGATGCCGAAAATTATGTCGGTGAAATTAAAAATATATTAAAAAAATTAGGCGTCTTCGAGAAAGAGGTCGCTAAGGAAAAACCCGCAAAAAAATCAGGGAAAAAACCTGGCCGGCCTAAGAGGGAAAAGGAAACTGCTATTGCCATTACCCCCACCCCTGTTGCAAAAGCAGAAAAAAAGCCGACCCCTGAAAAAGTTGTTAAAAAAGCCGTCGTGCCTGTTAACAAATTTGCACCGGTGAAAGCCGAAAAACCTGTGGTCATAAAAGCAGCCGCCAAGGTTGTGGAGAAAAAAACCAGCAAAAAACCGGTAAAAAAAAGCCTGAAGCCGGCAGCAAAAAAGGATAAACCAGTCGTATCCAATGCTCCTGCTCAGTCAGATATGCCAAAATCTGAATAACCCGTCAGTCAGTCAACCAGGCAGGCCACCCGGCCTGCCTGTATTTTTTTTCCAACACTTTGGGTTTTTACCAAAATTTCGTATCTTTGCACCCCAATTTGAAAACATATTATAATCATGGCCAATCACAAAAGCGCAGAAAAACGCATCCGTAACGCAAAGACCAAACGTACCCAAAACCGTTACCAGGGACGCACCGTGCGTAATGCAGTTAAGAAATTACGTGAAACTGAAGAACAGGAAACCCTTGTAAAAGAACTCCCGAAAGTTGTTTCTCAGATTGATAAACTGGCCAAGAAAAATGTAATCCATAAGAATAAAGCTGCCAACCTGAAAAGCAAGCTGATGCGCAAGGCCAATGCAGCCGCTGCGCCTGCAACAAAGTAGACAGATTACCGTTTCCTCCGCCACCTCAGCCCTTTCAGCGATGAAAGTCTTTGGATATAGGTTTTAAGGTGACGCTCTTTTTTGCGAGGATATATGTCATCAATATAAATCAGTATTCCGGTTTCTTCCACGTCACCAAAATCGCGGTTAATCCCTGTACCAAATGTTCGCATGGTGGGCGACAGGTTCATATAGGCATTAACCAGCGGAGGCACATGCTCTCCATGCCGGCGTACCGTCTGAACAAGTATCCTGTAATTTTCTTCGAATGTTGTTGCTGAAAACATTTCAGCCATCACAGAATCGGGCGTGTCGCAAACTACCGGCTCTTTTGGCAGCATCAACGTTTCTGTGTCGGGAAAATATTTTCGCAGGAAAAAGAGGACCATGTCGCGTGCAGCCCGGTTATATTCGGGGTACATCGTCATCTTGCCAAAGAAATACTTCACATCAGGATTCTCGATGATCATTGCGCCAAGTCCGTCCCAAAGGTTATCCAGCGCATACATCCCCTTGCGGAAATTCACGAGCGGCTGGTAGTTAGGCTGAACGAACGATCGCCCCAGTTCAATGCTGAGCGGCAGATAATCCCTTGTGAATTTATTGGAGAAATTGAACAGTTCGGCAGTTGCACTGTGAATGAAATCTTTCTGATCGCACTGAATATCACGTCCATGGATAAACCGGTAACCCCCGGTAATTTCACTTTCGACCGGATCCCATACAATAAGCTGATGAAACGGCACCTCCATGGTATCGAATTCATCGATGTCGGTGCTTTTACCCGTTCCGCCGCCGGCGTCACGAAAGGTGATTTCACGCAAACGTCCCACCTCACGCATGAGATACGGCGAATCGTGCGCGGTGAACACAAATATTTTATTATGTCCGTTATTGGTGTTTCTTAAGAAGGTGCTGTCAATCAACTCTGATTCAAGCAACTTTTTATCAACCGGGGCAGTGATAGGTTCCATGATGTTGGTTAACGAATGAACTGTTCTGCAAAGATAAGTGATGTAGCCGGCTTCTGATAAAAAATGCCGGCAATTTTGTAATTTTGCTTCATGCATCAACAAGAAATAACAGAAGTTCCCGAACGCCTGATCGACATTGAATCTCTATTTGAAGCAAAAAATCCAGGTCTGCTGAGGATCATCCCCCGGTTTGTTTTGTCGTATCTGAAGCGGATCACTCACCAGGTAGAGATAAACGGTTATATTTACCGTAACCGCGATAAAACCGGATTACCATTCGTTGAAGCCATTCTGAAGGAATTCGGCGTAAAAGTTGAAATATTAGACAAACGGAGTGTTCAACTTTCCGGCTCGGAAATTTCTGAGCCGGAACCAGGCATGATCCCTGCCCAGGGCAGGTTCATCGTAGCATCCAATCATCCCCTGGGAGGCCTTGATGGAATGGCCCTGATGCATGAACTTGGAAAGACCAGGAGCGATATTGTCTTTCCCGTAAATGACCTTTTAATGAATGTGCCCGGATTGCGCCCGCTCTTTATTCCCATCAACAAGCATGGACGTAACAATGAAAACGCACAGTTGATCATACAGACTTTTGCTTCTGACAAAATGGTTCTCTATTTTCCGGCCGGGCTTGTTTCACGCAAGCAGCGCATCAATGGCTCCTATGTAATCCGTGACCTGGAATGGAAAAGCACCTTCATAAAAAAAGCGAAACAATACCAGAGAGACGTTATTCCGATCTTCGTTGAAGGACGGAATTCAGATTGGTTTTATAATCTTGCCATGTGGCGGAAGCGGTTGGGAATCAAGGCTAACATTGAAATGCTATACCTTGCGGACGAAATGGTCAGGCAATTTAACAAAACGATTGTCCTGATGGTTGGTGATCCTATTCCGTATGCCACCTTCACCAAATCAAAAACAGATGCTGAATGGGCCGCATGGGTGCAAAACAAAGTATATGACCTGGGAAATAAATAACCTGGATAAAACAATGGAGCAGATAGTGAAACTATTTGCTTATATTTGGGAAAATAGGAAAATGTGAAAATCGAAAAGATCGAATTTGTCTGCAGCAGCCCCTCAATAAAATTCTGTCCTAAGGAGGAGATGCCGGAATTTGCTTTCATCGGACGTTCAAACGTCGGCAAATCGTCCCTGATCAACATGCTTGCTTCCCGCAAAGCACTTGCTAAAGTTTCCGGTACCCCTGGAAAAACCAGGTTGCTGAACCATTTTAAAGTCTTGTCTTCGATTGGCAAAGATGCAGTTCCGGTCGCATGGTTCCTTGTTGATCTGCCCGGATTTGGATTTGCAAAATTATCCAAAACACAACGGGAAAAGTTTGAAGGCCTTATTCAATCTTATCTTCAAAATCGTGAAAACCTGGCCCTTACTTTTCTGCTTATCGACTCACGTCTTGAACCACAAAAGATTGACCTTGAATTTATGAACTGGCTGGGCGATAACGAAGTTGGCTTTGTTATCCTGTTTACCAAAACAGATAAACTGTCAAAAACACAACTCAACAACAATCTGACGGCTTATCAAAAGGCCCTCTCCGCATACTGGTCTGAACTCCCGACCATACTCCTTACTTCAGCCGAAACTGGCTTCGGCCGGGAAGCTATCTTTGAGACAATTGAAAACGTGCTGAGCGACTGCCAGTGACACCCCGCTCCTGCTTTGGTGCATATCCCTCCCGTACGCATCAATCTTGTCACTACAGGAAAACGAAGGCAGGCGCGAATGTTGAAAAAGACGTCGAAGGAGGTTAAGGACTATTTTAATTCGATGAGCAGGTGACGTTTGGGAACGGTTTCGCCTTGTTTCACATAAACTTTTTTCACCGTTCCGGTTCGGGTCGCAAGCAGATGGTTGTCCATTTTCATGGCCTGCAGCACAAGCATTGTATCGCCTTTTTTAACTTTTTGCCCCTCTTTTACAAGCACTTTCAGAATTGTTCCCGGAATAAACGCAACAACCTTGCGGGAATCCGGCGGGGTATAGGGAGTTCTGTTGGCAAACTTTTTGGTAAGGGAGGTTTTGTAGGAAATCTCCTCGTACTTGAAATCAACGAATTCTATGTTTTCGTCCATATGGTCTGTAATAACTCAAAAAATAAAAAAATCAGGATGAGCCGGCATAAAATGCTCACCATTTTACCATTTTACCATTTTACCATTTTACCATTTTACTATTAGAAAGGAGGCACTCCATGCTTTTTCTTAGGCGGTATCTCCGTTTTACCCTGGGCAAGAGTCAAGGAATGTGTAAGATAATTACGGGTTTCATTGGGTTCAATAACAGCATCCACATAGCCGTAGGCTGCAGCCACATATGGATTGGCAAATTTCTGGCGATACTCCTCAATCAGGCGCTTGCGCGTTTCCTCTGGATTATCACTGGCTTTTATCTCGCTGCGGAAAATAATATTTGCTGCGCCTTCGGGTCCCATTACTGCAATCTCGGCGGTTGGCCAGGCAAAAACAAAGTCGGCCCGCAAGTGATTTGAACACATGGCGATGTAGCCCCCGCCGTAAGCCTTGCGAAGAATCACCGTTATCTTTGGAACACTGGCTTCACTGTATGCATATAAGACTTTGGCTCCGTGACGGATTACACCGGCATGCTCCTGGTCTACCCCGGGAAGGTATCCCGGCAGGTCAACCAGCGTAACAAGCGGAACATTGAACGCGTCGCAATAGCGGATAAAACGCGCTGCCTTGTCGCTTGAATCACAGTCGAGAACACCGGCAAGCACCATCGGCTGATTGGCAACAAAGCCCACTGTCTGGCCATCAAGACGACCAAAGCCAATCACGATGTTCGCAGCCCACATTTCGTGTACTTCAAAGAAATCGCTGTCATCGGCAATTGCGCGGATTACGTCACGAACATCATAGGGCTGCATCGGGTTGGTTGGGAAGATGCTATCCAGTTTGTACTGCCGGGATTTAGGGGCCTTTTTCGGAAAAACTTCAGCTTTCTTGTCATTATTCCAGGGAATGTAACTCACCAATCGCTTGATCTGCTCAAAGCAATCGGCCTCACTCTCTGCAAAAAAATGAGCATTGCCGGTAATCTCAGCATGAACACGGGCACCTCCAAGGTCCTCCATTGAAATTTCCTCACCCAGAACAGTTTTAATTACCTCAGGTCCGGTGATAAACATCTTGGAAATTTTATCTACGACGAACACAAAGTCAGTAAGGGCAGGACTATATACTGCGCCCCCGGCACACGGTCCGAGGATGACCGATATCTGCGGGATGACGCCCGATGCCTGGGTATTGCGATAAAAAATCTCGCCATAACCCGCCAGCGAATTGACCCCTTCCTGGATACGGGCGCCACCACTGTCGTTGATGCCGATTAATGGAACCTTCATCTTCATGGCATGATCCATAATCTTGGTAATCTTCTTTGCATGCATCAACCCTAAAGATCCTCCCGCAACAGTAAAATCCTGCGCGAAAATACACACTGGCCAACTATTGATAGATCCTGTCCCGGTAATTACGCCATCACCCGGCAAATATTTTTTATCCATGTCGAAATCCTGTCCGGCATGCTTTACAAAAAGGTCGTATTCATGAAACGAATTGGGATCAAGCAATGCAAGGATCCTTTCCCGGGCGGTCATTTTCCCGGATGCCTTTTGCTTTTCAAGGGCCTGTTCGCCGCCCCCTTTGAATGCTTCCTGCATCCTCCTCTTTAATTCTGTGGTCTTTGCGCGTAGGCTCATTTTTCAGAATGTTTTCATACAAAACGGGCAAAGATAAGGCTAAACAATTTAATTAACAAAAAAGCAATCCCGGATAATTACACGAATAAGGTAACGAACTGATCAACTGAAACATTAATGTGCGTTGCTACACTTTTTCCGGTTTCATCCGTGTGCCCGTAAACCCGTGAAACTGTTTATTTATTCACAGTTCAGGGCAATGTTTTCGTGCAAATTATGACCAGATAGTGGTGACGGTATGATAATAATATGAGTATATTTGCTACTCAAAGTATGTCGTACGAAATTTGACCATTGGTTTTCAAATCGCTGCAGGATGATCATTTTTTTACGAAAACGGTAATTCATGGAAGACACCTTACAGGCCGAACACATAACAACTGCGCAGGTTCAACCCATGAACTGGCATGCTGTTTACACCCGTTCCCGGTTCGAAAAACGTTTGATGGAACTGCTTATTGCAAAAGGAATTGTAGCATATGTCCCCTTGCGAAAAGTGATGCATCAATGGAGTGACCGGAAAAGACTGGTTGAAGAGCCCATCATCCGCTCATATTGTTTTGTCAAGATCGGGGCCAGGGACTATTACGAGGTTCTCAATACGCCTGGCGCCGTTCGCTATGTCTGGTTCTCAGGCAAAGCGGCTACCATACCTGAACGGCAGATCGATATCCTGAAAGCAATAACAGGCTCTGATGTGGAGGTGGATTGTTTGCCCGACACGTTCCTCCCCGGGATTCAGGTTTGGGTGAATGCCGGTCCATTGCAGGGCATGAAAGGCGAACTTGTCAACATATCCAATAAAAAAAGGGTCATCGTCCGCATCGATCACCTGAACCAGGTTATCACGCTATCCATTTCGCCGATGCTGATAGAAAAAGTGAGATAGCGCGAAAGTGCAATGGCGAACTGGATAAACGCATGGTTCTGTGACCGAAAGGGCGAAGCCATGTTCCCACACACGATTCACGATTCACGAAATTAACAACTAAAACTTAACCCATGACCCGAACAAAAACAGCCCTCATAACCGGTATCACCGGCCAGGATGGGAGTTACCTTACAGAACTGCTTCTTGAAAAAGGATACATTGTGCATGGAATCATCCGCCGTTCAAGCTCATTCAACACCTTCAGGATCGACCATCTTTACAACGACAAAGAGCTCCTGAACAAAAGATTTTTTTTGCATTACGGGGATCTTACCGATTCAAGTAACCTGAACCGCCTTGTGGAAAAGATCCACCCCGATGAAATTTACAACCTTGGCGCCCAATCCCATGTGCAGGTATCCTTCGAAGTTCCTGAATACACTGCAGAAGTGGATGGAATAGGCACATTAAGATTTCTTGATGCGATACGCGAAACAGGTGTCAAAACCAGATTTTACCAGGCCAGCACCTCCGAGCTGTTTGGCCTTGTGCAGGAGGTTCCGCAAACGGAACGTACGCCGTTTTACCCCAGAAGCCCATATGCAGTTGCAAAACTCTATTCTTACTGGATTACGATAAACTACCGCGAGGCATACAAACTGTTCGCATGCAACGGGATCCTTTTCAACCACGAATCGGAACGGCGTGGCAAGACATTCGTAACCCGTAAGATATCGGTCGGGGTTTCCAAGATTTTGCTGGGACTTGAGGAGATGCTGCTAATGGGTAATCTTGACTCGAAACGTGACTGGGGTTATGCGCCTGAGTATGTTGAAGGGATGTGGAGGATGATGCAGGCCGACACGCCCGAGGATTATGTATTGGCAACCAATGAAACGCACTCAGTAAGGGAATTCATCGAGAAATCCTTCCTTGTACTTGGTGAAGAAATCATATGGGAAGGCGCCGGGATTCATGAAAAAGGCATCCTCAGATCCAGCGGCCAGGCAGTCGTTGGAATTGACCCAAGATACTTCCGCCCAACAGAAGTCGACCTGTTGATCGGCGATTATTCAAAAGCAAAATTAAACCTTGGATGGGAACCTAAAACGACCTTCAGTGACCTGGTAAGGATCATGGTTAATGCCGACTTTGCGAAGATCAGGAGCCGCCAGGATTAAAAACATATCTTATGGAAAAAATATCAAAAATTTACATTGCCGGCCACACCGGGATGGTTGGATCAGCCATCACACGCCATTTGCACCAGCAAGGCTTCACAAACACTGTCGGCCGTACGATGCACGAACTTGACCTGACCGATCAGCATGCCGTATCGCATTTTTTCGAAGCTGAAGAGCCTGATATCGTAGTCCTTGCAGCCGCCAAAGTCGGCGGCATCATGGCTAACAATGTATACCGTGCCCAGTTTATTTATGAGAACCTGATGATCGAGGCAAACATCATTCACCAGGCCTACCTGCATGGGGTTAAGAAACTGCTGTTTCTCGGAAGTTCATGCATCTACCCGAAAAATGCTCCGCAGCCTCTCAGGGAGGAGTACCTCCTAACCGGCGAGTTGGAACAGACCAACGAACCTTATGCCATTGCCAAGATCGCAGGCATCAAGCTTTGCGAAAGTTACTTCCGGCAGTATGGATGCAACTTTATTTCGGTGATGCCCACAAATCTTTACGGGCCGAACGACAACTACAACCTGGAGACCTCGCATGTGCTCCCGGCCATCATAAGGAAGATGCACCTGGCGCATTGCCTGGAAACCGGCAACTGGCAAGGAATACGTGAAGACCTTGACAAACGCCCCATCGAGGGGATCACCGGAAAATCGACGGAATCCGAAATAATTCATATCCTGGAAAAATATGGTATCTGTATCACCACATACGGAAATCATGATGACTCCGTAACGCGTAACGCGTTACGCGTTACCAACAATGAAACACCCGTCACCCTGTCCCTATGGGGAACCGGCGAGGTTTACCGCGAATTCATGCATGTCGACGACATGGCAGCTGCCTGCGTGAAAATACTGGAAGAATTAAATACCGGGGACCTCGTCGCACATCACACGTCACGCGTCACGCGTCACGATCCACCCGTCACCGCTTTCATCAACATCGGCACAGGCCAGGACCAAACCATTTCTGATATCGCAGCATTGGTTAAATCAGCGGTTGGGTTTGGAGGCGATATTTTATGGGACAAAACCAAACCAAACGGAACATTGAAAAAACTCATGGATGTCTCTCTTTTAAAAGAAATGAAATTTAGTCCCCGCTATTCGCTGGAGGAGGGAATCAGGTCTGTTTATACGAACTATACATTTTAACTCAAAGCACCTCACCCCCGGCACCCCCTCTCC
>JBBQUQ010000111.1:0-9052 GCA_038212325.1 Bacteroidales bacterium
GTTGCTGAATGGAAAAATGGTGTCAGGAATCCATCAGCGACAAATCAATTTCATTGATAGCCTGGCAGCCATACCCTTCGAAAAAAACCGATGGTTAATCGTTGGATTACTCGGACTTGGGATTCTAAGCATCTGGTTTTCAGGTAAAGCAGGATTCGAAAAAAACATGTCGGCCCTGAGCTTTGTTACGCCGCGGCTTGAAAAAGCAGAGGCGGACCTTGATAAAATCAGCAATTACAAACTGAAGAACATCTACCTGGTCGCAACGGGCAAAACAACAGAGGAGGCATTAAGAAACCAGGAAAAACTGGCCAGCCGGGTCGGGAAACTTATCCGGGCCGGAACGGTGAAAGGCATTTCCAATGCAGGACCCTTGTTAACCTCCGACTCCTTGCAGCAGTTAAAAATTGCCCGCTGGAACCGTTACTGGACATCAGAAAAAATCAACCGGTTAAAGAGCAATATGTTTGCGAGCTCGAAAAAAATCGGATTCAGAGCCGCTGCATTTGACTCTTTCTTTTCCAGGCTTGACAAGAAGTTCGAACCGGTCTCGATCGGGGAATTGGATATTGACAACAATCCAATGGTAGCCGACTGGCTTGCGGTAAATCCCGGACTTGTTCTTGCCCCTGCGGTACTGAAAGTCAGTGAAGCCAACAGAGAGAAGGTTTACCTCGAGTTTCCAGCAGATTCACGATATGTACTGTTCGACAAACAAATCCTCACACAACAGTTCATCGAGCATGTCAAAGATGACTTCGATTTGTTGGTAACCCTGTCGATGATCTTCGTCACTCTGCTGCTGATCATCTCGTTCGGCCGCTTTGGAATTGGAATTTTGGCCGCCATGCCGATGTTTTTCAGCTGGCTGATAACCCTTGGATTCATGGGGCTCACAGGTTTAAAATTCAATATTTTCAACATCATTGTTTCATCCTTTGTTTTCGGTCTTGGCGTCGATTACAGCATCCTGATGATGCGGGGCCTTCAACACACGCTGAAAACCGGCAAGGATGACCTTCAGGCCTACAAAGTTTCAATATTGCTCTCATCGCTCACCACCCTGTTTGGAGTGGCTGCACTCTTTTTTACCCGGCATCCTGCCCTCCATTCTATCGCGATGGTATCGATGGTTGGCATTGTGACCGTAGTCATCTTGTCCTTTGTATTTCAACCGCTGGTTTTCAACCGGTTTATTTTGTCAAGAGCGAAGAACGGAAAATTTCCGATCACCTTCCGGATATTGATCAAAACCATTGTCACCTGGGGAAACATCGTAACGATTGCCATTATCCTGATGATCGCCGGTGGCATCATCAACCTGCTGCTGCCCGTAAAGCAAAAAAAGAAAGAGATGCTTTTTCACAGATTATTTTATTGGCTGACAAGAGGCTACATCGCATTTACCTTTGCATGTGACAAGAAACTCGTGAATGAGCACGGCGAAGATTTTACCAAACCTGCCATCATCATCAGCAACCATCAAAGCCTTATTGAAACACCTGCCTTCCTGAGATTGTATCCTAAAATCATTATCCTTACCACTACCTGGGTGCACGAATCCCCAATTTTCGGGCCGATTGCCCGACTCGCAAATTTTTATAATGTTGATAATGGGATTGACCGCATCATGGGGCTTCTGAAAGAGAAGGTGCAAGAAGGATTTTCGATCCTTATATTTCCGGAGGCGCACCGTTCAACGGACCACAAGATTCAACGGTTTCACAGGGGCGCATTTTACCTGGCTGAAAAACTCGGCATCGACATATTGCCGATCGTGGTATTCGGCACAGGTGCTTTTCTGGGCAAAGGCGCTTTTTGGGGAAGGCCTAACAGTTTCAGGATGAAAATCCTCGGCAGGATCGGACCAGGTGATGATACCTTCGGATCGACATTCCAGGAGCGTGCCAGACAATTCCGCCAGTATTACATTTATCAGTATGCAAAATTCAAGGCTGAAGAAGGAGACACGCATTATAACCGTCGTCTCCTTGCATTGAATTATACACTGAAAGGCCCCGTGCTGGAGTGGTATATGCGCGTAAAGATGAAACTTGAGGACAACTACGAAATTTACAACAGGCTCATGCCCCGCCAGGGCGAAATTTTAGACCTGGGCTGCGGGTATGGGTTTATCTCCTATATGCTGATGTTTACCGCAGATGACCGCCAGGTAACCGGTGTGGATTATGATGTTGAAAAAATCGAAGTGGCTGAAAACTGCTTTTCGAAAAACAACCGGATTTGTTTTGCCGTGGCAGATGTATCGGAATATGACATCACCCCGAAAAATGGGTATCTCCTGGGCGATGTCTTGCACTATCTCGAACCTGAAAAACAGGATGAACTACTTCGGAAATGTTGTAAATACCTGCTTCCTGACGGAACGATCATGATCCGTGAAGCCAATGCCGAACTGGCGGACCGTCATAAAAAATCAATGCGCACCGAATTCCTCTCCACCCGTTCAGGCTTCAATAAAACATCAAAACCCGGTAAAGAACTGTATTTCACCTCGGCCAGCCGCATCGAAGCCATTGTCGCTGAAGCAGGGCATACTATGGAAATTATTGACAGCAAGAAAGTAACGTCGAATAATTTGTTTGTGATCAGGCACGCCTCTCTGTGACGCGTGCCAAAAACCCTTATTCCCTCAGGCACCCAAGGTTCGAGCCAAAAGTGAAGAATGATCGAAGGACACTTAGAGAGGACTTAGGAAAGGCTTAGAGGAGTCTTAGGCAACTGATTGTAAAAAAAAACCTTAATTGCCGGCAGGAAGAAATTTAAAAGTGCCAGATGACAATTATGTTTTTCGGGAATAATGGTGATTCGACACAATTGATCCTGTCGTAAGGCAAATATAAGACTTTCCGGGAGGTTTTCAATAACAAATAAAAAAAACTGTTGACACGGGTCAACGATGATGGCACGCGTCACAGACGCGCGCCAACACGGGGGGGTAAGGCACGCGTCACACCGGGTAGTCTTTGTCGTAGGGTCTTTTATAAACATCCAACACGTATTCCATATTAGCTACAAAATCACTACTTTGTTCTGGAGGAATCACCCATCCTTTTACTTTCCAAGGCTTAAGTTCGTTTTTTTTAAAACACTTCTTACTGTAACATGAGAAATGCTTTCAACATGATGCAATTCGACCATCTTGTCTGCCAATAGTCTCAACGACCATTTGGCAAATCCTTTCGGGGGTGCACTACAGCAGAGAGCTACCAGGTTTGCTTCCATATCTCCATCAGTCTTTGTTGCATAAATTCGTGAGGTTGGTCGTCTTTCCAAACTTGCTTCAAAACCTTCTTCGATGAATTTTTTCTTAACCCTATCGACTGTTCTCATTCCAACTTTTAACACTTTACTTATTTGCTCATTGGTTACTTTTTCGGAATACTTGTCTTCATCACAATTTAACAGAATGTAAGCGGTCCGGAATGTTTGAGAAGTGTGGGAACCTTTATTGATTATACTCATAAGTTCTTCTACCTCGGCCTTGGTTAGTTTAACAGTATATCGTATCATTTGTAGAGTTTTTACAAAGATACATATATTTTATTCTATTACGTCATATGATATTTAACTTAACACTATATATAAGATAGATTCGTCTTTCTTATCTTCATAATTTTTCACCACAATAGGCACAATAGTTCACAATAGATATTTTTATGGCTGATTTTAACATAGGAATATTCAAACGAATTGACTAATACCCTTATTAATACGTATTGCTAGTTGTGCTGCTTCATGAGAGCCGGCGAACATATAGTTCTTCCTTCCCAGGGCCACTGGTCTGATACTGTTTTCTATCAGGTTGTTGTCAATGTGGAAGTGCCCATTGTCAATATATCTGACCAATCGTGGCCATAAGGTAAGGGTATAGGCAATGGCAGATCCGATGGCACTTTTTGGCAGGGTGAGGATAATCTGTTGCTTCATCCAGGCTTCCAGTTGGTTGAGGATCGGTTTCGATTTCTCCTGTCTCAGATTTTTGATAGCCTCAACTGAAAGGTTTGTTTCGCGTGCAATACGTTCAATGTCGTACAAGCCCTGGAACATTTTCAGCGCATAACTGGCAAGGGTGGGATTATTATCCTGGGCATGTTCAAACTTGCGCCGGGCATGGGCCATACAGGCCAAAAGCGTGATTTCGGAGTGATTTTTAAGGTTGTTGTATGCAGTATAGCCATCGGTTTGCAGATACCCGGAGTAGTTTTTCAACATGTCGTCCGGGCCCTCCCTGCCCCGGGTTTTTCGATAATCGAAGAGTACCAGTTTATTAACGAGATCCAGTAACGAAATGTGTTGAGTTTGAAATCATGGATGCGGGCATACTCGACCTGGCTAAGTCCGCTGGCTTGCCAGTCGGAAACGATAACGGCCATCTTTTTCTTTTTCTCCTGTAAGGTCATGGGTTTTTTGCCCGCAAGTTGGCAACTATCGCTTAGGTCATCGACCTCATTGGGATTTAACAAGGTGACAAGGTGACACGCTCCTGCATTGTTTGCATTTGTTGAATTGCCTGCATTGCCCTCCTTGCCTTTCATTAAGTATGAGAATCAAGGGTTGATCATAAAAGTTATGCATTCACTTTAAATGATGGGGGCTAAAGCCCCTGATATGCCCGACTTCACTTACCCCCTGCATGAATGCCGGGGCAATTCATGCAGGGTGAATTCACCTGATAGGCCTGGGAGAGATGTATTGCCGCGTGCTTTAGCGGGGTAAAATGGTAAAATGGAGTGTTTTGCTCCCCCTTCCCTTTCCATGGAAAAGGGCGGGGGGATGGGTTCTAATTGTTCATGAAAACTTTACCTGAATAGGAAAAGTTACCTGTCACCACCCTCACGAGGTAGTAGCCGGTAGCACCATTGAGGGTGATTTTTGTGAGGCTGCCTTCTGCGAGTTCCTGAGATGCAATGAGTTGGCCGATCATGTTGTAGACGTAAACATCGCCAGCGGAGGATTTGCCGGTGAGGTTGCTGATGCAGATCGTGCTGCCGGAGGCATAGACCGCGACAGTCCTGCTTTCGATGTGAACCCTTCTATTGACCAGGAAGAGCTGGCGCTCAATATCGACGACAATAGCGGAACTCTGGATTTTGACCTTGCAATGAGTGTCAGAGAATATTTCCGATTAAATCATACTGAAGCCAAGTCAATAATTTCCCAGGTGAAAAAGGCTATGAATGACTGGGAGAAAACGGCTAAGCAAATTGGAATCTCCAGTGGGGAGATAGAATTAATGCATACAGCCTTCCGTAACTGATTACTGCAATTGCACTTCCCTTCCCGGAGAATCAGAATGCTTTTTTCTTTGATTATCCTGGTCAAAGATTGGAGCCGCTTTCTAAATTCAATTGACGACAAGGAAAGTATGCATGAAACCTGGGAAGAATCATCTCCAATTACTCAGGTAGAAAAATGAATCGCTATGTAAATGTGTGAATGATGTAACTTTTTGATGAGATTGTGTAACAAATTATCATATAAGGCTAACGACTTTTGTAAATTGCAAAAATTCTTTCACCGGTCGATAATTAACTAAACATCGTACTATAAAAACGAACCAAAATGAAACCCAATAAA
Organism: Bacteroidales bacterium; assembly: GCA_038212325.1. GTDB lineage: Bacteria > Bacteroidota > Bacteroidia > Bacteroidales > FEN-979 > CAIVAT01. The sequence goes on from JBBQUQ010000111.1 coordinate 5,602, forward strand.
ATTATTTCAACAATCGTCATTTCAACATTGACAATTGGATTGCTGGCATTCATTGGATGCAAGAAAGATGAAAAACCCACGCCCGATCCCAATAAAACAACCTATCTGCTGAAAGTAAAGGACCAGCTGGGCATCAACGGTACTGTTACCTTTACCGAAACCTCAAGTACGCTGACAACAATCACCATTGATCTCAACGGAGGTTCTGCTGCAGACCATCCAGCAGAGATTCGCATGAATTCTGCCATTGAAGGAGGCATTACCGTTTTGACTCTTACCCCGGTCAATTCAAGCGGAAACAGCACCACGCAAGTGTCCAAGCTGGATGACAATACGCCTGTCAATTATAATCAATTCATCAATTTTAACGGTTACTTATCTATTCATGAAAGCGCCGGCAACCTCGGCACCATCATTGCAATAAGTGATATTGGCGGAAATGAGCTGACCTCAACACAGCATAGCTATGCACTGGACACTGCGAACGCTTCTGGTGTTAAAGGAACTGCATTGTTTGAAAAACGTAAAAATGGCTCAGCACTGGTAACAATTTCGCTTACCGGGACCATCGCGGGCGATGTTAATCCGGCACAAATTCGTCTGGGTTCAGTGGCTACCATTGGTGGCGGTCCGGTTAAGAGAACCTTGACCAATGTTAACGGCACCAGCGGTAAAAGTTATACCAACGTACGTGCACTCGATGACGGAACTCCGATCACCTATGATAACTGGTTAGTATATGACGGGTACATCACTGTCCATTATTCAACAACCAATACTTCGATTATTGCTCAGGGAGACATCGGCAGTAACTAAGAACCTTGCTGTCATTCTTTTTAAACAACCCTTCAGGGCAGATCTCACCAGCCGCTGATACCCGTCTATTCGAAGATCAACGTAATCACGACCTTGTTTTCCATTTCTCTTAATGCTGATGTTTGTCATCACATCCTTCATGCTGATGACATGTTTGATTGTTATTGATGATAGTTCCTTGCAAATAAGCCTCAACAACTGCCTCGGCAGGGCCTGTGCATCCCCTTACCACCTCAATTCCACTGGTATATAGATGCTGGATGGCGCCGCCGCCGATATTGCCTGCAAGCATGATGGTAACGCCATGGTTGGCAAGTACTTCGGCGATGCCGGATTTGCATCCGCAACCCGGGTTTGACTGGATAATCTCCGTATGGATAATCCTGTTATCGGGCGAAACAGAGAAAACAGAATAATTTTCGGCATGGCCGAAATGGTCATTCACAAAACCGTTGTGAACCGGAACAGCAATTTTCATTTAGTTGTTTTTTTAGTTATTAATTTAATAATTTCCGAAACACCTGTCTTATTATCAGGATGCAGGATCATCTGAATGTGATGTTTGTTCAGCAACTGCTGAACCATTGTGCCAAAATCACCTGCAATCACCCGCTTAACATTGTTTTTTTGAAGTTCTTTAACAAGTACCTCCCCCTTGCATCCCTGCACTTCTTTCCCCGGGTTAGGGATTACGTCAGATGTATTGGTTTCGTCATCATAGATAAAAAAATGGGAACATTTTCCAAAGTGTTTATCAATCAATGATTCTGTTGTTGCGTCTTGAGCTGCGATTGCGGTTTTCATATTAGTTTGTTGTAATTTCTTCAAGATTTTTAGACTGGCAAAATGGGCATTCTTTGGTTGAGGACCCGGCTTCCGGTATTGTAAAGAAAATATTGCAGGCCCTGCAATGGTACCAGTCATGATCAAAATATGCCCTGCCTCTCTCCACCTCGATGGTGCGGGCTTCAGCAAGAGCCATAGCAATTTTCCTTCTTGCACTTTCATATAACCGTGTGAAAGTAGGCCTGGAAATGCTCATTGTTTGAGCCGCCTGCAATTGGGTCATCAATTCATAATCACAAAGCTTCAATGCAGTATATTCCTCAAATAAAAGGAACACCGGTTCCTCATTTGTGGCATAATAGCCGAAAGGTTTATACCCCTTGAACTTTGGCGGATCAAAGACGGTCTTTATATTTTTAGAACGTGGGGACATACGATATTTTATGGTTGACAAAAATACAACTTATTTTTTTTAATGAACCAATGTTCAATATGATTTATCTTTGTAAAAAATCATGTTGGAAATCTCGATGATATGAATGCATCAACACAGCAATATCGGGTTGTTTTCCCAAAACACCTGAATTCGAATGGAACGTTTTTTGGCGGTGAGGCCATGCAGTGGCTTGATGAAGTTGCCTTCATCACGGCAACACGGTATTCCCGGCAGCGGATGATTACCGTAAAAATTGAACGAATCCTGTTTATTAAACCGATCTTGCCAGACACCATTGTTGAAATTACCGGAGAAATTCAAAAGGCAGGGCACGTGAAACTGTACATCAGGATCGAGGTTTTTTCTGAAGATATGTATTCACAACACCGGGAAAAAGCCATGGAAGCAGATTTTATTTTTGCTTCATGCAACGATGACCTGTCTCCTACTCCCCTGAAAAAGCCGAGTGACTTTTAAAGCGGTCATCTTCGGATGGAAAACGATTGGCTGCATGCGCATGCATTAATGAGATTCTTCAAACTTTTTCAGTACCCGTGAGGATCGTTCCGGCACCGGTTGCCCAGATCCCCTTCGTGCTGCATTTTACAAAGCAGGTGATCGGGCGGATGATCCCAATCAGCACCATCGCAACACCCGGTAGAAACAAACCGGCAACAATCGGCATCTGGATCAGGTTGTGCGGAAAAGGTCTGAACTACAAAAGCAATGAGAATGAGCATCCAAACCCATTAGGCACCACCAAAACTGGTTGAATAAAACAGGGGGAACGATGCGAAAAATGCGCCGCCAAAGGTAACATAGCAGTGAGTGCAAATTGCGCCCGCGACCAATCTACAAGTGAAAAGTTAATGAAAAGTTAATGTGTTCCATAAAAAAGTTCATTTTGGTTACACAAAGGTAAAAAATATTGTAACTTTGTGAACATATGTTCTGTATTTTTAAAAAAATACTGATCGTTATAGCCTTCTATTTTTAACTATTTCTAAAACAAAAGATTATGGAAACTGAAGTCGTAAGCATGCCCAGGATTGGCGACAATGCCCCTGGATTCAAAGCCGTTACAACCCAGGGAAATATCAATTTCCCGGAAGATTATAAAGGGAAGTGGGTGATCCTTTTCAGCCATCCGGCTGATTTTACGCCGGTTTGCACCTCCGAATTCATGACCTTTGCCTCAATGCAAGACGATTTTAAAGCGCTCACCTGTGAGCTGGTCGGATTGTCGGTTGACGGTTTGTACAGCCATATTGCCTGGCTGCGCACAATCAAAGAAAAGATCGAGTACAAAGGGATGAAAAACGTAGAAGTAACCTTCCCATTAATTGAAGATATCACGATGGAAGTGGCTAAGAAATACGGCATGATCCAGCCGGGGGAAAGCAATACCAAAGC
>JBBQUQ010000112.1:0-8990 GCA_038212325.1 Bacteroidales bacterium
CAGTAAAAAGATAAAGGATAGGATGAATGGAAAATAATCAAATGTAAAATGGTAAGATGGTAAAATGGTAAAAGGGTAAAAGGGTTTGATAGCTCGCCGTTTGCCATTTTACCATTTTACATTTTACCATTTTGTCTTTAATAGTGATTCGCTCCTTGGAACTGTCTTGTGAGAAATAAATTCCTGTGATTTGATTAACAGGCGAAATTTGTTTGTAATTTTGACGTTTGATACTATCGACTATGTTTAGAACCAACGAATACTTTGACGGCAAGGTGAAATCGATCGCCTTCAGCACACCCGGCGGACCGGCAACCTTGGGGGTGATGGCGCCCGGTGAATATGAATTTGGCACATCCGCGGTGGAGCATATGACGGTTATATCCGGAACGATGGTCGTTCAATTGCCTGATGAACAGGACTGGATAGAATACAAGCCTTTTGAATTGTTTATCGTCCCCAAAGATAAAAAGTTCAAGCTTCGCATTGCTGCAGATGCTGCATATCTGTGTCTTTACCTGTAATGATTATGATAAAAAAAACTACCGAAATGAAGAAGTTTATGATTATTGCCCTTGCCTTGCTTACCGCAGGAGTTTCCTCCGTGTCTGGCCAGGAAAAAGAGACCGGCAAACAAAAGGAAAAGCAAGATCAGTCGGAGCTTGTCAATGATGTATTCGTATCTGCCGGTACCGGCACGGTCTATTATTTCATCGACAACGATGGATTTTCGGCAAATTCAATGTCAGGCACCTTTTTAGCCGGCTTTTCAAGGTCAATTACCAAGGTGTTCGCTGTGGGTTTTCAATTCAGCTATGCCCAGATTGCCCGATCAGGCATGGATTACAACTATTATTATGACCCTTATTACACACAAACAAACTATAAGGTTAACCAGACTGACAATTTGTGGCAGGGCATCGCAACGGTAAGGTTTCATTACCTTCACATGCCTGGATTTTCCATGTATTCGGGCGTCGGAATGGGCGTTACCATGGACTACTACCGCCAAACAGCCGATACCATCAATGCACCTGTAAGCAAGGGTCAGAAGATTCTTCCGGCCGGACAACTCACCCTTCTCGGCTTTCGCGTAGGAAGGGCGCTGAGTTTCTTTGGTGAGTTTGGAATAGGCACCAACTCCATCCTCAGTGCCGGGGTCAGCTACAAATTCAAAGACTGATCCTGAAGATTACCGCATGTTTATCGGATCGTATGGACTTTGATGAAATTGGTCCCCATGGTCTGATTCGCCGGAATACCCCCCAGCAGCAGGATTTTATCCCCTTGTGAAGCAAGTTTTCGCGACAGCAGCGTTGTTTCGGTCATGGCGACCATTTCTTCGAAGGTGTCGGGGTGCTCGTTAATCAACACGGGCCTGACTCCCCAGAGCAGGTTCAGCGCGTGAAACACCTGGGGGGTGGGGGTGAAGGCAAATACCGGCACATCGGGCCGTTCAGCGGCAATATAGCGGGCGCTCCTCCCGCTGGTTGTCATTATGACGATGCACACCGGGCTGATTACATCTTCCATCTGGTTGGCGGCACGGCACAAGGCGATGATATCGGACTGGCCGGCAGGAGGGTATTCTTTGAATTCAATCCTGGCCTCTACATCCAGGGCGATTTTGACCATCATATCGACCGCCTTTACCGGGTAGTCTCCCATGGCAGTTTCTCCCGACAGCATGATGGCATCAGTTCCGTCGATAATCGCGTTGGCGACATCGCTTGCCTCGGCGCGCGTGGGCCGCGGCTCGTGAATCATGCTCTCAAGCATCTGCGTAGCGGTGATCACGGTTTTCCCGCTACGGTTGCAAAGCTCAATGATATGCTTTTGAAGCATCGGCACCCTGTCGGGGCTCATTTCCACCCCCAGGTCTCCCCGGGCGACCATGATGCCGTTTGCCGCATCGATGATCTCTTCAAGGTGATCGATGGCCTGGGGTTTCTCAATTTTTGCAATGATCGGTTTTATATATCCCTTATCAGTAATCATGTTGCGAAGCGTGATCACATCTTCGGCCGACCTGACAAAACTGAGTGAAATCCAGTCGACATCATGCGAGAGCCCGAATTCCAGATCACGGATGTCTTTTTCAGTAAGAGAAGGAAGCCTGAGGTTCAGGTTTGGGAAGTTAACCCCCTTGTGATCGGTGAGCCAACCGCCCTCAACCACTCGGCAGTGGACGTCATTCCCTGCGATTTCAGTTACCTCAAGTTCAAAAAGCCCGTCGGCAAGCAACACCTGCATACCGGGCCTCGCCTCTTCGGCGACATAAGGATAATCGATCGGGATCGTCAATGGCGCTGATTTGTATTCAGATAAGGGCAAAAGTGTCACGATATCACCTTTGAGAATCTCGATTTTGCCTGCGGGAAGCTCCCCAACCCTGATCTTAGGCCCCTGAAGGTCCTGCAATATGGTAACGGGTTTGTTCAACTCATCCGAAATGGCTCTAAGGGACTCTATAACCCTGGCATGATCCTCATATTTCCCATAGGAAAAGTTCAGACGTGCCACATCCATGCCGGCTTCAATAAGCTTGCGGATCATTTCAGGGGAACTGCTTGCCGGCCCAATCGTTGCCACGATTTTTGTCCGGCGGAAGTTTGGTTTCATAAAGGCGTGTTAGTTGGTGAAAAGGTGAATGGCGTCAAACGCGGACTGCATTGTCTGCATTGTCTGCATTGTTTACAATTCGATGCTCTGACCAAACTGCGGTAAAAAAGGTTGTAACCCATACCTGTGAAGGATGATGTTCGCCAGCGGTATCCTGGCTTTTTCTTCCCCGTGTGTAAGGACAACCCTTGGCCGGGCAGGTGCAAGCACATTGAACCATTTCAATAGATCCGTTTGTCCGGCATGGGCGCTGAATCCTCCGAGCTTATGGATTTTTGCCCTCACCACGATCCGTTCGCCAAAGATATTTACGGATTGATTTCCCTCAACCAGCTTACGCCCAAGCGTTCCTTCGGCCTGGTAACCAACGATCAGCACCGAGGTTTCCGATTTCCATAAGTTATGTCGCAGGTGATGCCTGATGCGGCCTGCGTTGCACATGCCCGAACCGGCTATGATGATGCAGGGGCCCTGAACTTCATTGAGATGTTTCGATTCTTCAGCGCTCGGGGTGGCGCGGATAAATCCTTTGTCGCGTTCCTGCTCACCGCTGCTAACGAATTCATTCATCTCATCGTCGAACAGTTCGGAATGGCTCATGTAAATCCTCGATGCCTCGATGGCCATCGGGCTGTCGAGGTAGATCGGAAGCCGGGGAAGCCCGCCATGCCTGAAAGCCTGTTCAAGGTAATAGATGATGTCTTGCGTGCGGCCGATCGCAAATGACGGGATCAGGATTTTTCCCTTGGAATGCATGGCCTCCCTGATGATTGCGATGGCCTCATCGATGGTCTCCTGCAAGGGCTTGTGGTCGCGGTCGCCGTAGGTCGATTCCATGATCACCATGTCGGCCTCCCTGAATGGTTCTGAGTCGCGCACAATGGGCATGCCTGAAGGGCCCAGGTCGCCTGAGAAGATGACGGATTTTGAGCGGCCAGGTTCTTCCACCAACAGCTTCAGGCTGCCTGATCCCAGGATATGGCCGGCTTCACCTACAATAACCTCCATGCCATTGGCAACACGAAAGGGCACGTGGTAGGGGAGTGGCTTCATCTGGCTGATGGCTCCTTCCACATCGGCCTCCTCGAATGCCGGCTTGATTTTGGATTTGCCGTTTCGGGCCAGCATCCTGTTCGTTTTTTCAAGATCGCCTGTTTGCACTTTTAACGAGTCGCGCAACACCAGGGCTGCCAGGTCGAGGGTGGCGGGCGTCCCGAAGATCGGTCCGCGGTAACCCTCGCGCACTACGTGAGGCAGCCGGCCGCAATGGTCAAGATGGGCATGGGTAAGCACAATGGCATCGAGCGCATGATAATCGACCGGCGGACCGGTTTTATTCTTTGCTTCATCCCGTCTTCCCCCCTGGAACATCCCGCAGTCGATCAGGATGCGGGCATTGGAAGATTCGCAATAATAGGCTGTTCCGGTAACACCGCCAGCCGCACCGTAGAATGTGATTTTCATGGATGACAAAATTATCAGCAGTAAGATTCAGAACGTAAAGGTATAAAATTTAACCTTGGTACCGACACCGGAAAATGGGTAGCAGTTCGGTGGCTGTGGTTCCTGCCGATTGTATTTGCTATTGCCACCGGTTGTACTGCATTAAAAGAAAAGCTTGACAATTCGCAAATAATGCTTACCTTTGACGTTAGTATCGCAAAACGTTCATATGATCATATCCTTTAACTCGAAAGAAACTGAAAAGGTTTGGAATGGTTTAAGATCTGCAAAACTTCCAAATACTGTGCAGGAGATCGCTAGAAGAATCTTTAAATGGATCGATGGACATTCATATAATATTGATATCGTTGATTATCATTAATATCTGTAAAAATGTATAAGTTAAGAAACATCCATCCTGGTGAAGTTTTACATGAGGAATTTTTAGTTCCTATGGGAATAACAGCATATCGTTTATCCTTAGATATTGGCATTCCTCAAACGAGAATTAGCGAGATTATTAAAGGTAACAGAAGGATAACAGCCGATACAGCAATTCGTCTAAGTAACTATTTTGGAAATTCTTCTAAATTCTGGTTAGGGCTTCAAAATGATTATGATGTCGAAGAAGAAATGAATAAAAAGTCTACTGAATTCAAAGCCATTAAAAAACACAAAATTAGCGCAGTATAACATGCCACGAAGCCCCACGCTAATAACCGTTGGATCGCTATGCGATCCTTGTGACCAGCGCGGGGCCTTGCGGCCACACGTTATGCAATGGCTTTTCGTTTGGGAGAATTATTAAAACAAGCACGAATGGAAGCCAACCTAACACAAGAAGAACTTGCTGAAAAAACCGGGACAAAGAAAAGTTACATTTCAAGAAAAACCGCCTGGAGCGGCGGTCTTACTTGATTTCCTGTGATTTTCAGGTATTTTATGGTGGGATGTGAGGGATTCGAACCCACGACCCCCGCCCTGTCAAGGCGATGCTCTAAACCAACTGAGCTAACATCCCATGGGGGGTGCAAAGATATAAAATCTTTTTATTCAGGAGTTCACCCGGGTATTTTTTAGTCACGCGTCACATGTCACGTGTTACGAATTAAATATCTTTTGGAAATCTCATTTTAACCTTGTACTTTTGCAGCCCTTTTAAAAACTATTAGTATTCACATTAACAAGAAAGCGAGCGAAAAGCATGATTATCGTACCTGTTAAAGAAGGCGAAAGCATTGACAGATCTCTGAAGAAACTTAAACGTAAATTTGAAAAGACCGGTGTTGTCAAAGAACTGCGCGAGCGTCAGAAATTTACAAAGCCTTCCATCAAGCACCGGGAAGCAGTCAACAAGGCGATTTATATCCAAAAGATCCAGGACGCCGAGGCCGCTAAGTAACAGTGATTTTTTTTATTGTAAGAAGAAATTTTGTTTCTGGTAAATATCGTTGTATATTTATCGGGTGATTTGTTATCGGCAAAATTTCTTCTTGTTTTTCTGCGATTTGTGAAGCAACGCTTTCTTGCATACCTGCAATACGAAAAACGGTATTCTCCCCACACCGTAACTGCCAGCCGCTCTGATCTGGATCAGTTTTTTGAGTATCTTTTGAGAAATTACGAAATTACTTCAATTGAACCGGTAACCCATCCTATGATCCGTTCATGGTTGGTTGAAATGATGGAACATGGGATCAGTGCCAGGTCGGTAAACCGGAAGCTGACCACCCTCAAATCATTTTACAGGTTCCTGATGCGTGAAGGAGTTTTGAACATAAGTCCGATGCATAAAGTTACCTCCCCAAAGATGTCCAAAGGGCTGCCTGTTTTTATTGATAAGGAGAAGATGGATGCGCTGCTTGACGAGGTTGATCTGGGAGAGGGATATCCCGGGATTCGCAATAAACTGATCCTGGAATTGCTGTATGCAACCGGGATGCGCTTGTCAGAATTGTTGAACCTGAAAGAAACGGATATTGATTTTCACCTTGATACCATAAAGGTATTGGGCAAACGAAATAAAGAGCGCCTGATCCCGTTTGGTCATAAAACTGAAACCCTGTTGAAACAGTATCTTGATGCGAAGAGGAATTCGTTCGGAGAAACCAATGATCTGATCCTTACGGACAAGGGCCGGCCGGTTTACCCGAAGCTGGTTTACCGCATCGTTACCGGATCGCTGGGCAGAGTAACCACACTGAAAAAGAAAAGCCCGCATGTGTTGCGTCATACTTTTGCCACACATCTTTTAAATAACGGAGCCGAGTTGAATGCTGTGAAGGAGATCCTGGGCCATGCCAGCCTTTCGGCTACCCAGGTTTATACACACAACACAATAGATAAACTTAAGAGCATCTACAAACAAGCCCATCCAAAGGCATAAAAAAGGAGGTAGGAATGAATGTTAAAATTAACTCTGTACATTTTAAAGCTGACAAGAAACTGGAAGCTTTCATCAATGAGAAGATGGAAAAACTGCATACCTTTTTTGAAGGGGTTATTGGCAGTGAGGTGATCCTGAAAATGGAAAATACCGAAACGCGCGACAACAAAATTGCAGAAGTTCGTCTTCTGATCAAAGGATATGATCTTTTTGCCAAGAAGGAGGCCACCACATTTGAGGCCGCCATTGACCTTGCATCGGAAGCCCTGCGCAAGCAACTTGTGAAGCATAAGGAGAAAGTCAGAGGCAACTAATATAATTATGAATTCAATCAGCCAGGAAGGCAACCCTTTAAAGGTTGCCTTCCTGGCTTACGGAAACGCTGTATTGACAACTGTTTTGGAGTTCGGTACAGAATTTGTTAAAAAAAAATCTACTTTTTTGGCCTATAATTGAAAAAATCCTTGTTTCGTATTCAAATTGTTCATACTTTTGCAGTCCTTTTCAAAAAAGGGAAAGATTGCCGATGTAGCTCAGCTGGTAGAGCAGCTGATTTGTAATCAGCTGGTCGGCGGTTCGAATCCGTCCATCGGCTCTGAGATCCGGATCAAACGGAGCGCAGAATGTTTGAGTTCATTGAATCATTGAAGAAAAATCACGATTTCATCATCGTTGAATCCGGGGGGATACCAGAGCGGTCAAATGGGGCAGACTGTAAATCTGTTGGCGCAGCCTTCGGAGGTTCGAATCCTCCTCCCCCCACAAAACAGATGGTGAAATAGCGAAATAGCGAAATAGCGAAAATCAACAATTTCACCATTTCACCTTTTCGCTATTTATTCTGCGGAAGTAGCTCATTTGGTAGAGCGGAAGCCTTCCAAGCTTCAGGTGGCGGGTTCGAGCCCCGTCTTCCGCTCTGAATATAACCTTCGCCTTTGTAGCTCAGGGGTAGAGCACTTCCTTGGTAAGGAAGGGGTCAGCAGTTCAATTCTGCTCAAAGGCTCACAGGCTGTTAAAGCCTCACCACGGTGCGGCCCCACAGTAGAAGAAACTGGAAATCGAATAGTAAACAGGTAAATTGTAATTAAACTTTGTAATTAAACTTTAATAAAATGGCTAAAGAAAAATTTTCACGCTCAAAACCGCATGTCAATGTTGGTACGATTGGCCACATTGATCATGGCAAAACCACGTTAACTGCTGCCATCACGTTAGTTTTGGCAGAAAAAGGTTTATCCGAGTACAGGTCGTTCGACTCGATCGACAACGCTCCGGAAGAAAAAGCACGTGGAATCACGATCAACACAGCTCACATCGAGTATCAGACGGCCCTCCGCCACTATGCGCACGTCGACTGTCCCGGTCACGCTGACTACATCAAGAACATGGTTACCGGTGCTGCCCAGATGGACGGCGCAATCATTGTTGTTGCTGCAACCGATGGTCCCATGCCACAAACCCGTGAGCATATCCTGCTCGCCCGCCAGGTTGGTGTGCCCAAGCTCGTTGTCTTCATGAACAAATGCGACAGTGTTGACGATCCCGAAATTCTCGAAATCGTTGAAATGGAAATCCGCGACCTCCTGACCTTTTATGGTTTCGACGGCGTCAATACCCCGGTTATCCAGGGTTCAGCGCTTGGCGGACTGAACAAAGAGCCCAAGTGGGTTGATAAGATCATGGAACTGATGGATGCTGTTGACACCTATATTCCATTGCCATTGCGCGATGTTGACAAGCCCTTCCTCATGCCGGTTGAAGACGTGTTCTCAATTACTGGCCGTGGAACCGTTGCTACCGGAAGAATTGAAACCGGTGTGATCAACACAGGCGATCCGGTCGACATCATCGGCATGGGTGCTGAAAAGCTGAAATCAGTTGTAACCGGTGTTGAAATGTTCCGCAAGATCCTCGACAGGGGTGAAGCCGGCGACAATGCAGGTTTACTGCTTCGTGGCATTGATAAGGAAGCTATCCGTCGCGGTATGGTTATCGCCAAGCCGGGATCCATCACGCCGCATAAAAAATTCAAGGCTGAGATTTATGTTCTGAAGACCCAGGAAGGCGGACGTCATACTCCGTTCCACAACAAATACCGTCCTCAGTTCTATTTCCGTACCACTGACGTTACCGGCGAAATCCATCTCCCTGAAGGAGTTGAAATGTGTATGCCTGGTGATAACATTACCATCCATGTCGACTTGATTTCCGAAATCGCCATGAGCAAAGGACTTCGCTTTGCTATCCGCGAAGGTGGTCGTACCGTTGGTGCAGGTCAGGTTACGGAGATTCTCGATTAATTAAATGATGAAATGGTGAGATAGCGAAATGGTGAAACCAAAGTAGCTAAAACACCATTGCAGTCAGATTATTTATAAAGTAAAGTTTAATTACACACGGGTGTAGCTCAACTGGTAGAGTGGCGGTCTCCAAAACCGTAGGCTGTGGGTTCGATTCCTACCACCCGTGCAAAACGTTAGATAAATGGCTAATAACAAAGTTTTCACTTATATTCAGGAAAGCTACGATGAGCTTATGC
>JBBQUQ010000113.1:0-8976 GCA_038212325.1 Bacteroidales bacterium
AAGTGGCTTGCCCCATATCTTGTACTGGTGAAAATTAATCAACGAACCGCAGCATATGATTGCAACGGCGATGGCCTGAAGGCTGAGAAAAAGGACTAAGCTATTTCTGTCGCGACGGAACATCTATTGATAAATGATTAACAAGTGGCAAAATTACGAATTATTTATTCATCCTTGGACAAACAAATGTTTTTTTGAAGAACTTTTTCAACATTCTGTTAACAACTTACCTCCACCAACACTTAATTGCATCCATTTACCCCATATAGGATTTAAGCAACTTACTGCGCGACGAGTGCTTAAGGCGGCGCAGGGCCTTCTCCTTGATCTGCCTGACCCGTTCGCGGGTCAGGTCAAACACCGATCCGATTTCATCAAGTGTATAGCTATGCGGAACCCCGATGCCATAAAACATGTTGATGATCTCACGTTCTTTTTCGGCAAGTGTCGACAGCGAACGTTGTATCTCCTTTGCCAGCGACTCCCTGATGAGGTTTTCGTCGGTTCCGGGTGAATCGTTGACAAATACATCCACCAGCCTTACCTCCTCATCCTGGTCGATGGGAGCATCCATCGAAATCATGCGGGTCGAAATCCTGATCGTTTCAGCAACCTTATGCTCGGGAAGTTCAAGTTCAGCGGAAAGTTCCTTGAGTGAAGGCGGCCGCTCAAAGCGCTGTTCAAGTTTGATGTTCGCCTTCGACATCTTGCTCAGCGAACCTACCTGGTTCAATGGCAACCGAACAATCCGCGATTGTTCGGCCAGGGCCTGCAGAATGGACTGGCGTATCCACCATACCGCATAAGATATGAACTTGAACCCCCGTGTTTCGTCAAAACGACGGGCAGCTTTGATCAGCCCTACAGTCCCCTCATTGATCAGGTCAGGCAATGAAAGCCCCTGGTTCTGATACTGCTTTGCAACCGAAACAACAAACCTGAGGTTGGCTTTGCACAGCTTTTCCAATGCAGCCTGGTCGCCGGTTTTGATGCGTTGTGCCAGTTGAACCTCTTCATCGGCCGAAATCAGTTCTTCCCTTGCAATATCAGAGAGGTACCTGTCGAGAGATGCAGTTTCGCGGTTGGTGATCGATTTGGATATTTTTAATTGTCTCATAGTCCGATTCCATAATAGGCCCGCAAACCATTCGGGTAGAGGCCTTCAATAAGCACTCCACCCTGGCGGTTTGAAAGCGTTTCTTTTAAATCCTGGGTTGTACGCAACTGTTTGCGGTCAACTGATAACAATATAAAACCTGGGCTGATCCCGGCACTCTTCAGTTTGCCGTTTGCAAGCGAGGTGATTTTAAAGCCATAGTCAACATTTAACCTGGCTTTTTCATTGGAAGAAAGGGGCTCAAACGTAGCACCCTGGATAACTATTTTACTGTTTTGCTCTGCAATCAATTTTGATTCTTCGCTTTGCATGGTTAGGGCAAGTTCATATTCCCTACTATCGCGGTTCACGATGACGGTGAGTTTATCTCCCGGATTTTTTTGACCGATCATCTCCATGAGCTCAGCTTTGCCGTTCACCGGAATATTATCGATGCGGATGATAACATCCCCGCTTTTCAAACCTGCGATGGCGGCAGGGCCACCCTCCACAACATCATCCACATAAATGCCCCGCAGATCAGTAAATCCCTTTTCTTTGGCAAACTGATCATTAATTTCACTGTAATACACTCCCAGGTAGGCACGCTGGATTTTCCCGAATTTCATGAAGTCGCCCACCACTTTTTTAACGATATTCACCGGGATTGCAAAGCTATACCCTGTATAATATCCGGTTCCGGAGGCTATGGCCGCGTTGATCCCGATCAGTTCGCCCCGTGTGTTGACAAGCGCTCCGCCGCTGTTGCCCGAATTGACGGCGGCATCCGTTTGAATAAACGACTCGATGGCGCCCCGCGATCCCAGTATGTTGATGTTTCGCGCTTTAGCACTAACAATACCCGCAGTGACGGTGCTGGTCAGATTGAACGGATTGCCCACTGCAAGAACCCACTCCCCTATTTTAACAGCATCGGAGTTGCCATAGGTTAAAAAGGGCAGCCCTGCCTGGTCAATTTTTATCAGCGCCAGGTCAGTGCTGGGATCAGTTCCGACAACAGTCGCATTGAATTCGCGTTTGTCGTTCAAGGTGACGGTTACGTTGGTTGCTTCCTGCACCACATGGTTATTGGTAACAATATATCCTTCGGGCGACACAATCACCCCCGACCCCATTGCCGAATAGGGCTGACTGTATTCTCTGGGTTGCGGGCGCCCTCCAAAATTGAAAAATTCAAAAAAATCATCATATACCAGGCTCTTCTTCTGAAATTCCGATTTGATATGCACAACCGCATGAACCGAAGTTTCTGCAGCCGCTTCGAAGTCAGGTTCATTAAAGGCAGCGCCCGGGTTATAACTTACCTGCCTGATGGGTATGCCCTCTGGCCGTGAATTCAAACTATACTGTTTCTTTTCAAAGGATTTATAAAGTCCCAGCGAAACAGCCCCTCCCAATAGTGCAATAAAAAAAATTCCTGCAATTCTTTTCATAGTGCGTCAGTCTTTTTTTAACCAGGTTTAACATTAAATTTAAGGTTGGCCTTGATCAGGTTACGATAAAAACGATGCAATGCAACTGATATTTTCACCCCTCTTGTTAAACTCTGTTAATCTCTTGTTAAAAAAAAGTTAAATAAAAAAACTGTTTTACGTGTCACCTTTTAATCACTTTCCGATTAAGAGACAACAGAAATCATCAAAAGTTGCACAAACAATAAAAAAAATGAAAACAATGCTCGTTATCACGATTTTAATCATATTGTGCGAAAGTTCAGCATCAAATTTATCAACCGGACAACAAATTTTCAAACCCCACGAAAATCGTGCCAATTTAGATTCTGTCAAAATAAAAAGTCATTCTGTCAGGATTGTTTTCTGGAATTTGGAGAACCTGTACGACCCATACGATGACACCACAAAACTGGATGATGAATTCACATCAGCCGGAGCCAAGCACTGGAACTGGCTTAAATTCAGCGCTAAACTGAATCGTGTGGCAAAAACCCTGATTGCCGCAGGGGAATGGGAACCTCCAGTGATTGTTGGCCTGTGCGAGGTCGAAAACCGCTATGTGCTGAACAAACTCATTTATGAAACACCATTGAAGAGGTGGAAATACAAATTTGTGCACCACGAATCTCCCGACCTCAGGGGGGTAGATGTGGCCATGCTCTACAGGCCTGATATATTACAGGTGATTTCCAGTCAAAGCATCATCATCCGTTTTCCGTTTGACACGCTGGTGCAAACCAGGGAGATCCTGGTTGTACAGGGCATTCTTTTCAACCACGATACCCTTTCAATAATGATAAACCACTGGCCGTCGCGGCGAGGAGGTTATCTCGGTTCTCAGCCGCGCCGCAACTATGTTGCTTCAGTATTGCGAAAAGCTTGTGATTCAATTCAAAGGATCCGACCTTCGGCAAACGTAATTATGATGGGAGATTTTAATGACGAGCCTGAAAATGAAAGCCTGAAAATGGTACTGGCAGCCAGGACTGATACGCTCCCCTTCTTTGATACAGCGCTATATAACCTCATGGGTATCCGGAATAAAATACACAGGGAAGGCACCCTGAAATACCGGGATCAGTGGAGCACCTTCGACCAGTTTGTCGTTTCAGGTGCTTTGATGAATGGAAGTTCGGGCATCAGGGCAGGCCCGGGAAATGTTCATATTATCAGGGCTTCTTTCCTGCTTGAAGAGGACAACACCTATTTCGGGGAAAAGCTAAACCGCACATACTCCGGGCCCAGGTACCACGGCGGGTTTTCTGATCATCTGCCCATCCGGATAGACATCATTCGATGCAATAAATGAAATTATTCCCAGACGCCGGCAATTATAGTTTTACAGAATTTGCATGCATCCCCGTCCATATTCTTTGCCAGGATGGCAAACCCCCGCCGTTCAATTACGGTCTTGCTGCATTTCGGGCATTTGGTGTTCTCGGCTGAGGTGCCGGGAACATTGCCAATATACACATACCGGATTCCGGTTTTCAAGGCAATATTGCGTGCCCTTTCGAGGGTATCAAGAGGCGTATACGGAAGGCTTGTAAGGTTGTACAACGGATGAAACCTGCTGATATGCAATGGATTATCAGCAAATCCATTTGCAACCAGCCATTCGCACATCTCCTTGATCATGTTGAGGTTGTCTGTCCAGCCGGGAACAATGAGATTTGTTATTTCAAGCCATACTCCTTCTGCCTTCAAAATCTTTAAGGTATTGAGGATGGGTTGTAAACTTCCACCATTGAGTTTGGCATAAGTCTCGTCACTAAAGGATTTCAGGTTGATGTTGGCCGCATCGAGATATTGGCTCAGATCCCGAAGCGGCTTCTCATTGATATAGCCGTTGGAGATAAGCAGGTTCTTAATCCCCCGTGCCCTCGCAAGCCGGGCGGTGTCGAAAGTATATTCATAAAATGCAATGGGTTCCGAATAGGTGTAGGCAATTGACTTGCATCCGTTTTTCAGGGCCTCTGCCACCACCTGTTCGGGAAACAATTCAATGTTCCGGGTATCTTTGGGGCTTTGCTGCGAAATTTCCCAGTTCTGACAGTTGAGACAGGCAAAGTTGCATCCTGCCGTGGCGATCGAAAAACTCGAACTAGCCGGCAGGAAATGAAAAAGCGGTTTCTTCTCGATGGGGTCAGTGTGCACCGAGCAAGGATTCCCGTATGCGATGGTATATAGTTTGCCGTCTTTTACCACATGGGTTCGGCAGATACTCTCGAGCCCCTCTTTAAGGATGCAGTTATTCGGACAAATCTGGCATTTGATCCCTTTTGGCGTCGAAACCGCATAAGGTGACTCCTTGCTGAATTTCCCGGGGCCTCCTGACGGAGGCATTTTTAGCGTTCCCATATCGATCATTCCATAAAACGTATTAGTACCAAGTAAAAAGCCAGCACCAGGCCAAACTGCTTTCTGGTTGACAGGTGATATGCACACCCGGCAATCAGTATGAGGAACCCAAGTGCAAAAAGGGCGGTGCGCGTTGTATTTTTTGGATACATGTTGTACCTTTACATGGAAATTATTCAAAGTTAATAAAAATAATGTGTTGCCTTATCAGGAGTCTGTTGCTTATGGGACTATTTTTAAATTTCAACCAGGCATGTTCCTCCCAGGACAAACCTGACAGGATCGACCGGAAACCGGCTGTTGCCGGACGATTTTACCCGGCGGATGCCAGGGAACTCGGAAACAGCCTCGACAGCCTGTTTGCCGCAGCAAAACCGCGGACAGCGGGAAATGTCACCGCAATTGTTTGCCCCCATGCAGGATATGTTTTTTCAGGCCAGGTGGCAGCCAGCGGCTTCAACCAGGTGGATCCGGACAGGCAGTTCGACAATGTGTTCGTTATTGCAACCAGCCACCAGGTCTCCTTTCCGGGTGCTTCGATTTACAACCAGGGCGATTACATGACCCCTTTGGGGAAGGTTACTGTAAACATTGAACTGGCAAACAAACTTATCAGTGAAAACCCGGTATTGACCTTTAACCCTGAAGCCGACCGCATCGAACACAGCCTTGAAGTGCAGGTTCCATTCCTGCAATACCACATGAAAAAGGATTTTAACCTTGTACCTATTGTGATCGGCACTCAATCGGAAGAGATCTGCCGCAAAATCGCCAGTGCGCTGAAGCCATGGTTTAATGACCGGAACCTGTTTGTTTTCAGCACCGATTTTTCACACTATCCCTCCTATGCAGATGCACTTGCGTCTGACAAAGTCACCTGCGATGCTATTTTATCCGGTTCAACGGAAGAGCTGATAAGATCATTGAGTGAAAGCCGTGACAAAAAAACGCCAAACCTGGCGACAAACCTATGCGGCTGGTCCTCTGTTCTCGTCATGCTCAATTTGGTGGGCAACGATCCCGAAATGAAAATTTCTCCTGTGCAATACATGAATTCCGGCGATTCAAAATATGGCGATAAGGAGCAGGTTGTTGGTTACTGGTCGCTTGCTGTAACCCGCGCGCCTGCAAAAAAAAGTGAATCATCGGCCTTTGAATTCACGCGAAACGACAAAATCATGATGTTGAAAATCGCACGGAATATCATCGCAGCGTATGTGCGCGAAAGGCGCATGCCTGATGACAGCGCTGAAATATACAGTGAGCACTTGAAGATTCATACAGGGGCTTTTGTCACCCTGAAAGAAAACGGAGTCTTGCGCGGCTGCATTGGAAGGTTTTCATCCGACATCCCATTGTACAGGCTGATCAGGGAGATGGCAGTGGCTTCATCCACCCACGACAGCCGGTTCGAGCCGGTGAGGGTGAGCGAGATTGATCAGCTTGACATAGAAATTTCAGTACTCTCTCCAAAGAAAAAGATCAGCTCGCCTGATGAGATCATCCTGGGAAAGCACGGTATTGTAGTAAAAAAAGGTTATGCTTCCGGTACTTTTTTACCGCAGGTTGCTGCCGAAACCGGTTGGACGGTTGAAGAATTCCTCGGCCATTGTGCACGCGACAAAGCCGGGATCGGGTGGACAGGATGGAAAGATGCCGAACTTTATATCTATGAAGCCTGCGTGTTTTCGGAGGAAGAACTCAACGTCCGCAAAGATTGATGTACGGGCAGTATTGACAAATTTTCAGATCGCTGGTTTGACTGAACGGCTTTTCGAGATCGTACACCTCTTTTAAAATGGCAAGAATCACCTCCTCGAAACGCGCGGCTGACGTGGTATTTAACATGGAGGATAATTTTTCGGGCTCCCCGGCAGGTACAGATACTGCGGTGAAGCCTGCGTTGATCCTTTTGAGGGAGATGATGCCGGCGCTGCAACTGATCGGATGATGAAACCGCTTTCCAAGCAGGTAACTATACATCAGCAGTTGAAAACCAATGTTCAGATCGGGGTTAAAAAACAGATCATCCCAATCCTTTACCTTAACATGTTTCGACTCGGTTGTCCCGGTTTTGTAGTCAATGATTTTCCACCAGCCATCCATTTTATCAACACGGTCGATAAACCCTTTCAATCGAATTTTCAACTCTCTTTCACCATAAGGGATCATGACATTTGTTTCAACAAACTGTTCCAGGAATTCCACGGAGAAACTCTTCCCCGATTTTGCCAGTTCTTCCGATTGATCTGCCTCAAATTGCAATAAACGCCTGACCATCAATTTTGCCACCCTGACCAGCAACAGATTTTCGCCGTACGTAATGTCGGAACCCTTGAATTTCTTCTCAAACGCTTTGTCAACAGCCTCTTCCGATTCATTTTCCATGGCTGCATAATTCTCTTTCACCATGGGCTTGCCAATGAACGGCAGGTACAGCTTGTTCAGCGCTTCATGCACTGCGCTTCCAAGAACTGCCGGGTCGATGGTATCGTCGACATCTTCAGGCTCTTTGATCCCTGCAATCTCTGCATAATAGAACTTCAGGGGGCAATTCCGGTAAGAATTCAGCGAACTCGCGGAGAAGCCTTTTACCGCTTTTTCCTCCAATGCGGTGACGATTCCGCCCGATTTCGGGATATCGATTACCGGGAGGGATTCGCCTTTTGCCAACGGGGCTGATAAAATGGATTCCCTGATGGCGATGCGTGGATTATAACCGGGCAATTCGCTTGCGATTTGCCGCAAAAACCTGCTTCGATCGCCTCCTCCCAACTGGTCGGGCTCCGTGTTGTAGAGGATCCATACGTTCGTTGCCCGCTGAATCAGCCGGTAAAAATGATAGGCATACACCGAATCCTTGTGCCGGTATGTAGGCAGGCCGAAACTCCTTTTTATATCAAAAGGAATGAACGATGCGTTGACCTTGCCGCTTGGTAACAGGTCTTCGTTGCATGACAGGATCACAAGGTTCTCAAAATCAAGTGTACGGGTTTCAAGCATCCCCATCAGTTGCACCCCTTTGAGTGGTTCACCGTAAAAAGGCAGGGAAGTACCGGCAATGATCTGTTGGTATAACTCATAAAAAGCCTGAATTTTCATATCCGACGGAAACTCAGCCAGCAGATTGCCGAACTGGTGGATGATTTTGGAGAAGGCAAAAAGGTATTCCAATTCCATTGATTGCACCGCATTGACCCGCAATGTTTCGATCATGGATGTGAAGGAGGCCAGGGCATCCGCCGGTTTGTCCCAGTGAACCAGCATCTCCTCAAGGAAAGATAAGTTGGCTGAAAAAAGTCCGGAATCATGGCCAATGAGATCATTAATCCCGATGAAGATCTGATGACCCATCCTGATTTTATCGATGGTTTCATCAAAAACAAAACTATTGCCGTTCATCACTCCCAGCGCCATACGACGAACGTATGGATGCTGAAGCAGTTTCAGCACATCCTTGTAATAGTACTTCCTGATGCCCCTGGAAACGAGATAGGTAAACTGATCGGTGTGGAGATGAAGCCTGAAGAGCGTTTCAAAGAGGCTGGCCAGGGGCGTTTGCCTGAGCGGCAATCCCGCCGTGATGTTCAGGGCATCCACTCCTTCCGGAATCGAATTGAGCAACGGTATTAACAACCCTTCATCCAGCAATACCACCGCAGTTTTTTCATTGACCCGTTCCTTTTTCGCCAATTCCCGCAACAGTTGGCCGCAATATTTCACTTGTCCTACGGGATCGGGAGATCCGATAATCTCAATATTTTTCTCTGAGGTGGCAAAATCATCAGATATCCATCTTGGTTCTTTCACAGGCCATTTACGGAGCCACTCCCGCATAAAATCGCCGGCCTCCTGCTGCTGGTTATCCAGGTAGTAGTGGTCGGAATCCCATAGCAATATTGCGTTTCCTTCATTCCGCAGCGTTTCGATGATATGCTCTTCTGCTTTTGTCAGGGCATTGAACCCTGCGAAGATTATATGCTGCCATGGCAGTCTGTGCCTGGTTGCCTCGATATTCTCAGCGGCGTGCCTGAATCCAAGTCC
>JBBQUQ010000114.1:0-8917 GCA_038212325.1 Bacteroidales bacterium
CCAACAGAAAAAGTCCCGGTATTCTGGAATTCAACATCTGCAATCCCACTGCGCATTTCAAACTTTTTGGTAGTTAAATCAACATAAAGGAACGCCAAAGTAGCTCCACCTAAAGCACTTGATTTAAGGGTTTGTAACATTTCAATATGTCCATTAACCATGTTTTTTCTCAAAACATTTCTGTAAAAATCGCCAGTGGTTCCATTAAATCTCATGTCATATTGGCCTAAAGTAAAAGTAGTGGTTCCAGTAGGCACAACAGTTGTATTTAAAGTAAAGGTAGAAGGGCCAGCTGCATCAAGGACAGAAAGATCATCTGTCGGAGTTGCTATACCAATACCAACATTACCAGGGGTTAACAAATACTGATTGCCTGCACCACCTGACCACTGTGCATAAGAAACGGTTCCGAAAAGAACGAGCGCTAAAACTACTAATAATTTTTTCATAATGTTATATTTTTATAAGTTTACTATTGACTAAAATAATTGATTCATGTTTAATGATTCACACGATGATGGGAGGGATTTCACAACCGCAGCACCCTCATAGCTTCGGGCCGGTAAGCATACGCGACCGGAAGGGGATTGTTTTCAATAAACATTTGTTTGCGGGCAACCTGAGATAGTTGGCGGCTGTCAATAGCCACTTTCCGTTGTTGTTCAGGGGTTACCCCGGATAATTCATTGGTTGAGGAGGTGAAACTTCCGTTTTCAGCATCACCGGCATGAAGATGGCCATGGCTGATTGCAGGAAAAGGAGTGAAAAGAGAACAAGCGAAGGCCAAAGATGCCTGCTCCTCAATTTCCCTGTTTTCCTCGATGGTTACAAGTTTTACAACTTTTCCCTGGCTTTTTCCACTCTTCGCCCTGGGCTCAATACAAGCGTATAAGAAACTTCCGCTTGATATTTTTGTTCCCGGACGCAGAATAATGGATTCACCGGCAGTCAGGCTGACAGTACCTTCCTTTTCAAGGCTCACCTTGCTGTTCTCACCTGAAATAGTGAGGTTGGCAGAGGACCGCTCATGATGAGCCTGCCCTGATGACACTGAAATGTTATAAACTGTTGAAACCTGGTTGCCCTGGGGATCGTTTTTCGATGCATCAGATATGAAAGTACTCCCCTGTGCGGTGACAGAGCAGGCTAAGGCAATGAAAATGAAACCTTTAAACCCGTGTAAGTACTTCATGATCTCAATTATTCGAAATTTGACTTGACAAAACTAACACATTATTACTATATAGCAAGAAAAAATATAAATTTTCTTTACAGGATATCAACTATCTCTTGATGATTTTTTCCGTTTCTGAATTATCGCCAGAGGTAACATGAACAATGTACACACCAACCGGTTTATCGGCCAGTGTGAATTCCTGCCTGCGGTCGATCTGCATATCTTTCGACAGGATCCGTTCGCCCAGCACTCCAAAAATTTCAACATGAACCTGGGCGGAGGTAACATCGCCATTCAACTCCAGGGTGAACTTGCCTGGGGTCGGGTTCGGATAGATTTTGAACACAGAGTTGTTGGGATTGCCGATATTCTGGTTTTCGATCCCCGTAATCGCCGGTGTTTGTGCGGCCGGATGAATGTAAGGATTACAGAATATGTTGGAGATATAACCGTGCATGTAACCTCCCAGGTTAACCTTCGTGCCGGGATAGTAGATAATGTTTGTTCCTGCAATATGGTTCACATTACCCGTGCCGGTAACAATGTAGGTGGTACCGTTGCCTGCGATCAGCATCGTTTGGGTGGCATCTGCACATTCAGGCCCGGTTGAGATCGTTTTATCCTGCAGGGAACGAACAGCAGGTGGTACGGCTGCATCGCCAAGGTTTCCTGTGAAGGTGCCGAATGAAGCAAGACCAACGGCGTTGATCTGGTTGGCCCCTGTATTCGCTGCATTAAAGGCGGTAAAAGGAGGAGGAAGAACCCTGAAACAGAAAATATCGCCTTCGGTTCCGACCACATCGGCATCCACATATTTGAATGTTGAATTGGCCGAGAAACCGGTAATGCCTGACTGGGTTACGTTCCAATAGCGGGTAAGGTAACTTGTGGCGGTGCCTGCATACTGGGCATCAACCAGGTTAACACCTGCATAGTTGCCGGCGCCGAAGGTACCGCTGTTGAACGCAAGCGTAACCGGAGAATATTCCGCGGCTCCGGTTGCATCCCCCACCGGGAATACGAAACTGCCGGCTGTAGCATACTCTTTACGGAGTTCACCACCTCCTGTTGCCACAACCATGTTGGCAGCAGACGGAGCGCCCGCCACCGAGGCGAGCGGGCCTAGAAGCAGGTTATTTGCGCCAAGGGTCACCAGTCCGCTGGTAAGCGTCATAACGCCATTGACCCGGGTGCTGCCGCCAACGGTAAGGCCGGTGGCATTGTTCAGTGTCATGTCCTGGATGATATTCTGACCGCTGATGGTTTGGATGGCTGTGCCTGAAAACACGACCGTGCCGGTTCCGAGCGAATTGGCTGCAGCATTCTGGTTTACCAGATTCTTCTTCAGAATAAGGGTGCCCTGCACATCAAGCGTTCCTCCGCTGTTGAGCACTAAATTTTCTGAGGAGTTCACGGTGGAGGCCGGGTTTATTTTAACCGTCGTGCCGCTGACCACCGTAACCTGGGAATATCCCTGGCTCAAGACAAGAAAAAAGAGCATCGCTGCAAGGAGACCCCCCGACAGGTGTAGCTTTAGTATTGGATTAGTGTTTAAGTTCTTCATAGTTCACGATTTAATAAGTCTACAAATATAAGTAATTAATTGTTATATTCAACAAATCGCACATTATTTTTTAATAAATGTTCCGCTCACTTTAATGGGTTTGAATGCCATCGGAGCCCCCAGGTTGCATGGACCAAGTTTTGCCTGAAACAGGCTGTGTTGCAGCGCATGAAATCCCGTGGTCAGTTTTACGTAATTATCGGCCTTATAGGTTACATCGGTACCCAAACCGCCGGTAACGGTTCGTGAAGAAGTTACGTAACTGCTGGCTTCATAAAACTGGTACCCGGTGGAGTTGGGATTGCTCGGGTCATTGGCCGCTGTAAGGGCCCAGCCGAATGCACAGGTTGAATAGAGGTTTGACCTCCATAATCCGCGCCCGAAGGTTCCGACCGTAAGTAAGCCGCTTGTGAGATTGATCTCAAGGTCAAACACAGGGACAGTGGGAAGTCCGTTACGGAATGGAATCCAGTCGGTATGGTTGACATCCCGGTAAAAAACACCCAGATCGTTGCCAATATACAATGCCTGTGCTGGTGCTGCATTATTGTCTTCAAATGCGATGCAGTTTGTCGGGACATTAGGAAGCGACCCTGAAATGTTTGTCCATGTGGTTCCCGAATTCAACGACCTGTAAACCTTCTGACCGGCTGTATAGCCCCCCAGGGTAACCCATACATCTGTTGATTGGTCGGGATTTACCGCAATAAAGGTGATGGTCAGCCCGGGGAGCCCGGCACTGATATTCGACCAGGTGGCGGCTGCATCATTGGACATATAGATGGTTGAGCCACTGGATGCATATATCCTGCCGGTATTGCTGGTACCCATGGCCATGGCTCCCTGGCCATTGACGCCCGTGTTCGTCCATGTACTGCCGCCGTTGGTACTCTTGTAAACATCACTGTATCCACCGTAAATGGTGGCGGGTGTCACCGGATTCATAATGATCGGCGTTACCCAGCTGCCTGATGATCCTCCAGGCTGAATATCGGTAAAAGAAGTTCCTCCGTTGGTCGATTTCTGCAAACTTCCATACTGGATCATGTTATATAAAATGTTCGAATTGGTGTGATCGATCATGCAATCCATGCCATCTGCGCCAAGCATGTGCAGCATGGTTGCGCCGCCAGTCCATTTGTCAGAACCGTTGTCCTGGGCTCCGAAAGTAATTAAGTTACTATTGGACTCATAGCCTGCGATCCTGTATATCTGGGTGTTTGCAATACCGGAGGTAAGGTCAGTCCAGGTGCTGCCAAAGTTGGTTGAACGGAAAACACCGCCATCGCTGACACAATATACGTAATCATTCAAGGGGTTGATTTCCAGTCCATGGATATCGGCATGGGTATAACCGATGCCCCCTGAATTATTCCACATGGAGGTGATGGTCCAGGAGGTTCCCCAGTTTCCGGAGATCCAGGTATTGACCCCGCCCGTCATGATATCAGCATAATCGGTCCTGGAAACAGCTATGGCGAGATCATAGGTCGCCTGGTCATCATTATCATTGCCTACACTTGAATAGCCCAGGATATTAGGGGCGGTCGACCGCGTTAAAAATGTGAGGCCACTGTTTGTTGAAAGAAATGTTCCTTTGTATACGCCGGCACCTGTTGAAGGACCCGCCAGCAAATAAACGGCACCCGGGGTATCCGGTGACACCCCGATCGCCATTCTGGAGGCCGTGGCAGGGACACCTGATGTAATCTTAGTCCATGTATCGCCGGTATTGACCGACCGCCAGAATTCGGTGCTGTTGCCGGTTGCATAAACGATTGTGGGATCTCCCGGTTTAAATTCGATATCCCGGAAACTTCCGGTTTTCACCTCCGTCCAGCTGGTTCCGCCGTTGGTTGTTTTATGAATGCCATCGGTTGAAACAACGAACAGGATCAGGTGATTGGTTGGGTGCATCAGGAGTTTATAACCCCTGATATTACTGATCGTCGTATAAGTCAGCCCTGTCGACAGCCAGGTATCGCCCCCGTCAGTCGATTTGAGGACCCCGATCGAATAAGAATCTCCCCCGTCGCCATCGCCGGATAATATATACAGGATATTGGTATTCGTATAATCGACCGCAATGCCTGAAACCCCGATGCTTGGCATGCCGTCGGTAAGCGGTGTCCAACTGGTGCCGCCGTTGGTTGTTTTCCACAACCCTCCTGCCGGGGCTCCCACCCAGAAGGTGTTGGCAACTGTAGGATGGAATGTGATACAATTTATTCGCCCGACTCCGCCATTCCATCCGTTTCCCCACGTGAAATCAGAGGGTCCGAGACTGGTCCAATGACCGTTAGGAACATCGGTAGGTTCGCCGTTATCGGCCTCCGGATGGGTTTGAAGGTAGTTTTGGTACTCTTCGAAATTCCGGGCAGCCCAGTTGGCAACTTTGCCGTCGGGGGTGAGCCGGCGCTCCGCCAGGTATTCCCAGCGCTTCCATTGTTTAAATCCTGATCCCTTGCCTGTACTTTTACCGCTAAAATACTGGTTCATCGTATTCTGAATAGTGGCAAAGTCATTGGTTCCGGCATTCAAATAAAGATCGGACACGCTATTCTGACCCGACAGCCTTCCCATACCAAGAATCAGGAACGCCATCAGGGTGATATATATATGTTTTCTCATATTCATCATTTTTAAATTAATGATAACATCGCTTCAAATAAAAAGCGCGTAAATTTTATTGTTTGGGCTTTTCGCCTTCAGGTTGTGTTTTAGGCCCCTTTATGTCTCTGTAATTGGTCACATTGGCAGGTTTCGCACCTTCCGGCTGCGTTTTTGAGCCATTGGCATCCCTGCGATTCACCGTTTTACCTTTTGGCTGTTCACCTTCGGGTTGGGTGCGGTTTACAGTGGGAGCAGGTTGCGTTGAAGTCGTTTTCGACTCAACCTGATTCAATTCAGGCGACCTCATATCCTGTGACGTAACAACGGCAGGCTTCCAGTTTATGGCCGAAACCACGGCCTGGGCCGGATCCATTTTGGGATCGACCTGCGTTGCAGGATCGATCTTTGCGGGATTGACCGGCACGCCTTTTTCAAAAGCGGCCTGATCTTCAGGGGTGCGCCGTATATCTGCGGGGCTCTCCTGGCCATACGTTGTGGTTATGGTGAGCAATAACAGCAACAGGCCTATTATATAATGGAGTTTTTTCTTCATTTTATCTATTTTTTAAAGGCTTTTTTCAGGGAGGCATTTTCTGCCTTGAGGAGGTCTATCTCCTTTTTCAGTTCCTGCAGCATTTTGCCCTGTTCGATGGTATAGAGGGTTAGCTCTTCCACCTTTTCAACCACCTGCTTCTGCATGTTGCCAAGGTGCAGGCCGTTGGTTTCAATTTCCTGTGCAGAAGGAAGACCCGGCAAATGCCCGTTTTCCTTAATGCTTTGCTCCAGGTTATCGAGGCTCATCAGGTTGTAATCGCTCTTGAACACATAATCGGGCCATGAGGTCATATCCTGCACGAGCACCTCTTCACAGGCAACCTTGCCGTTGATCGAGAGCGCATAGCCTGTGGCGGCAGTAGTTGTTGCGATACGAAGGTCGCCGCTCATATAGTTTGAGCCGCTGCTAAAATAGCTCGCCCAATTGGTGGTTCCACCGGATGCACTTCCATAAATACCGATGCGGGTTCCGGCAGATCCAAAAGCGTATCCATAAACCCCATAGGAAGTCGTGGCATCGCTGCCGCCGTTTGCCTGGCCATAAACTCCGATGTAACCGCCATAACCATGAATTCCGTAGCCATATCCCGGCACAGGAATGGAAGAACCATAAATGGCCTTCGTATTGCTTGACCGTGTGTGGTTCACGACGGAAGAAAACAGGGTTGCCGTTGAGTCAGTTCCTGACACAGCGCCGGTTGGGCCTTCCACCGAAACGCGGCCATCGAAATAACCTGCATAGTTGACACTTGCTTTTTTGGCAGCAGCATAAACCCCAAAATTGGTGCCACTTGACGTGTTGATTCCGTCGGAATAGAACAATCCCGCATAGTTATTTGAACCGGCATCATTATTCCAGCCGTATACAGCTGCACCATCTGCTCCCTGGCTGTATTTGATACCAAGTACACCTACATTATAAGGATTGGAGCCTGTCGGAACTCCGAGAGAGTAAGGATCCAGCACTCCAAGATATCCTTCTGCGTATATAAAGGTGCCAGATTCATCAGCACCTCTCACGGCTCCTTTACCAAAAACATAATTGACAACATTCAGCCCATGATTGTCAGGGTTACTTGTCCCGATGCCAACACGTCCGGAGCTAAAATAGATATCCGGACCGTTCGGGTTCCAGAAATCATAGGCGGCCAGGCTCATTTTCTGCCAGGCAGCGCCATCATAGAAATAGATGCCGGGACTGTTATCAAGCTGGTAAATTGTCAGGCCTGTTACAGGTGCAGCCGGCCTGCTGGCGAAGTTTATGCGTGGCAGAAGAAAGCCGCGATTGGTTGATTTCACTTCAAGCATGGCTGAACCATGCGGGGCGGTTCCATCGTTGGTTATGCTCACTTGCGAGAAGCCTGCAAGGGATGAAAATATTGAAACGGCAACCAGGATCCATTTTGCTTTGTTAAAGGAGAATGGATTATTTGCATTACTTTTTAACATTGATTTCATGGTTAAGGTTTTTGTGAATTACATCATTTATTTCAAGTTCAAAATTTGCTCCAATGCTTATTTACGCATAAGAGTACTTTTTTGTTTTTGTGCGGTAAAAGTAATATATTTTGAATGCGATGTCAAGAAAAATTTAATTTAAATAAAAAACGGGATAAAATTGAACATGCTAACTCAAAGCACCTCACCCCCGGCACCCCCTCTCCTAAAGGCGAGGGGGACATTCTCCGTTAGGCAAACAACATCCCGGCCAATTCCCCTTCTCTTTCAGGAGAAGGGGTCAGGGGGTTGAGGTGATTGCCTGAGGTCATCCAGGTAGTTCCTGCAAATTTCCTGTATGGACTGGCCGACAGGGCGGAAATCGAAATCCAGTGTTGTGCAGAGTTTTTCGCTGGAGTACCTGTAAACCTGCGATGTGGTTGTTGCCATTTCGCGGGTAACTTCAGGTTTTGAGCCGGTTAGAGATGCACGAACAGTTTCTAATCGCCAGGCAATGGATGTCATGGCAGGAGAAACGTTTACGGATGGAGCGGATTTGTTCAGGTGTTCGGCAATGAGGGTGAAAAAATCCTGGTAAGAAAGATTTGCAGCCGAACAGATATACCGCTGTCCGAAGTGATTGCCGGACATCAGGCCGATCATGGCACGGCTGATGTCGCGGGCATCAACGTAACCATTAACGCCACGGGTGTAATATTTCAAGCCTTCATACACCAGCCGGAATAGTCCGGAATTGTCGTCCCAGAATCCCGGGCCGAGGATCACCGACGGGTTGATGATCACCGCGTTCAATCCCTCCTCCATTCCGCGCCATATTTCACGTTCGGCGCCGTACTTGCTGATACCGTAAACCGAATTCTTTTTCGATGGGACCCAATAGGTCTCTTCCGTGGATATCTCATTGTTTTCGGCACGGCCCAGCGTGGCAACAGAGCTGACGTAACAGAATTTCAGCACCTTGTGTTCAATGGCCTGGTTCACCAGGTTCGCGGTGCCTTCGATATTGACCCTGAGCATCGCCTGGTGGTCTTTCGGATAGAAGGAAACGATTGCTCCGCAGTGGTAAATTTCGGCTATGCCCTGAATGGCATCATCGATAGCACCAAAGTCGAGGAGATCGGCATCCACCCATTCAATTTTTGCAGCAAGTTCATCGGGGTTTGTAACATAATAGGAGAAAACCTTGCGCACCATTTCTATATTACTGGTGGATCGTTTGATGGCGCGGACCTGTTGACCTGATCTGACAAGATCGAGCAGTAAATGTGAGCCTAACAGACCTGTGCCGCCGGTGACGAGGATCATGGGTTGAGGGTTTTGGGTTGGCAAAGGTAGGGAAAAAGGTTAAATGGGGCTGAAGCCCGAGATGAATGTGCCCCTGTAACCCTTGGCTGAAGCCAAGGGCAATAAATCAGAGGCAATTTGAATTATCCCAGGGCTGAAGCCAAGGGCAATAAATCAGAGGCAATTTGAATTATCCCAGGGCTGAAGCCAAGGGCAATAAATCAGAGGCAATTTGAATTATCCCAAGCTAAAACTATATTGTCTCT
>JBBQUQ010000115.1:0-8908 GCA_038212325.1 Bacteroidales bacterium
AAAAAATCAGTGTTAATCTGCAGCATCTGCGTCATCTGTGTTCCATTTCGTGACGGGTGACGCGCAGGGGATTTTTTTTGAATTGCCGCAGCCTTCAGGTGAATTGCAGCCATCCGATGAATTGCCACGGCCTTCAGGCCGTGGATAGCGGATGGGAGTCGGCCTGGGGCTTCAGCCCCATATGTTTTAATGAATCAGCGACTGATACCGTTCCGGCACAGCAGGCCATGATGTCGATACCGTCTGCTTTCAACTCATCGTGCAGCGCTTCGGCCAGCCGGATGCTGAATGATTTGGTGGCGGCATAGGTGGCCACATATTTCGGTCCGATCAAGAAGAAAAAATATAACAACCCGGTTACCGCAATGATCACAGGGATCAGCGACCTGTTCAGGAAGCAAACCGCCGCAGGCGAATTGAAACCCACAGACCGCATCGACGGAAAAACCGTGCTGGTCGACGGATCCAGCTCCGGGCTCGGATTTTCTATCGCAGTAGATGTTTCACGCCGTGGCGCCCGGGTCATCATGGCATGCCGCAGTGGCATCCCGGAAATGGGGGAGAAGGTGAAAAAACTCTCCGGCAACTATCTGCAAAAATCTGTGTGGATCTGCCCGGTCTGCGTCATCTGTGTTCAATTCACTTGCTGTACCCGAACTCTTCTTCAAAAAGAATACAACATCTTTATTTCGTCCGCCCAGATCGTATCATCCGGCGTCTCCAAAATCAGCGGCATGTTGTCGAACCGCGAATCGTGCATGAGCCATTTGAAAACATCGATCCCCAGCGTTCCTTTCCCAAGACTGTCGTGGCGGTCGACCCTGCTGCCCATCCCCTTTTTTGAATCGTTGAGGTGCATCCCTTTGAGGCAATTGAACCCCACCACCTCCCCGAAGTGCTGAAAAGTTGCCCTGAACGACGCCTCGGTCGACAAGTCATAGCCCGCGGCAAAGGAGTGGCAGGTGTCGATGCACACCCCAACCCGGCTTTTATCCTCCACATGGTCGATGATGAAGCGGAGATGCTCAAATTTGAAACCGAGGTTACTTCCCTGGCCGGCTGTATTCTCGATGATGGCGCTGACCCCTTTGGTTTTATCCAGCGTGATGTTGACCGATTCGGCGATCCGCAGCAGGCACTCTTCATCGCTAATTTTGCCCAGCGAACTTCCGGGGTGAAAATTAAGCCTGTCGAGGCCGAGTTGCTCACACCGCTGCATTTCATCGAGAAACGCTTTACGCGATTTATCAAGCCCCTCCTGCTCCGGGTGGCCCAGGTTGATGAGGTAGCTGTCGTGCGGCAATACCTGGAATGGCTGGTAACCATGCTTTTCGCAGTGTTCACGGAAAAGTTTGATGCTGCTCTTCGACAGCGGCGCCGAATTCCACTGGCGCTGGTTTTTGGTGAACAGTGCAAAGGCTTTGGCCCCGATCTCAAAGGCATTGAGGGGTGCATTTTCAACGCCCCCGGAGGCGCTCACATGGGCTCCGATGTATTTCATAATTGGGTTGAGTTAAGTGGGTGGCAAGGTGGCAAGGTGACTGGGTGAAAATGATGAATAGCCCTGGCCTTGAGGCCGGGGGTGAATGGTATTGGTAAAATCCGGGGCTTTAGCCCCAACATATTGAAGGGTTTCATTACTTTTATTTTCAACCGTTGATGCGCATTATTCATGTTCAAATATACCTAAAATCTGAATCGTTTATGCCGGGGTTTTGGAGAATTTAACAGATGATTTTCAGTTTATCGTTGAAATTGTATTATTTTTGTAGTATGCAACATTTGCTGAAGAGAATATTCATCCTCGTTTTAGTGTTTTTTTTCGTGGTGGAAGTATTCGCCCAGGTCACCCTCACCTTCCTGAACAATGGGCCGGTGGCGGGTGATTCGTCACGTACCCGCGAAATTTCTTATATCAGCCCGGGTTTTCCGGGGGAGAACATGGTTTGGGATTTGTCGGGCATCAAATATACCGGTAAAAGCATCTTCAGCGGCGTAAAGGAGGATCCTTCGCCAAAAATTGCCGGGCGCGGTGAACAAAGCCTGGTGCTTACCGAGGAGGGCTACGATTATTTTTACCTGTTTGGCGAAGCCGGCGGTACAGAGACCGGCTATGTGAATCCGGTTAAAAAAATGTCCCTGCAATACGACGATCCGGTTGCCAGGATGAAGTACCCGCTTTCATACGGCGGACAGTTCAGCGATCCCTTCTCCGGGGTAGCCTGGTACAACCAGAGCAGCCGCATTGAGATTAGCGGCACCTACACGGTAACGGCCGATGCGTTCGGCACCCTGATCCTGCCCGACCGGATCGTTAAAAGCACCCTCCGGGTAAAAATAGTTAAGCAGTCGCTTCAGATGAGTGTTTGCGGGTCGTACCAGTCGACCATTGTGAAATATTACTGGTATGCCCCGGGATACCGCTACCCCGTGCTGATGATCTCCGATACCGAAAAGAAATACGGGGTGAACGAACCGGTAGTTGTAAAGGATGCCTGGGTGAATGTGGAACAGCACATGGCTGGCGACATAGCTGCCGGCGCCGATTCGAAAGCCCCGTCAGAAGCAGGCGCAAACTCAGTGATCGTTTACCCGAATCCCTTCACCGGGCAGGTTACCTACGACTATTTTCTCAGGAAGCAGATCCCCGTCGCGGTTGAGCTATACGACATGTCGGGCAGATTCAACCTGAAGGTGGAGCCTAAACAGGTACAGGCCGAAGGGCTTCATACCGGAGTCGTCAACGGCTCAGCGCATGCAATGCCTCCCGGCGTCTATTACCTCCGCTTCACCTTCGACCGCCAGGTGGTGGTGACCAAAATCGTGAAAATATAACCAGCATACACAATTCCCCCAAAGGTAAACCGTTACTCTATTTTACCATTTTACCATTTTACATTTTACCATTTTACCATTTTAAATTTTACCATTTTACCATTTTACATTTGCCTCCCCTCCAACATGATGAATCAAAATATATCATTGCTAACCATATCGCTCCTCCTGGCAGCCACCGGTTTCCCCAACAGTGCATCAACTATCTACCCCGTCAAGTCAGCCATCCACCTCCTCTCCCTGTCCTGCGACTCCATCCCCGAGTTGAACCGCAAGATCATAGACCTGGTGCGGCAGCAGGCCGGCACCACGGTTGGCCGCGGCGAATGCTGGGACCTGGCTGCCCTGGCGCTGAACCGCAACGGTGCGAAGTGGGACAAGCAATACACCTTTGGCCGCAAAGTTGACCCGGCGAAAGAGTGTGTTTTCCCGGGCGACCTGGTTCAGTTCGAAGGCGTGCACATCAAATACACCCGGCACGACACCGTATTTTCCGAGACCATGACCCATCACACCGCCCTCATCAACGAGGTGAAGGCGCCAGGAGTGTATGTCCTCATCCACCAGAACACCGGCGCCTTTGGCCGCAAAGTCGGCCTCACCGAACTCGACCTGAAAACCATCATCAAAGGCAAATACCAGATCTTCCGGCCGGTACCATAAGCATGCACTCTTCCCATTTTGCTCTTTGCACTTTGCATTTTGCAATTTGCAATTTGCCCCCGATTTTCCCGTCCCTTTGCAATTCAAAAAGAAATTTGTGTATATTTGCACCCTCAACCGGAGATCGTTCCGGCAACAATCGGGGTGTGGCGCAGTTGGCTAGCGTACTTGCATGGGGTGCAAGGGGTCGGAAGTTCGAGTCTTCTCACCCCGACCAAGCCTAACTAATAATCAATTAGTTAGGCTTTTTTGTTGCCGTAAATGTTTCCGTTTTTATTCGTTTTAGTCCTTTTGTGATTATTAACCCATTTTGCAGCTCAGTTCCCCACAACTGTTAAATTTTCATAAAAAAACCGCCAAAACAGGCGTGTTTTTATCTTATTAGCCTGGCATTACACAACCTCCATTCGTTATCTTATTCAAAATCAATGTTGACATTTTTTCAACGTTGGTTTGTAGTGCCCAGGGGGGTATTGACTTTTGAGGATAATAACAGGCATAATCCGAAAACCGGGGAGCTTTCCGGATACTATCGATTGATAGAGAGCTATCGTAACCAGCACGATAGGATATGCCATCGCCAAATGCTTGGCGAGTATCCGTAAATGTTCCGAACCAGATGAGAAGGCAAAGAACATCTATGATACACTAAAATATAAATACGCCCCTTTTATCCGCAAAAAATCTGTAGTGCTCAAAACGGAAATTGAAAACATGCTGTCCGTAGGTAATCCGTCACCTGCATATTACTAATTTCATGGTCTGCGAAAACTCCCCGGCTTGTAACCGGTATGAATAGACCCCATTTGGCAGATCTGATCCGTCAAGTCTTAAATCATAATTGCCTGCCGGCTTTTTCCCGTAAACCAACACTGCTGATTCAGCACCCTGAAGATTGTATAACTTCAGGGTGACCATTGCTTCTTCCGGCAATGAATACCTGATCGTGGTCTCCCGGTTAAATGGATTCGGATAATTCTGCCACATAACATATCCTTTTGGCTGATCTCCCATTGTCTCATTAACCGAAACTGGAAAAATACTGAATTCGCCTACAGCAACAGGACTGCCAATGTAAGCAGCATCAACCGTGCTCAGCGTCCATTTATAGGTTCCATTTTGCAACCCCGTCAATAACCATTCTGTGGCAGCGCTTACATTGCCCGGATCGGGGATCCTTGCAGGCATCGTAACCGGAATATTGTTATGGAAAAGTTTCAAATCGTACGTAAGCGCAGCGCTGGGTGTATGATCGTCAATGCCATGGAGCCAGGATAAAAGAGCAGAACTGTCCGACAATTGAACGACACTTAACCCGGTTGGGGTCAAAGGAGCATTATTCTGCCCCGGCGTATCGTTCCGGTAGAGGTGCATCTGTGCCTCCACGAGTCCGTTGCCACCCGGAACAAAGTACTCACCGGCGATAAAGTAATCGAGATCACCCTCTTTGTCAATGTCAAGCCAGGTAAAAGTACCTCCGCGGTCGCCGGCAGCATGCGGAGCTGGAAGCTCATTGCCGGAGTCCGTAAAAACACCATTTGTATTGCTGTAAACCCTTGCCCGGCCTTCAATCTCAGTCCCCGAATTATAATGTCCGGCAAGTAAAATATCCATGTCACCATCCGAGTCGTAGTCAGCCCAAGTGGCCGCTGTAAAATCATACCATCCTTCAACTGCCGGATTTGCAATAACTTCCAGCGGAACATAGGTTTCATTGTCGTTGCGATAAATACGCAAGGCCATTGGTATATAGGTGCCATTTAATTCCTTGAGATTTCCAGCGACAAGAATATCGAGATCGCCGTCGTCGTCATAATCTCCCCATTGTACTTCGCCATGTTCAACACTCAGCGAATCCAGGATACGCTCACCAACGAACACACCATTGCCGTCATTCCTGTAACGCGCGATAAAACCTTCATCATACTGAGGCGCTATGTTTACAAGCAAAAGATCGAGATCGCCATCGCTGTCATAATCGGCCCACTGGCTCTGCGCATGACTTGTCGGTGTGAAAACAGAATCGGTTTCAGTGAAAATCCAGCCACCGGTTCCGTTCGGCCCGTCATTACGCATCAAGGCTGTTCGGAACGAGTAGTTAGTAAAATCAAAAACGGATGGCAATAAGATGTCAGGATCGCCATCATTGTCATAATCTGCAAAAGAAATTGACCGGAGATCAAAATATGCCTGGTTGTTGTCCTCCATATATTCAGGAAGGATTGTATTGGTCAGCACAAGCGCACCGGTATCGTTCCGGAATATCACCGCCTGACCATCCGTACCTGCCACCAGGTCAAGATCGCCGTCACCGTCCACATCGCCCCATGCCAAATCAGAAGATCCGGTACTCAAACTGCCAAGAGGCACTTCCAGGTACGAAAAGTGCCATTGTGTTGGCGAAGCTGCACTGTCGTTGCGCATTATGATGAGTTTATCAACCGCGCTTACATTGTAAACGACATAAAATCCGAGAACGGCTATGTCGATGTCGCCATCGTTGTCGTAATCACCGGGAGCTGTGGCGATAACCCAGAAATCTTCATCAGCCGGAGTAATAAAAAGCGAATCGGTTGGCGTTACCTCTGTAAAAACGCCAAATGTGTTCGTATGTGATGGAGATTGCGCAAAAACTGCCAGGGAGAAAAAGGCTGGGAGGGGGCAAGGGGGTGGGTAGAGCAAATATACCCCATATTATTTAAAAATGATCTAAATAATTATTATTTTTGCGTTGAGTATAATCTATTTGACTGGTGTACAAGAACGATAACCCGGCAAAAACTGAACTGCTGAATTTTACAAAGAATTGAAAAATTAACTCCCATGATTGCAGGAAATGATAAATTGTCAGAAGTAGTAAGCAGGAACATTGATTTGCTTCCTGTGGTGTACAGGTTTGGAATTAAATCAGCGATCAGGCAAAAGAGTGTCGCTGAAATTTGCCTTGAAAAAAAGATCAGTCTTCCCTTTTTTCTCGCGGTACTTAATACCTATAATTCCAGGGATTATTTTCCTCAGGCAGAGGAGATAGGGCTTCCGTCGCTGATCGATTTTCTGACCAGGACCCACGATTATCATAAAGAAATTACAATTCCTTATATAACTGAATTGGTCAATGCGTTAAAAAATGAAAGTAAGGATAAACGGTTTGTAACCGTCGTTGAAAAGTATTTTAATGAATATGTCCAAAAGTTCCTGCGTCACCTTGAATTTGAAGAGAAAGAAATTTTTCCATTGGTTGAAAAAGGGAATCGGCATAAACCGAAACTGTCAATTTCAAATATTCAGGACATATTTAATCAGCATGAAACTGTTGACAGTGAGATCAGCGATTTGCTGACGGTCATCATTCAACACATTCCGGAGAATTTAAATATCCGGTTAATTCATGAAATTCTGCATACGTTATCTCATTTTGAGAAGGAACAGGCTGATCATGAGCGTTTTGAAGAAAAAATATTGGTTCCCAGGTTGTTGGATTTATTGAAATAGTTCGGAACCATGCCACCTCAAAATTCCATCATCATACATAAATACTACCTGATTCTGCAGGGAATCAAAGCTGTGCTCAACTTAAAGAGCATTACAGTTACCGAAATGTTTCAGGATCCACCATTGCCATCCGTGCTCAATGGATGGAAAGACCGTCTGATCATAATTGACATTGCATATATTGCGTTAATTCAATCTCACTATTCCTCTCTGAAGAAGAACCACAACATTATTTTCATTGTCGCAACCGACCAGGATGAAATAGATAATTCCTGGAAGTTGGATGAAATACTCCTTATTTCCGACACCTCTTCCACGATTGGTCAGAAAATAGACAACCTTTTTCAAAATGTCAAATCAAAACGCCGCAGCAATCAACTGTCAACCCGCGAAACAGATGTTTTAAAACTTGTCGCCCTGGGCGACAGCAACAAGCAGATTGCCGATAAGTTGTTTATCAGTATCCATACGGCGATAACCCACCGGAAGAACATTACCCAAAAACTTGGAATTAAAACGATTGCCGGCTTAACACTCTATGCCGTTCTCAACAACCTGACCGACTGACCCGATAATATACCTACATATTGGGATTGATTGCCACCATTGTTGTCCTGTTCTTTGCATTCAGAAATAATTTAAATCTGAACCATATGAATGCGAATAGAACATTTCTGAAAATTCACCTCTTAATTTGTCTAACCCTCCCGATTTTATCAGTAAATGCCCAGGACAGGCTGTTTACCTATACCTATCAGAGTACAGTGCTCAATAAGGGCCAGAAGGAACTGGAAATCTGGAATACGTTCAGAGCCGGTCGTGATGATTATTACTTCCGGCTTGATAATCGGACAGAATTCGAAATCGGGCTGGGTAAAAACCTTCAGACAGCATTTTATCTGAATTTAACGACGCAAACACAAACGGAGGGTCCTGATTCGGCTAAGTTTATGGAAACAGAGAACGAACTTAGTTTTTCCAACGAATGGAAATATAAAATCCTGGATCCCGTCGCAGATCCTGTGGGTTTGGCATTATATGCTGAAGTAGGAGTGGGGAGCAATGAATTTGAATTGGAGGGGAAACTGATCATCGATAAAAGGATCAAACACTTTACCATTGCAGGGAACGGTGTGTATGAACTTGAAATGAAGCCCGTTATCACTGACAATTCAACCAAATGGGAAAAGGAGAGCAAGGCAGATCTCTACCTTTCACTTGGATATTCCTTCAGTACCAGGTTTCATCTGACACTTGAAAATGGCTGGAGAAACGTTTTTGCAGGCGGTGAATTGCTGCACAGTGCCGTCTTTGCAGGCCCCGGACTATCCTATGCACAG
Source organism: Bacteroidales bacterium (assembly GCA_038212325.1). Classification (GTDB taxonomy): domain Bacteria; phylum Bacteroidota; class Bacteroidia; order Bacteroidales; family FEN-979; genus CAIVAT01. The sequence goes on from JBBQUQ010000115.1 coordinate 8,331, forward strand.
GATGGTTTTTGGATCAACTTTACCATATTGCCGCAAATAGCATCCTTTAAGGGGGAAACAAACGGATCACTTAATTTGAATGAATATGAGAAGGTACAGTTCAGACTGCTGTTTTCATACGTCTTTTAAGGTTGGCATCATAATCAGCCTGGTGGCCATTGGGTCCATGATGAACGGGTGCTCCTCCGCACTCTACAAACCAACGCCTGAAAATGTTACTTCCGATGCCTCACTGCAGGAATTGCAGGAAGGCAGAAAATTGTATTTAAACAAATGCGGGGGTTGCCACACATTGATTTTGCCGGAAAAACACAATGCAAAGCAATGGAAATATTGGGTGGACACCATGCAGGTCAAAGCAAAAATCAACCCGGCAGAAAAAGAACTTATTTTAAAATATTTGAAAACGAATGAGTAACGAAACCAAACTTTACCGAAATGCTTTCCTGTTAAGTTTATTCACCGTTTTCTACAATATCATCGAAGGTGTTGTGTCAATGGTCATAGGATATCAGGACGAAACCCTCGCATTGTTTGGCTTTGGTGTCGACAGTTTTATTGAAGTCATATCAGGGATG
>JBBQUQ010000116.1:0-8571 GCA_038212325.1 Bacteroidales bacterium
CATTTTTCCTGGTCGAGGCTCCATCCAATCGCTGCAGTCGGAAACCAGCCCCACTTGTTGTTTTCTCCGAATTTGGAGGAACCGTCGCGCCGCAGTGAGGCAGACACAAAGTATTTGCTTTTATAATTGTACTGCACGCGGCCAAAGAACCCGATGAGGTCCCACTGGCCCTTCCCCGATGCGATATCTCCCCATTTTACATCATTCAGGGTAGCCAGGTTATCCGGGCCGGCATAGGTTGACTGTGCATCACCGCCCTGGGCAAAGAACCAGCTTGATACGGATTCCTGCCATGAATAACCGAGGAGCGCATTGAGGTTGTGATTTATCTTGAAACTCTTGTTGTAAACACCGGTGATTTCAATAAGCTTCTGGGTGTTGGAATTGTATTGCTTTTTTCCGAAGCCATTGTCAGCAGAGGAATATATGTTAGCCGGCCTGAAATAATTGGTGGTGTTGTCATCATGGATATAGCCAACATTCACGCTGGCGATGAGCCCTGAGATGATTTCAAAGTCGGCCTTCAGGTTGCCAAGAAATTTTTTGGCGCTCCTGTTGTTGGTCACCTGGTCGATGACTGATATCGGGTTTTCATAATTAAATACGCGGGAAGACTGGTAATAGTTTCCGGCAGAATCATAAACCGGGTCGGTCGGGTTCCGGGAGAGCGCCTGGTAGATGATATCGTCTTTGCCCCATCCGCCGTAGTTCTCATAATCATTATTTTCAAATGCACCCAGGAGGTTCGCACCCAGTGTGAGTTTGTCTTTGAGTGCTTTCTGGGTGGCAGTGATACGGGCAGTGGTCAACTGTTTCCCGGTACCTTTCATGGTGCCCTGCCAGTTATTGTGCGTCACCCCTGCCATGTATGAGTTGTGCTGGTTCCCGCCTGAAAAACTCAGGTTGGTTGTTGTGGCAACCCCTGTTCTGTATATTACATCCTGCCAGTCGGTGTTGCCGCCCCCATCGCTGAAAACACTGTCGATGGTGTAATTGGGATGGGTAATCAAAGCCGTCTGCAACTGTTGATTGGCAAAACTCCTCATTTCGGAGGCACTCAGAACATCCAGCTTTTTGGATATGTTCTCGATGGATACCTGCGATGAGAAATCGATGTTGCTGTAAGCTCCATCGTCCTTAACGCCATCCTTGGCGTTTCCTTTTTTGCCTTTCTTGGTGGTGATGATGATGACCCCGTTCGATCCGCGCGAACCGTAGATAGCGGTTGAAGCAGCGTCTTTCAGTATGTTGAATGATTCAATGTCGTCGGGCGATACGATATTCGGATCGGCGCCGGGAACTCCGTCGATGACATAAAGGGGCTGGGTGTTGGACTCAAATCCTGAAGCACCGCGTATCCTGACCGAATAATTTTCGCTTGGGTCGCCCCCTTTCCTGGAGACAAGCACGCCGGCGGCTTTCCCTTGCATCGACTGGATTGGATTTGTAATCACACCGCCGTTCAGATCGTCTGATTTGACGGTACTCACAGCACCGGTTTTATCGGTTTTTTTCTGGGTGCTGTAACCAATTACAATCACATCGTCGAGGGTGGTTACCTGAACCACCATGGTGACATCGATCGGGCCCTCTTTTTCAACAACTACTTCTTTGGTCATGTATCCGATCAGCGAAAAGACCAACGTTGCCCCCTTGGGCACGCTGATCTTGTACTTCCCGTCGATATCGCATACAGTTCCGGTCGTCGTGCCCTTCTGTAAAACGGTGGTGCCGATCATCAGATCGCCTGTGCCGGCTTCAGATACCGTACCGGTGACCTGAATGGTTTGGGCAGCCAGGGTTATCGATCCTCCTGCTAATAGGATCATCAGCATAAGCTTCTTGAACTTCAGGCGTAGATTTCTTTTCATACTCATCTGGATTTTGAGACTCGTAAAGTTAATACTATATGTTGCAAAAAGCTATATATTTTTAAAAAGCGCAGCAAAAGTAATAAAAAATGATGAATGACAGCCACCTTCGCCTTCTTTTCTGCACAAGGATGTTGATCTGTATTACGTTCTCTGCAAGGTCGGCTAATTGGTTAAGAGATCAAATGAGTTACCAGGCAATTCAAGACTTACTTTCCCATTTTCCAACATGAATTTATTTCCAAACTGAGCTGTGAATCCTGCCTTCATGAAACGGTCGGGTAAATCGAATTCGATTTTTCTCGGTGATTTATCCTTGTTGAAAATTACGATGACGGCTTTATCGAAATAGGAACGCATGTAAATATAAACCTTCTCACTTACCTTCATAACTGTGAAGTCTCCATATATCAGCGCAAGGTTCGAATTTCGCAGGTTGGCGAGCTTGGCGGTCGTAATTTTCAGATACTGCTCGTATTTGCTGAGGCTGTCAAACTTCATCATGCGGCGGTTGTCGGGATCGCCGGCGCCGGCCATGCCGTGTTCGTCGCCATAATAAATCACGGGGATGCCGGGGATGGTCATGTTAAAGGCCTCCAGGGCCGCCAGTTTCCGGTATCCAAGGGTGTCTTTCACCTGGATGTCGCGCTTCCATCCGGCCTCACGGTCATCTTCACTGAAGCTGAGCGCCCCGCCGGCATATGAAATAAACCGCGACATGTCCTGGTTCCCGGTAATGTTCCCCATCAGGTTATGCTCGCCAAAATAAGAAAAACTCTGCTGCAGGGAGTAATTGAGATCGCGAAACGAGTAGTTGTCTGTAGCGAATGCCGATTTGGCCTCCCAGTAGAGGTTGAAGTCGAACTGGGCATCAAGCATTCCAGGGTTGATGTAGCTTCCTATCAGTTCCCGGCTACCAAAGGTCTCGCCAATCTGGTATACACCCCGGTTCTCAGGTATGACCACTTGCTGGTTCAGCTTTTGGGTGAGGGTTCTCCAGTAATTCTCGGGAACATGTTTGGCTGCATCGTGGCGAAACCCGTCGAGTTTGAACTCTTTGATCCAGAATGCGGCGGAGTCAGAGACCATTGCGGCTACTTCGGGTTTGGTGAGGTCGAAGGTAGGAAGAAACACATCAAACCAGGTGGTAAGCCGCTGTTCATCCCATATCCGGATGTTTTTTCGCTTCCCCGGAAGGTCGATCTGCGTGACCCAGTCGGGGTGGGCTTGCAACACCGGGTACTCCTGGTGAACGTGATGCGATACAAAATCGAGGATCACATTGATGTTTTTACTGTGTGCTTCAGTGACCAGCCTGTGCATGTCATCCGCATTGCCAAAGCGGGTATCGACCGTGGTGAGGGTTACCGGCCAATAACCGTGGTATCCCGAAAATTTGCGATGGGGAGCGGGGTATTCAGCATATCCCACCACCGGATTCTGCGTGATGGGGGATATCCATATCGTGTTGATCCCGAGGTTCGTAAAATAGCCGTCTTCGATTTCCCGGGTGATGCCGGCAAGGTCGCCTCCCATGTAATTCACCTTTGGGTCAATCTCTTTGTCTTTTACCGGGGCATCATTTTCAGGCTTCCCGTTTTTAAAGCGGTCGACCATCACGAAATACATCACCATCGCTTCCCGGTCGGCGCGGGTAAGTTTTTTCGGATCGGCAAGCACTTGCCCATCGGCTAACGGAACCAGGATTTCATTTGAAATGCCCGCGCTGTTGAACGCCCACACACGCAGAAAACTGCGGTCGAAATCTTTGGCTTTATGAGGAACTTCAATGGTGATGCCCGAACTGTCGTTCTTCCAGAATTTCTGATTGAGCTGGTGATTCTGCCAGAAGACAAAAATTGAATCGGCCTTGTTTTTCATGCCGATCACGATTTTCCTTCCATCGGCAGCTGATGTGAAAAGGCCAGGCAAACCCGTCTGGTTAAGATTTCCAAGCGTAAGGAGCGAATTGAAGCCGCCGTTGTTATTGGTCACCGAATCGCGGTTGCCGGGATCCGACTTTTCTTTTCCGTCGAGGATCAGCTTGTACTGGTATTTGCCCGGAAACAGGCGGAGGTCGATATGCCATTTGCCGTCTTTTTCAAAAAGATAACCCGCCGACGGATTCCATTCATTCATCTGTCCCTTGATCACGACATGTTTGTACTTCTTGTTTTTCGGGTCGAATGTGAACCTGTACCTCAGCTTGGTCGATTTTTCAAGCAGCAGCGAGTAGGCAAAACCCTTTGACCAGATTTTCAGCACGGAAAGCTTCGGAAAATCCCGGTCAGCCGGTTTGATCACCAATTGTACCGAATCGGGCGAAATGGTCGCTGTCAGTGACTTGTCAAGCTCCAGCGAATCGATCCAGGTGGGTTTTACCAGGTAATCGGCCAGCTCGATCACCGTAGAATCAGCATGGATGAGGATGGGTGCCGATAACTTGATCATCTGCGGTTCTTTTGCCAGTGGAAGGTCATCATTTGATGTGCAACTCCATAATGACAAAAGTAATCCTGCAGCGATGAAGGGAATTTGGTAAATTTTCATATATCTTAGTTTAATTTTATACAGTTTCGTCCGTATGTAAATGAAAAAAAATAAACACATTAGGCACAATATAGCACAATAGAAAAGCACATTAGATGATTTTTTTCTACAGTGTTGAAAAATACTAATGTTCAGCCTAAAAGTTAATAAGCAGAGATTAACCGGGTATCCCTGATAACTGCATCTTGTTTCAGCGTTAAAATATATTGACCGGCTGGTTTTGTATGATGATATGCAATGCTATTATCCACTATCATTATTGTACCTGAGAAAATGGTTTCAACTGTTCGGCCTGAAAGATCGACAAGAGTCACCTCTGTAGTCGAACCCACAGGAGCTGAAAACAGGATCATCGTATCACCGTGAAATGAATTAGGCCTGTTTTGTTCCAGTTTAAACCCATGACCGTCGTGCGTTTCATTCAGTCCGCTCGACCAGGGGAAAAACTGCATCAACGGAAGTTTCAAATGCCCTTTCCAGTTTCCCCAACTGTGTCCTTCATGCCATTCCCTGTAAAGAAAGTCATATCCATTGGCCTGGAGAATATCGCGCAAACCATGCACCATCGGGATCAGTATGGCAATATCGTACTTGCCGATATCGATGTACAATGACAGGTTGAGCTTAGGTCCGTTTAAAAAAGTTTCGCTGATCACGGGGATGACATCGCTTGACTGGGCCGCAATTTTCCCGAATTGCTCCGGGTGTTTCATGCCGATATAGAGTGAAATATTACCTCCGTCGGAAGCGCCGATCATCGCCCTTCTTGCAGGATCCCTGCTCGTTTTATACTTCGCATCGATTACCGGCATTAATTCTGTGATGATAAAGTCGGTAAACTTGCCAATTTTGCTTCCGGCATATTCAGCGCTGCGGTCAACCGGGGGGACGAATACTCCGATAACCGGCGCCATAAGGTGTTCCGAGATCAGGTAATCGAAAATGCGGTCGGTATTGCCGAGACTGATGTATTCGGGACCGTCGTGAAAAAGAACCACCTGATAGGCATCACTTCCGGCAGGATAGTCCGGAGGAAGATAAATGCGCACGGGGCGGGTGTTTCCAAGGATGTTGCTGTGAATCGTGGTATCTATTATCGTCCCGTGCGGAATTGTATTATTATAGGTAATCTCGGCAGGAAACATGTAGCCTGGCATCCGCAGTTCAGAATTGGGACCGAACCCGCCGGTGCAGGTGTACGGATTTTTCGGATCAAGGATCCAGTTGGAACCATTGATGACGAATTTGTAGTCGAGACGGGCATCAGTTTCATAGTTTGTGGTATAATACCAGAAAGTGGTGCTGCTGATGTTGGTAAATGATTTATTGGGATTCCATCCGGTGGCATCCCCGGCCAGGGACACGGATTGGGCAGCCGAATTGTAAATGAAATGTGCCAGGGTGTCGTACTCGATGTAAGGAAATGAATGTCCTGAATTCATAAAACTGTCGGCAATCGCCTGCCGCGCTGTTTCAGGCAATGAATTTAACCGGCTGATTAACTGAGCGAACGTTTGCCCTTTCATCGGGAGGCAGCAGGCAATAAACAACAGAAGAAACAGTATTTTTCTCATCGTGGTGCAGGTTATCATGATTTTTTATTGTCGGAGACAAATAGCCACAGCGCTGCTGAAATAGCCAGGGAGACGCCGCTGACAATGAAGATGATGTTTTTGTCGGCTGAATTTTTAATGACCGTGCCGATCACAGAACTGGCGATAAGCTGCGGGAGTACAACGGAGAGATTGAAAATACCCATGAAAAATCCCATGCGGCTTTTATCCACTTTCTCCGACATGATTGCAAAGGGCAGGCTCACAACGGCAGCCCAGCCGAGCGTAAGAACGCACATCATGGAATACAACATGATCGCGCTGGAGGCGAACAACACAATTCCAAAATAACCAAGGGCCATAATGGCAACCATCATGGCATGGGTCCTGACCCGCCCGAGTTTTTTACTCATCGGTTCCAGCATGAATGCAGGCCAGATTGCACCAACTGCGTTCAGGATGAAAAACGACCAGCCGATCATCTGCCCGAGCCGGGCATTGCGGTCGGCTGCCGGCATGTCATTCATGGCCGGAAGTTTTTGCTCCAGGAAGGCGAACATGTAAACAAACATGGTCTGGATCCCCAGCCATGAAAATCCATGGGCGAAGTACAGTTTGAACAGCTCTCCCCACGGGGTGGGAACTGCATCGGCTTTGGCAACGGTTTTCCCGTTTTTATCGTCTGCAGAGGCCGCAAGCTCCCGGGGTTCCTCAATGAACAGCAGCGGGCCGATCGAAAAAACAAGCACGATCACCACCCCGGCATAGATCAGGAAATAGTTGCCAATCAGTGCGCCCATAAGGTAGGCGCCGCTGCCGAAAAGGTTCGAAATCGATTGCATCCAGGTATATCCCTTGGTGCGCGGCTGGCCGTCGGGGGTTACATCGGCAATGATGGAACGGGTGGGGTTGAAGCTTATGTTGATGGCCAGGTCGAGGGTGAGCGCTACCGTAATGGCGACTGCCATGATGCTGGCAATGCCGAAAAAGTTGCTGATAAGGTCAATATTGGGCAGGGCAAGGATCATCAGGGCCGCCAGGATACCGCCGATGATGATGAACGGCTTTCTCCTTCCACCCCAGAACCATGCCTTGTCGCTGATCAGCCCGATGATGGGCTGTCCCAGGATTCCTGCAATCGGCCCTGCTGCCCACACGATCCCGATCTGGTCAATCTCCAGGTTGTATTTGGTTCGCAGAATCCAGCTTAACACTGCGATCTGGATCGAAAGGGCAAAACCCATGGCGGTGCTGGGAAGACCCAGGATAATGTAAAAAATGTTGCTGAGACGCTTTTGGATACCTAACATATTTTTTGAATTACGACTTACGAATTACGACTTACGAAGTTTGTGCTGTTTAATTTTCTTCCGTTTTGCAATTTGCATTTTGCAATTTGCAATTTGCATTTACTTATTTGAGTTCAATAATCTCCACCGATTTCCCGGGTATCGTCAGCCTTGAAAGGTCATTCAACGGATTTCCGGAAATGATTTCGGCGCCTGATTTAAATTTATTTAAAAACTCGTTGTATCTCCTGGTTTCGATGGTCTTTACCTCTTCATTGTTGTTCATGACGATCATAACCGTTTTTTTTGCGTCATACCTGAAATAGACATACACTCCCTCCTGCGGGATGAAATGCCTGAATTTGCCGGTATGGATCACCTCGTTCGTGTTGCGCCAGTGAATCAGTTTTTGAAGGTAGTTGTACATGTCGTTTTCCTCGGCAGTCCGGCCATTTGCTGTGAAGGCATTTCGCAGGTCGTCGGACCAGCCGCCCGGAAAGTCCCTGCGCTTGTTCCCGTCGCCCGATTTGTCTGGTCCCGTGGTCAGCATGATCTCTGTACCATAATACACCTGCGGAATGCCCCGCGTTGTAAGGATATAGGCCATGGCCATCTTAAGCTTGCGTACATCGTCCTTTTGTGAATCGAGATACCGGTTCACATCATGGTTGTCGGCGAAGACCATTATGTTATTGGGGCTCGGATAGGAGAAATCCTGTGCAAGGATCTCATACAGCCTGACAATCCCGGTATTCCAGCCTTCAGGTTCGCTGAATGCCTTGTTGAGGGCATCGTACAAGGGAAAATCGAAGACGGTTGGCAGCCAGGAGTCATAGCCGTCTTTATTTTTTGAGCCTTTTTGCCAGTAGGCTACCGAAGCTGGATAATTGAGCCAGCATTCGCCCACAACGTTTAATTCCGGGTATTCTTCCTGCAGCCGTTTTCCCCATTCAGCCATCATTTCCTTGAATGAATAGGGGAATGTATCGTCGCGGATGCCATCGAGGTCGGCATATTCAACCCACCAGATGCTGTTCTGGATGAGGTAGTTTTTAACGAACGGGTTGGTCTGGTTCAGGTCGGGCATCGCATTGTCGAACCATCCCTTTGCAAAAATGTTGCTGTCGGCCTGTGAAGCATAAGGATCGGTAAAGGTGCCGGTCCGGTAATTTGTGCGCGTGAATTCAGGCCATTGGTTCACCCAGTCCTGTGATGGCAGGTCTTTCATCCACCAGTGGCCGATGCCGCAATGGTTGAAAATCATGTCCTGAATCAGTTTGAACCCGCGGTGATGAATGGCGTCGCTGA
>JBBQUQ010000117.1:0-8561 GCA_038212325.1 Bacteroidales bacterium
CCGGGTGGTGCAGTAGGGAGCCCGTTGCATTGTGGAACATGGCATTGATCTCCTGCTGCAATTCCACAGTGACCACCTCGTCGGCATCGATGGAGAATACCCAATCGTTTGCCGCCTGATCGGCCGCAAATTGCTTTTGTGCTCCATAACCGTCGAATTCCCGCTGAAAGACCCGGCAGCCGAATTCCGTGCAAATGGTCGCGGTACGGTCGGCCGACATCGAATCGACGATGACGATCTCATCAGCCACCGGCTTCACAGATTCGAGGGTGCGCAGGATATTCGACGCTTCATTCAGGGTAATAATGACAACCGACAATTTCGTCATAGCCTGCAATTAAATAGTGATGTTAAACTGATCCCAATCCATTCCCACGGTGAAGGAATCGCGGAACAGTTTCAGTTCCGAGGCTGAAAGTATGATGGTTTTTACCTCTTCCATGCCTTCGCCGGCGTCATACAGCACCTTGCCTTTGGCGTCGATGGCCATGGTGTCGCCCGAATGCCCCGTTCCATGTCCGTCGGTGCCGATCCGGTTCACCCCAGCCCCATATGCCTGGTTCTCGATGGCCCTGGCAGCCAGCAATGTTTTCCAGACATGCGACCTGCTTTCCGGCCAGTTTGCCAGGCACACCAGCAGATCATACCCATAGGCGCCATCGGCCCAGGTGTTTTTGCTCCATACGGGGAAGCGGAGGTCGTAGCAGATGATGGTCGAGATCTTCCAACCGTTCACCTCAACGACCAGCGGTTGGTTACCTGCCGTGAAAAGCCTGTTTTCTTCACTCAAACGGAAAAGGTGCCGCTTATCGTATGTTTCAAAATTCCCGTCGGGCCGCATGCATACCAGGCGGTTGTAACATCCGTCGCCTTCGCAAATCAGCAGGGTGGCCATGATCACGGCATTCTTTTTCCTTGCCTGGCGTCGCAGGAACTCCATTGATGGGCCATCGATCGTTTCTGCGCAGGCAGCCGGGTTGCTTGAAAAGCCTGTATTAAATGTCTCGGGCAGCAGGATCAGATCGGTCGGCGTGCTGATACGACCAAGCAACTGATCAAAATGATCGAGATTTTTTTTTGCTTCTTCCCAGAAAAGGTCTGTTTGGATCAGGGTTACGTTTAAATCTTGCATTTTTCAGAATTCTCCTAAATAATAAAAATACCTTTTCGTCATCATTCACGATTTGTTTCTTACATTTATGAGTCCAGTATAAAAAGGATGAAATTTGTTACCAAATGAATTGCCTCCAGCTAAAGCTGGAGGTTTGAGGAATTCATTAAATAATTGGCTTTAGCCAAACAATTAAATGTCAATTATTTGGCTAAAGCCGATTTCATTTCCCACCTCTAACCAATAGCTAAAGCTATTGGCAATTCAAAATTGATGAGTTTTTATACCGGACTCATTTATTTCAAAGGATAAATTTGTATAAACTAAAATCAAGGTAAAATTAAATATATATGCGTTGTCGTCCCTAATTATTTTAATTTTGCCTATTGTAATTACTTACATATTTATAAAAGAGGGTTGTTAACATTTTTTTTTGTTTTTTTCAAATGTAGGCGATACTATTATTTTCTGTTGAAATGTGCTCATAAACTACTGATTTTACGGTTGTTTTCGTGGTTTTTTGATATTAGTGTTGCAACAACGAAAAGTTTTGTTGTGGATTAACAAAGAACTTTATCCGGGCCTTATTCCATCTCAAACAACCGTAAAAGATGTCAACTAATTCATTACTTTTGTCTGAGGCTTTGGTTTTCATATTTCACAGAAATTGGCGAAACATGTATCCAAAAAATGATTGTCATAACCATGTCTAGATAAATTTGAAATAATTACAATAGGGTTATTATCATTAATTGATGGTATTCAGATAGTTGAAAAGTTGTCATGTCCTAAGAAAGAAGATATTCGTCTATGGTCTTTGCTTCGCACTTCAAAAATGTTTTTATAATTCTCTTTTTATTCTTCTTTACTATTGGTTGTCATGATGATAATAACGTGAATCCCATTGATTATAGAGACAAGTATATTGGAAAATTTTCATGCAATAAAACCGGAATCTATCACTGTGGTGATTCAACTTACTATTATGATACGATTCCCACTATAGTGGTTGTTAGTAAAATCGGTGATTCTTCCATTACGATTATAGGTGCTACACTAACAATACATCCCAATGGCACTTTTGGTGGTGGTTTGACGCCACATCCTCCATATGATGGTATGGGTGGAACGATAACAAATGATACCCTTACAGTTATTACCCGTATAGGAGGTTTGGGCTGTTTTACTGATGACTTTTATACGGGGAAGAAAATATGAAAAAACTTACATCATTGTTTGTGGTAGTTTTTTTAGCTAGGTTACCGTATCTTGCACAAATTCCACCATATGATAAAAATTGGGAAATAGTTTTAATGGAAAATTTTACTACGCTTGATACAACGATATGGCATGTGGCAAATAATTATGATCATAACGGTGAGCCAGAAATGTACACAAACCGTTCTCAAAATGTTTATATTGATGATGGGAAACTTGTTTTTAAAATTTTACGAGAAGACTATCAAGATCATGATTATACTTCAGGCTGGGTTAATACGAAAACCCTTTACCGCTATGGCTATTTCGAAATTATGTGTAAATTGCCAAAGGGCAAGGGTTTTTTCCCTGCTTTCTGGTTACACAACGGCTCTTGTCAGTACCAAGACTATAATGAGATGGATATTTTTGAGATGGATGGTAGTTATCCAACAACGACCACTAATAGTCTTCACAATTGTGGCACCATAGATTATTTGAAAGAATATACCTGTTCCGATTATTCAACAAACTATCACAAATATTCTGTTGAATGGACTGCTGATAAAATAGTTTGGTATATTGATGAAACCAAATTAAGAAATGAGCCTAATGTTGGTGGGTATAATCATTTCCTTACTGTTATTGCTAATTTAGCAATTCTTCCTTGGGATCTTCCGAATAGCTTTACTCCATTTCCATCATACATGAATACTGAATCTATAAAAATTTATCGGCTTAAAATGGATTGTAATACAGTGGTCAATGAAATTTACAATTTTAATACTTTCTTTTACGCAGTGAAAAAATCGATCTCATTAGGAAGTCCAACTCTTATTCCTCCAAATTCCATAATAACCCTGAGAGCAACTGATTATTTACAATTGAATGCGGGGTTTTCAAGCACATTAGGAACCGAATTTGTGTTGTATCCCACCTCTTGCAATTAAAATTAGTCTAATTAAGTTGATATTGTAAGTTTGCGTTGAACTAAATTTTACAAATGAAAAAGTTCTTATTAATTACTTTCATATTCATAGCTATAATTGCGAATGCTCAACTGAAAGTCCTTTCGAACGGTGAAGTTCGTTTATGGACTAACACAGCAGGTCAATGGGATCAAAGTTTTGTTACTTTTACCAATGAACCATTGTCAAAGGCTTATATAGTACAACGTGGAAATGATCAGAATTTTTTTGTTAGGGGAGATGGGTTTATTTATGCGAGGGGGGTATACATAAATTCAGACGCACGTATTAAAACAAACGTTCAATCGTTAACGGATATCAATAGATTATTAAAATTAAGGCCCATTTCGTATAACTTTGTAGATAGTTCAAATTCCGAAACGTCTTTACGTTTAAAAAAGGCACCAGGTGATAGTCTCATTTATACATCGGATAAGAATATACTTAAACAATATGGCTTTATTGCACAAGAACTTAGCTGTTTTTTTCCCGAACTTGTTAACTCTGATGAAAATGGATTGTTGAGGGTAAATTATATAGAATTCGTCCCTTTATTATTAGCAGCAATACAAAAACAACAATCTGAAATTGATGAATTAAAAGAAATGATAGCAAACTGTTGTCATCCTGATATTAAATCAATTAATAGTTCTTCCTTAACCCCTTTGAATTTACATGATAATTTATCAGAGCATGCTAGACTTTACGAAAATGTTCCTAATCCTTTTTCAGTAAATACACGCATTGAATATGAAATTCCAAGTAATGTGTATTCTGCTAATTTAATTATTTATAATTTACAAGGATCTGAAATAAAATCATTTGCTATCAATCAGATGGGATCGGGATTTGTCATGATACAGGCCTATGAATTTAAAGCTGGAATGTACTTTTACTCATTATTAATCGATAATAAAATAATTGATACTAAAAGGATGGTTCTTACAAATAAATAACATCTTCTGCATATATATTAAACCACACAATTTCATGCAAACAATTGATAATTTTACCTTTAAGGATAAAAAGGCCTTGATCAGGGTTGATTTCAATGTACCCCTCGACAGCCAATTTCAAATAGCAGATACTACACGCATCGATGCGACCATTCCAACCATCACCCACATCCTGAACGACGGTGGAGCTGTGATCCTGATGTCTCATCTCGGACGGCCAAAGGGAGGTCCCGAAGAAAAATATTCGCTGAAGCATATAATCCCGTACCTGTCAGCAAAACTGAACCGCCCGGTAAAATTTGCCGACGACTGCATAGGCCAGTCTGCCACCGACCTGGCTGGTTCGCTGAAGCCGGGAGAGGTGCTGCTGCTTGAAAACCTCAGGTTTTACAAAGAAGAAGAGAAGGGCGACCGTGAATTTGCGCGGAAATTATCTGTTCTGGGCGACCTGTATGTAAACGATGCATTCGGAACGGCACACCGTGCCCATGCCTCAACTGCCATCATCGCAGAATTTTTCCCGACGACAAAGATGTTCGGCTATGTGATGGCCAACGAGATCATCAACATCGACAAGTGCATCAAGGACGGCAAGCGCCCGATCACCGCCATCCTGGGCGGGGCTAAGGTTTCAACGAAAATCGAGATCATCAACCACCTGATGGACAAGGTCAACAACCTGATCATCGGGGGCGGAATGATGTTCACATTTATCAAAGCGCAGGGTGGTGACATCGGCGCTTCGATGGTCGAAGAGGATTATCTGGATATGGCAAAAGGAATTATGGAACGCGCCAAATCGCGGGGAGTAAGCCTATACCTGCCGCAGGACGCCGTTCTCGCCGATGCGTTCTCCAACGATGCCAACATGAAGACCAGCAGTGCCCACGATATCCAGGTGCCATGGATGGGCCTCGACATCGGCCCTGCCGCCTGTGCCAAATTCAGCCATGTTATCGAGCAGTCGGGCACGATCCTCTGGAACGGCCCGATGGGCGTTTTTGAAATGAACAATTATGAGGCGGGCACGAAATTCATCGCGCTGGCGCTTGCCAGGGTTACTGAAACCGGCACTTTTACCCTCGTAGGCGGCGGTGATACCGTTGCAGCCATCAACAAATATGGCCTGGCCGACAAGGTAAGCTATGTTTCCACCGGGGGCGGGGCCATGCTCGAATACATTGAAGGCAAGGAACTTCCGGGCATCAAAGCGATCATGGATTGATGCGCATCATCATCAGCAGGACCGACAGCATCGGGGATGTCGTATTGACCCTCCCGGTGGCCGGCGTTCTGAAAAAATCTTTTCCGGGATGTACAGTCATATTTCTGGGACGCGAATATACGCGCGCCGTCGTTGAGTTGTGTGAGCATGTGGATGAGTTTGTGAGTTGGGGAAGGGAGGAGGATCGAATCAGCCTGCTGAGAGAATTGAAGGCAGATGTTATCGTCCACGTTTTCCCGGTGAAGGAGATCTGCCGGGCGGCCAAAGAGGCAGGAATTCCATTGCGAATCGCCACAGCAGGACGCTTCTATTCCTGGTTTACCTGCAACAAGTTGTTATATGTTCCACGGAAAAAATCCGGTCTCCATGAAGCGCAGCTCAATTTAAAAATGCTGAAGGGACTCGGAATTGGGCGGGAGTTTGGATTAGACGAGATTGGATTGATGTACGGGCTTAATGAGGAAATGCAAAATGCAAAATGTAAAATGCAAAATGCAAAATTCGACCAGGCGGACGACAAAACAGAGCCTTTTACGCTGATATTGCATCCTAAATCAAAGGGGAGCGCGCGGGAATGGGGGCTGGAGAATTTCTCAACACTGATTGATTTGCTTCCGGCCGAAAAATTCAACATCCTGATCACGGGGACAGCAGCGGAGGGCGAACTGATGACCGGTTTTCTTGAAAAGCACCGTGGCCGGGTAACAGATATGACCGGAAAGCTCAGCCTCTCGGAATTGATCGCCCTCATCGGTTCCTCCGACGGGCTGGTGGCTGCCAGCACCGGGCCACTGCACCTCGCAGCCGCGCTTGGCATCAGGGCTGTGGGGCTTTACGCACCCATGCGGCCCATCTTCCCGCAGCGCTGGGCCCCGCTCGGTAGAAACGCAACGTACCTGGTTCTTGACAAAACCTGCAGCGACTGCCGGAAAACCATGGATTGCAAATGCATCCGAAGCATCACCCCGGAAGCCGTACTCGAAAAACTTACTCAATCAATATAGGAATAATTACGGTTTCTGCCCGTCAGCCTGTCGGGCTGCTCCCCAATTCGGAAACTTCAGCTCCCCTCCAAACCGCTTCATCATCTTCGGAAAAACCTCTGCAACACGGGTGTAGAAATAGGAGCCCTGCCTGTCCTTTTCCTTCAGCCATTTCCCTTTTGAATCGATACTGGCAAATATGAAGAAGAGGATGCTCACCAGGATCACCCCCTTTACCAGTCCAAGTGCGGCTCCACCAATATGGTTGAAGAACCCCATGCCAACCACGTCAACCAACTTCTCGGTGAGTTTGGCCACCAGCATCACGGCGATCACCACCAGGATGAAGGTGATGGAAAAAGAGAGGATCGGCAGCCATTTCCGGCTTGGATGAAGGTGTTCCATCAGTGTGGCATCGAGGTAGTTTGAGAAATGGACTGCGGCATAAATGCCCAGCACAAGCGCGGCGATGGAGGCAAGGCCGATGATGATCCCCTTGCGGTAGCCCTGGAAGATAAAAAGCCCAAGAATGACGAGGATTATATAATCAATATAGTTCAGGGACATGGTTTCCAGTTTATTGTCTTGCCATTTTACATTTTGCTATTTTGCATTTTGCTATTTTACTATTTTACATTTTGCTATTTTACATTTGAACAACCCTGTTACCCCTTCAACCTGGATGTTAATTCTGTTCCGAATACAAATTCGTTCAATTCGGCATTTTCGGTGTGCAAAATCGTCTCCTTGTCGCCTCTCCACCACAATTTGCCTTCGAAAATGTATGCCACGCTGTCGCCGATGCTGAGCACGGAGTTCATGTCGTGCGTGTTGACAATGGTGGTGATGTCGTATTCCTCGGTGATTTCCTGTATGAGATGGTCGATGACCCCGGAAGTGTACGGATCAAGCCCCGAATTGGGCTCATCGCAGAACAGGTACTGCGGCTTCATGGCAATTGCACGTGCAATGGCCACGCGCTTGCGCATGCCGCCGCTGAGCTCCGAAGGCATCAGCCGGTTTACATTTTCGAGATTGACCCGCTTCAGCACGAAATTTACCCGTTCCAGTTTTTCGCCCGGCGACTGCGAAGTGAATATGTTCAGCGGAAACATCACATTCTCCTCCACATCCATCGAATCGAACAAGGCACCTCCCTGGAACAGCATGCCGATCTCCTGGCGCAATGTTTTACGCTGTTCGAAGTTCATCCGGGTAAAATCGCGGTCATCATAGGAGATCAAGCCATTGTCGACTTCAAACAAGCCGACCAGGCATTTCATCAGCACGGTCTTACCCGAACCGCTTTGCCCGATGATGAGATTGGTCTTCCCCTTTTCGAAGATACACGACACATCTTTCAAAACATGATTCTCCCCGAAGGTCTTGTTGATGTTCCGTACTTCGATCATGTGAGCAGGAGTTGGGTGAGCACCAGGTTGAACAGGATGATGATCACGCTGCTGAAAACAACGGCTTTGGTGCTTGCCTGTCCGACTTCAAGGGCGCCGCCCTGCGTGATGTAGCCATAAAAGCCGGAGACGGAAGAGATTATATAGGCAAAAAACACCGTTTTTGTGATGGCATAAAATATGGTATATCCCTGGAATTCACCTCTCATGCCCTGTACATAATCATTCGTTGAAACAAGGCCTGTTGCAACCATGGCAAACCATCCGCCGAGGATTCCCATCCACATGCTGAAAATGATCAGCACCGGGTTGATCAATATGGAAGCAACTATTTTGGGAAATATCAGGTAATTCGCTGAATTCACACCCATGATCTCCAGGGCGTCGATCTGCTCCGTGACCCGCATGGTGCCGATCTCGGAGGCGATGCGCGAACCGACCTTCCCTGCCAGGATGAGGCTGATGACCGTAGGTGAAAATTCGAGGATAACGCTCTGGCGAACGGTAAAGCCCACCATCGACATGGGAATGAGCGGGCTGGTGATGTTATAAGCTGTTTGAATGGAGACAACCGCCCCCATGAAGGCAGAGATGAAGGCCACGATGCCCAGCGATTCGATGCCGAGGCTGTTGATTTCGGTCATCAGCTGGTTCCAGAAAATCCGGCCCTTCTGCGGACGGCTGAAGACCTTTTGCATCAGCAGCACAT
>JBBQUQ010000118.1:0-8292 GCA_038212325.1 Bacteroidales bacterium
ATGCCGCTTTGCTTCCATTCTTCAACTTTGGCAAACATGGCCGCTGACTTTGGTGTTTTCATATTACCCCTTTTTTGGGAGCAAAGGTAAATCGGTAGCGGAGGTTGGGAAAGATGGAGTTAGTAGGGCGGATACGATTAAAAGAAGTTTTTGACTCATTGATAAACACAAAATCATGGCGAACTGTTTTTGTAGAGGCGAATAAAAACAGAAACAAAACCCGTGGTAATTTACCCGACAGGTTACGATTCATTGCCCCACGGGTACAAGTTAGCGAATTCTAACAATTACTATGATGGATCAATAGATTTGATCAATGGCAGATCTCCTGTTCCCGGTTGGACAGCAACAACTGATTTAGTCACCATAGAAGGCTGGCTGGCTTTTTCTGCCAAAGAAGGAATTGCGTTTGATGAAGTTTTTAGCACACTGAAAAATCAAGGCGGAATAATAAAATATTTCGGGACACATCGCAAAGCTCGTCCAGACGTAAACAATAGTTTTAATCAACCATCAATGGCAGATGTCGGATTCAAGGCAACAATTGATGTTAAAAATCTTAAGGGTGATTATTTGCTTGGACTTGCCTTGGGTTACAAACGTAAGTTAATCCTGTGTGAGCGGTTTAACCTTCCTGTAAAAATCTTGATTAAATAAAAACAAATTTTGCTTCAGTTGCCAATTTCCGTTATGAGGTTTCTGCTCTGAAAATCAACATGTTGATTAATATATTCCCAAATTTGATAAGACACCGTTCAGAAATTGTTAATTTCGCTGTCCAAATAAGGATAACAGGATCCTGCAGAATTATTTATTTTTGCACAAAATTGCACGAACCAAGGATAATATGAGCGATACCAGACTAATAGCCTTTTATTTGCCCCAATTTCACCCTATCCCGGAAAATGATTCCTGGTGGGGCAAAGGTTTTACAGAATGGTCGAATGTTGCGAATGCCAAGCCCGTTTTCCCGGGACATTATCAACCTCATCTTCCGGCCGACTTGGGTTTCTATGATCTCAGGCTGGCAGAGGTCCGGGAGGAGCAGGCACGCCTGGCCAAAGAACATGGAATTTACGGATTTTGCTATTATTACTACTATTTCAACGGAAAACGCTTATTAAACACTCCGTTGGATGAAAACCTGAAATCAGGGAAACCGGATTTTCCATTCTGCGTTTGCTGGGCAAATGAGAACTGGACACGAAAATGGGATGGTTTCGAAGATGATATCCTCATAGAACAGGTTCATTCACAAGCGGATGACGCCAGGTTTATCCGTCAATTGCTGCCCGTTTTAAAAGATAAAAGGTATATCAGGATCAACAACAAATTGTTATTGCTTGTTTACCGTACGGAGCTTTTACCCGATCCGAAGAACACGGCGGAGACTTGGAGAAAGATAGTTCAAAAGGAGCTGGAGGAAGAGTTATACCTCTGTACAGTGAATAACTTTGTTAAAGACCTTGATCCCTCACATATTGGTTTTGATGGAGTTGTGCAGTTCCCGTTGGATTTTACGATTGACTGCCAGTTGGATAAAAGCCTCATTGCAAAATTATTTGACCTGGGTCTTAATGAGGTTCAGAATAACTGGTTTTTTGATTATCCCTGTATCGTTGATCATATGGTTAGTCAGAAAGCTCCTCCATACACGCTTTTCAGGGGGGTCTTTCCATCCTGGGACAATACTGCGCGCAGGCAGAATTCAAGCACAATCTTTTTAAATTCATCGCCCGACCTGTACAAATTATTTCTCAAGGCAACTATTGGACTGACGGAAACCGAACATAAGGGTGATGAAAGACTGGTTTTTATCAATGCATGGAATGAATGGGCTGAAGGAACACACCTGGAACCGGATAAAAAGTACGGTTTGCGTTTTTTGGAGGCCACAAAAGAGGCCATGGCCGAAAAGAACAATCAGGTGCTGCTGATGGAGGATATCAGGGGGAGAGCCGATGGTTCTATCAACTTTTATAAAATGGCTCAAAGACTGCAGGATAAGCTTGTCATTGCAGAAGGGCGGGGAAATGACCTGACTTTGATCCTAGAGGATCATAAAAAGCAATTTTCAGAGGATTTTGCCAAACTTCAAGGACTCATTGCGCAAAAAGATACCCGGCTCCAGGAAAAAGAACAGCATATGGAGTTCCTGGAGATGGCGAAAAAGGAAAGCGAGTCAATTCTTCAACAAAAGGATCAGTTCATCCGGAAAATTGAAGGCATTGCCGCTGAAAAGGAAAACAAAATTCAAAGCCAGGAATATATCATCAAGGAGAATGAGAATTTGATTGGTCAACGTGATGATGCGCTGCAGGAAAGGGATCTTATCATTCTTGACCGGGACAATGAACTTATGGCCAGAAATGACACCATCAACGTTCTCAACCATGAACTGAGAGAAAAGGGTGAAACCATCCTGTCGCAGAACCTGACCATGCAGGAAAAAATCAATGCCATCCTTACGCTGGAACTTACCCTGAAGGAAATGGAGGAGGCCAGCAGCATCCTGAACAATCAATTGAAGGAAAAGAATGAAGCTATCAGCATCCTGAATGATGACCTGAATGCGAAGAACTCTGAACTTAAATTTGAGATCAGATTGCTGGAAGAACATCATAAAAGGATAAACGATCTGCTGTCATCCATGTCGTGGCAGGTTACAAAACCACTGCGGTACCTGCATCCAAAAGCGCTGAAACTGTTCTATGTGTTTTTCCCGTATGGATCGAAATCCTGGTCGGTTGTAAAAAGAATGGTACAACAATTTTCGGGGACCTTACCGCAACCTGTAACACCGGGTCCCCTTTCTGATTCGATGGAAACCACAGGGGGCAAAGCGGAGAATCTACCTCCTGAAACTGAAAGCCAGCCATCGCATCCGGTTTTCAATGGTCAAAGTTCCATATTGTTTATTGGGCATGATGCACTTTTGGCAGGAGCCCAGGTACTTCAGCTTACATTACTTAGATGGTTAAAGACGCACACTTCCATCAATATTAAAATAATCCTCCTCCGGGGAGGGATCCTTCTTGATAAATTCAATGAAATCGCCCCAACGCTGATATGGGAGGATTTGATGAATCAACATCCTGACCCCTTAAAACGAAACGCTTCCCTGAGTGATTTTATCGGGAAAGTCAGCCTGGTGTATGGCAACACAGTAGTGACACCGGTTATATATGATGAATTGGGCTTTCTGGGTGTTCCTTACATCACCCATGTTCACGAATTGGAGAAATCGATTAAATTGTATATCAGCAGCGGCACGATAAGGCTTATGCTTCATTTTACCAACACCTTTGTTGCATGTTCAGAACCTGTTGGTATGAATTTGATCACAAATCATCATGTTGCCAGGGAGAATATCACTACAATTCATGAATTTATCGAGGTGCGGAACATCCAGTTCAACAAATCAAAGAAACAATTACGTAAAGAGCTGGGGTTGGTCGAAGATGGCATCATTGTTATTGGCTGCGGGACCATTTATTGGAGGAAGGGTGTTGACCTGTTTTTTGAAACAGCAATAAAACTGAAGGATAAAGGATTTTCAAACTTTCATTTTTACTGGATTGGGGAAAATATCTGGGACATAGATCAGCATTCCGCCAGTGTATGTTCCTGGAATCAACTTGAACAAAAGGCGCTGGAAAACGGTTTGCAAGACAAGATCACTTTTCTCGGTGTTAAGGAAAACGTATTTCAATATTTGCTGCTCAGTGATGTTTTTTATCTTCCTTCACGCGAAGACCCGTTCCCATTGGTTTGCCTGGAAGCAACGCAATGCGGAGTTCCGGTCATTTGCTTTGCAGATGCCGGAGGAATGCCTGATTTTATAGAGGACGATGCAGGCTTTGTGGTTCCCTATGAAGATGTTGACCAGGTGGCTGAGAAAATAAAATATCTATCTGAAAACCAGGAAATTTTAAAGTCGCTCGGTGACAGGGCAAGGCAAAAATTCCTGGAACGCCATACCGTTGATATTGCCGCGCCACAGGTCTTGAATTTGTGCCGGAAGACAAGTAATTTACGGCCACTTGTTTCTGTGATCGTTCCGAATTATAATTGTGCGAAATTCCTGAAAAGAAGGCTGGACAGTATTTTATATCAGACCTTCCAGGATATTGAGATCATTTTACTGGATGATGCCTCAACCGATGATAGTTTGACTGTAATAGCCGAGTATCTAGATCATCCGTATGTCAATTTTCATCAGAATACTGAAAACAGCGGAATTCCATTCATCCAATGGCAAAAGGGCTTTGAAATGGCAAAAGGGGATTTCATCTGGTTTGCGGAGGCTGATGATTACTGTGAACCTGATTTCCTGGAAAAGCTGCTGCCAAATTTCAATAAAGCTTCTGTGGCCATTGCTTATTCCAACTCATTAATTGTTGATGAAGAGGACAGGGTGACCGGAAACTATGATTCATACCTGGAGGCCCTCGACCCGTACCACTGGAAATCCTCTTATGTGGTGGACGGTTCGCAGGAAATTATGTTCGGTCTCGGGGTTAAGAATTCCATTCCGAATGCAAGTGCCGTCCTGATAAGAAAAAGTGCCATACATGAATCCATTTTCAATGAAATAATTGAGTTCAAATTTTCAGGTGACTGGCTGTTTTACACACAGTTACTTATCGGAAAAAAAATAGCATACTGTGCGAACAAATTAAATTATCACCGCAAGCACGGGCATACCATCACATCAAAATTCACGGCGGATAAACCAGCACTCCTGTTGCTTTTAAAAGAACAGGAAATGATATACGACAAGATCCTGCAATCCTTTGCGATAGATCAGACTTATTTACCCAAATGGGAGATCCATATATCTTCGCAGTTTGGCACCATTGATCCGCTGATTTCGAAAGATGATTATGACAAGATCTATCCATATAGTTTACTTAAAGAAAAATTTGAAAATGCCATCATCCATACTGTCCGAAATAAAAGACTGGCTTTTTTAACAACCAATGACTACAGTTCAAACGGAGGCAGTGAACAATTATGGATCGAAACGGCGCTGGAATGCCGTAACCGTGGCAACGAAGTAATGGTCATTATTAAAAAGCATGATCCAACACCCTATTTTATTGACAAGTTCAATTCCCTGGGTATTAAAGTTCAATATAAGGGGCGTGATGATTTCCGCCAGTTATTGTTATTCAGACCTGACCTGTTAGTTG
This sequence comes from Bacteroidales bacterium, assembly GCA_038212325.1. GTDB lineage: Bacteria > Bacteroidota > Bacteroidia > Bacteroidales > FEN-979 > CAIVAT01. Next base: position 5,196 of record JBBQUQ010000118.1, read on the forward strand.
TGTCAACGGGCGACCAGGATGAAGGCATTGAATGGTATGACAAGTGCATCGATCATAACATCAACTATGTTATCGTAAACCAGCTTACAAAAGAGCCCGAGTACTGGCCCATAAAAAGAGATATAAACAGTGAAGTTGCGAAAGGGTACCTTGGAGCGGCAAGTGTGTTCTTTACATGTAAAAACAACCATAAAGTAATGGAGAAAAGGCTCAATTGTAAACTTCCACATGCCAGCATCCATTACAACCCGTATCATATTGACAAAGACAGTTTCATCCCGTTCCCGTCCATGAAAAACGGCTTGGACATTGCAATGCCGGCTAACCTCTCCCGCGTGCATAAAGGACAGCATTTGGCCCTGGAACTCTTCAATTTAAAGAAATGGAGGGAACGGCCTGTCCGGCTTAATTTATATGGTGAAGGCTACGATGAAGAAGTGTTGAAAACAATCGCAAAAAATTATGGTTTGCAAAATGTCATTTTTCATAAACATACAAATGACCTGTTGAAAATCTGGCGTGCAAACCATGCCATCATGTTGTCATCTTTTATGGAAGGACTTCCGATTGTTCTTGTTGGCTCAATGATCTGTGCCCGGGTTCCCATCGTAACCGATATTGGAGCGCATCGCGAGGTCATTGATGACAATGTTGATGGCTTTATTGCCAGATACCCGACAGTAGAAGCACTGGATGAAGCGCTCGAAAGGGCCTATCTTAAATCGGATATGTGGGAAGAAATGGGTCAAAAAGCAAGGCAAAAAATATTATCGCTTCTTCCGGAGAATCCGGTTGATGATTTTATTTCCAAGATTATGCCATTAACAACCAAACAATAATTGAATACCCGAACTGTACAATGGCCTTGGTGCCAGGAAATATTTTCCAACGAGATTTAAACTGATCTGAAATATGCGCGTTGTTATTATTGGAGGAGCAGGGTTTATTGGAAGTGCGCTGGCGCAATTATTGATCAATGAACACGCCGAAGTCAGCATTTTCGATACAAAGGAACGGCTTTTCGCCAATGCCGGTGCATTGCGGAAATTTGACACGCATCTTTTTTCTTACCCGGTTGTCCGTGATTTACCTCGTCAATTAAGCGGTTTTGATGCCCTCGTTCATCTTGCCTATACCACAGACCCTGCAAGCTCAATGAAATCGATGGTTTATGATGCCCGCACCAACATCATCCCCAGTTTAAAGATATTTCAGACTGCAGCTGATGTCGGAATCAAACAGGTTATTTTTTCATCCAGCGGAGGCACAGTGTATGGCAATTTATCCTCCCTGCCAGCTCATGAGGATGATGAAAAAAAACCCATTTGCGCCTACGGGGTTTCAAAATTAGCCATCGAGCAATACTTGGATTTATGCGCCAATTTCAATTCTATCAAAGGCATCAGTCTGCGTTTGTCCAATCCTTACGGGCCTTACCAGCTCCAGGGAACAAGGATCGGCATCATTGCGCATTATCTCAACGACATTAAAAACGGGCATGAACTGAATGTTTTCGGAGATGGAAACATTGTCAGGGATTATATTCACATCGATTGTGTCGCGAAGGCGTTCCTCACGGCCATTTTCTCATCATCCCTGCCTTCAGGATCCTATAACATAGGCTCAAATAAAGGTGTAAGCATAAACGAAATAATTGAGATTTTGTTCAGGTTGACCCATAAAAGAGTTCCAGTCAAATACTCCCCAGGCCGTGATTACGATGTTCCAAAGATATTCCTGGATAGTTCTAAGTTTCGGTCTTTCACATCCTGGCGGACTGAAATTACCTTGGAAGAAGGGATTATGAAAATGTGGAACCTGATGCATATTTAACCTTAGGAAACCATACGACAATTAAAAAAACGTTCATGGGAAATTGAATGAAATGAAGAAGACGTACCTGAAGATCATATTTATTAATTACCAAAAATTGGAGGATTAAAAATGAAAATTAAAAAAGCAGTTGTCATTGGTTTGAGCGTGGTTTTGTTAGTCGTTTTATACCTGCTGTTTGGAAGCTACATTTCAAATGTAATGATTAAAACGAAAGAGGAAGCACGCCTGGCGGAGATCACCCTGCCCGCGGAATCGGGAAATCTGGAATTCTATCTGGACAATGTGAAAAGTACCAACCTGAAGTGGAAAAATGCCGTTTTAATCCAGGGATGGGTATTCAACAAAAAAGCACAGGTTGAAAAGCGAAAGCTTTATCTGGTTCTCAAATCAAAGCAGAACACTTTTATCTATTCAATCGACAAGAGCAATGTTCCGAGACCTGACGTTACGCTGGGGATGCACCTGGATGGCAAGGTGAATAGTCACGGATTCGAATTGAAGATCCCTTCTTATGGGTTGAAGGAAGATACCTGCAGCATTGGCATTGTTTTGGAGGATGAAACCGGCAGCTACTTTACCATGTCAAACAAATCCCTGTTCGTATCAAACGGAAATGTGACGCTACTTGCTGCAACACCGGAACCCCGCGCGGTTTCTAACCTGGTAACGTTAGGTCTTCAGAAACCGACAAAGACCATTAAATATTTTATCGACAAGATAGATCAATCGAATAACAGCCTAACCATTATGGGATGGTGTTACCTCGATGGCCTCGATGCAGCCGGGCAAAAAGCATACGTCCTTTTAAAAAGCAATGACAAAGTTGCCATTTATGATGTTGAAACCAGGTTGAGAAAGGATGTGACCAAGGCATTCAGTAATACCGGACTCAACCTGGATTCGTCCGGGTTTTTATTCCAGGTCCCATTGAAAGGGCTGGATACCGGGAATTTCCAGTTGGGATTGTATATTACCAGAGTTGGTGAAACGGGAAATATCAATACTGATAAGAAGGTGAACATTGTCCGCCCGAAATAGCAGGCCTTGGTTGAGGGATAATTATTCCGCATGGGGGTTGGCAGGATTGTTTCAGTAATAAATTACATTGATGGCTTTCAATTCGATACAATTCATTGTTTTCTGCGTTATTGTCATACCTGCATATTTTGTTTTCCCGCACCGGCATCGATGGGGACTGTTGTTGCTGGCATCCCTGTTTTTCTATCTGGTATTTCCCCCTTCATTTCTTTTCATCATCGGG
>JBBQUQ010000119.1:0-8125 GCA_038212325.1 Bacteroidales bacterium
TTGCCGCGCGTGATCACCTGCAATCGGTAAAGAACCACATTACCGATCTCAGCAGCAAGAACTACCAGGACGTTTACGCACTGAAGAGCCTCGATTTCGTGATGCTCTTTATGCCAATTGAGCCGGCTTACGTACTTGCCATGCAACATGATCCCAATTTGTGGAACTGGGCATACGACCGTCGCATCCTGCTCATAAGTCCCACCAATTTAATTGCAGCGTTGCGCATGATTGCCAACTTGTGGAGGGTGGAATACCAGAATAAGAATGCCATGGAAATCGCCCGCCAGAGCGGCGAATTGTATGATAAATTCACCGGGTTTCTTGAAGACTTGCAGGAAATCGGCTCCAAACTTGATGCGACGCATAAAGCATACGATGCCTCCATGAACAAACTATCCACCGGCAAGGGGAACCTGATCAGGCGGGTGGAAAACATCAAATCGCTGGGAGCCAAGGCAGGGAAAGAGATTCCGAAATCACTGCTGGAGAGGTCGGAGGAGCCGGAACATTGAATATCGAATTTTGATCAACAAATTAGGAATTTTGAACTATGAAGAAGGAAACGTACATTTATGGGATACGGCCGACGATCGAGGCGATAAAGGCGGGGAAGGAACTTGAAAAGATATTTCTTCAGAACGGTTTAAAAGGCGAAGGTTTCCGCGATTTGTTCAACCTGATCAGGGAGTTGGAAATCCCTTACCAGTTCGTTCCGGTTGAAAAGCTCAACCGGCTGTCGCGACAGAACCACCAGGGGATAATTTCATTTGTATCGGAAATCACGTATCAACGCATAGAGGACCTCGTTCCTTTCGTTTTTGAGCAAGGAAAGGTCCCGCTGTTTCTGATCCTCGACCGGGTTACAGATGTTCGCAATGTTGGTTCAATCGCCCGTACGGCAGAATGCGCCGGTGTCGACGGACTCATCATTCCGGCCAGGGGCTCTGCCCAGATTAATTCGGACGCCATTAAAACATCGGCCGGAGCCCTGTATAAGCTTCCGGTTGTTCGTGCGCAAAACGTCAAAGAAACCATTCAGTTCATGAAGAACAGCGGGCTTGCCATCATGGCTGCCACCGAAAAATCGGACAAAGAATATACTGCTGCCGACTTTAGCAAGCCGATGGCCCTCATCATGGGATCGGAAGGGGAAGGCATATCGGAAGAATACCTGAAACTCACCGATGAATTTGTGCGGATCCCGCTCTCAGGAGAGATTGAATCGCTTAACGTTTCAGTTGCCACTGGCGTAATCCTTTTTGAAGCCTTGAGACAGCGAGCCATCCAGGGAATTCAACGATGATGCAGCCTGCAATACAACTCTGACGGCAGCATTGTTCATTGAATAATTTTCGTTATGTATATCCTGAAGATTCAAGGCACCGGCAAAGTTCCGGATTACATCCAGCTTAGGGATGAGAATTTTGCCCTCGTTGCATATTTTAAGATATCCAGTCCTAAAACTGCATTGGCCAGGTGCAACATGCTCGACAAGATGGATGATATCCTGCAGGTTGCCCATGGATTGGAATACGGAAAAATTCAGGAACTGGAACTTTGACTGTAATACTAGAACAAATTGTTACTTTTGTCCCATATGAAAAAAGCACCATGACTGGCGAACGTATCATTGAGCTTGATAAAATATCAGTATACCAGCACGAAAATCTAATCCTTGCCAATGTGACACTGCTCATCAGCAAGGGAGAGTTTCTTTACCTGATCGGCAAAACCGGCAGTGGAAAAAGCAGTCTGCTGAAGACCATTTATGCAGAATTACCCTTGCAAACCGGAACCGGACTGGTCGCCGGGTTCGACCTTGTAAGGCTGCACAGGAAAGACATTCCTTTTTTGCGCAGGAAACTGGGCATTGTATTTCAGGACTTCCAGCTTTTGATGGACCGCTCGGTGAATGAAAATATATTATTTGTGATGCGGGCAACCGGATGGAAGGATAAACGCGAAATGCAAAAGCGTTTACTTGAAGTTCTGGCCAAAGTCAACCTTGGCAACAAAGGCACGAAGATGCCTCATCAGCTATCCGGGGGCGAACAGCAGCGCGTGGCTATTGCGCGGGCACTGATCAACGACCCGGAAGTAATTCTTGCCGACGAGCCAACCGGCAACCTCGACCCCGAAAGTTCAGAAGGCATTATCAGCCTGTTGATGGATATCTCGAAAACGGGACGGGCCGTGGTAATGGCAACGCATAACTATACGTTTTTCGACAAATACCCGGCCCGCACGCTGTTATGTGAGAACGGAAGAGTTCTCCCCTATTAAGCTCCCAGCGTTGCCACCATTACTGCTTTAATGGTATGCAGGCGATTTTCTGCTTCGTCGAACACAATGGATGCGGATGATTCAAACACCTCTTCAGTTACTTCGAGCCCGTTCAGTCCGTATTTTTTAAAGATATCCAATCCAACTTCGGTGTCTTTGTTGTGGAATGCCGGCAAACAGTGCATGAATTTCACTTTCGGGTTTCCGCTTTGAGCCATCAGGACAGGATTTACCTGGTAAGGGAGCATCTCCCTGATGCGTTCGTCCCATAATTCCTTGGCTTCGCCCATTGAAAGCCACACATCGGTATAGACAAAATCGACCCCCTTCAGCCCTTCTTCAACACTTTCGGTCAGGGTAATCCGGGCTCCGGTCTCTTTTGCAATCGCACGGCATGTGTCGACCAGTTCCTGCTCTGGCCAGTATTTTTTCGGGGCGCAGGCACGGAAGTCCATGCCCATTTTGGAAGCTCCGACCATGAGCGAATTTCCCATGTTATTTCGTGCATCTCCACAATAAACGAAGGCTACCTGGTGCAAGGGTTTATCAGAATGCTCGCTCATGGTTAAAAAATCAGCAAGAATCTGCGTCGGATGGAATTCATTTGTGAGGCCATTCCAAACCGGCACACCGGCATATTTTCCAAGTTCTTCAACGATGGACTGTCCGAACCCACGGTATTCAATGCCATCGTACATGCGTCCAAGAACCCGGGCTGTATCTTTCATGGTCTCCTTCTTGCCGATATGAGATCCCTCGGGCCCGAGGTAGGTAATGCGGGCTCCCTGGTCAAATGCAGCCACTTCAAAGGCGCAGCGGGTGCGGGTTGAAGCCTTTTCAAAGATAAGGGCAATGTTTTTCCCTTTCAAACGAGGCTGCTCAATGCCTGCATATTTGGCTTTTTTCAGATCCATGGAGAGATCCAGCAAAAATTTGATTTCCTGTGGCGTGAAATCCAGCAACTTCAGGAAGTTACGGTTACGGAGATTGAAAGACATAAATAATGATTTTAGAATTACGATTTACGAACGACTAATTGCGGGTGCAAAATTAAGACTTTTCGCCATTTCACCATTTCGCCATTTCACTATTTTGCTGTTTTTTTTATTCCGGCAGCACCGACGACATCTGCACATCCCTTCCCGATGGCCGCTGGAAGGCCTTCAATCCGAATTCGGGCATGACAGAAAGAATATGTTCAAACAGCCGGGCCTGGAAATCTTCAAATTCAGCCCAGTCGGGTGGAATATAGAAAGCATACAACTCTAGCGGCAGCCCGTTCTCGGTAGGCTGCAACGTTCGAACCATCAGCGAGGCATCCTGGTTCAGGTTAGGGATTTGTCGAAGGTAATTGAGAACGTATATCCTGAAAAGCCCGAGGTTTGTGGCATCCTTTTCAGCAACAAGCGTTTGTTCTTCCACATTGATTCTTGTTGCCTTCAGATTTTCGGTCATGTTGAAATCCACAAAACGGATTGTTCCGACATCAATCAGGATGGAACGTTTCATGCGGCGGCCGCCTGCTTCTCCCATGCTGCGCCAGTTCTGAAACGAATCGGATACCAGGGCATAAGTGGGTATGCAGCTAACGGAGTTGTCGAAATTCCTTACTTTCACTGTTACCAGGGAAACATCGATAACAGTGCCATCGGTGTTGTATTTCGGCATGGTGATCCAGTCGCCGATATGAAGCATCTTATTGCTTGAAAGCTGAACTCCTGCAACAAACCCGAGGATGCTGTCTTTGAAAATCAACATGATCACGGCCGACATGGCCCCCAGTCCGGCCAGCATCGCAAGCGGTGATTGGCCGATGAGCACTGAAATCATGGTAATCCCTCCAACCAGGTACGTAAGGATCTTGCCAATCTGGACATATCCTTTAATCGGCTTGGAATCTGACATGTCCAAATCACCGTAAATATGATAGATGGCATTCAGGAAGGAAATAATCACCAGAAGAACAATAAAGGTCATATACAGGTGAAGCCCGAGTTCAATAAATTTAATGGCTTCCGGATACTTGGAAATGCTGGGTGCAAGTGAAACTTTCAGCACAATTGCGGGCAGCAGCATGACCAGGCGGGTGAACACCTTCTGCTCATACAAATGGTCATCCCATTTGCTGCTTGATTTCTGAATCACCCGTTTCAGGAACTGATTTATGATGATCTTGGCCAGGTAATAAACGATGATCGATGTGACCAGGATGATGATCAACGTTGAAAAATCGGCCAGGTAACCTGCGAATGTACCTGAAAACCCCCAACCAATCAGGGTTTCCTTAAAGCCGCTGTTCAAGGTGTGCGTTGTGATCTGTTGCATAAAAAAAAAGTACGAAGTTCGAAGTATGAAGTACGAAGTAGGAATAACCATTCACGGTACAATGACATTAAGCGACAACGGATTGATTTTCATTGTGAGTTCCTTGCCCATTAATTTCGGATCTCCGTCAAGATGAATGTTCTTGCCCTTTTTCCGTTTAAGCACCACCTCTTTGGCCCGTATGATTTCAACGTACCGGGTCTGGTCAAACATTTTCAGAAACAGCAACGGAGCAAGGAAAAACGCTTTCCAGTAGGGCATTTTACCCACAATGCAAACATCGATATATCCATCGTTGATGCTGGCTGCAGGGTCGATGGAGGTATTGTTCCCAAACTGACTTGAATTTGCAAAGCTTATCAGCAAAGCCCTGCGCCTGAACACCTTTCCATCGATTACCAGGGTATACTGCTTTGGTTCATAATCTTTATAGGAGTTTGTTGTGATCCGGAGATAGGTTGAAAAGCCACGTTTGCCGGCCATTGCAAATTTTTTCGCTACGGATGCATCAAAACCAACTCCTGCAACATTGACAAAGAGCTGATCGTTGATGGTGGCCGTATCAATTTTGAGCATGTTCCCCTTGTTGATGAGGTCGATCGCCCGTTTAAGGTTCATTGGTATTTTCAAGTGACGGGCAAGACCGTTGCCGGAGCCTGCAGGGACAATCGCAAGTGCCGTTGTAGTACCCACAAGTCCTGAAGCAGTCTCATTTACCGTTCCGTCACCCCCAACGGCAACTACGATGTCAATCCCTTTATCTGCCGCCTTGCGGCTTATTTCGGTGGCATCACCAGGTTCCTTTGTATAAACAACAGAAGAGACAAACCTGTTTTTATCCAGCCGCTCGGCTATCAGGGTTTCAACGCCCCGCTGTTTCCCGATGCCTGAAACGGGATTAATGATAAAAAGAATACGTTTTGGTGCCTGCAAAATTGTCAATTGTCAATTATGAGTCTGTTCTCAATCAGCCGGTTGTTATATTGCTGGATGTAAGCTGTGATGAAAGCTTCCATCTGTTTCTTTACTTCTGTTTCCTTACCGACCAGGTTGTTTGCCTGAAGCGGATCTTTGGCTATATTAAACAAGGCGGTGCTCCGGGTACCATTAAACTCCAGGTAATAATTGTCCTTGATCAACCCATACAGTCCGCTTATATAATGAATTGAGAAATGGGGGCCATTCAATGCGGTATCGAGCAGGTCGCTGCCAAAGGCCAGGTAGTTTTGATCATAGCCAAGGTAATTCAGCACGGTGGGCATCACATCGGTTTGCTGGGCGATGATTTCCGCCCTGCCCTTCAGGCTGCTACCCGGTTTGAAAAAAAGCAACGGAATGGCATATTGGCCTACATCGCTCTGGTAGTAAGGATAATACCCCTCTGAAGTATGATCGGCGGTTATGACGAAAAGGGTGTTCCTGAACCAAGGCATGTGCTGAACAGTATGGAAAAACTCGCCCAACGAATAATCCGCATACATGACACTTTGCTGGATCGGCAATTTCCCCCGACGGAAAATGTTGACGTACTTTGCCGGAACATGATACGGATGATGCGAAGAAAGTGAAAACAGCGCACCAACAAAGGGTTGTTTCAGCCCGTTCAATGTTCTGGCGGTATACTGAAAAAACTCCTCATCCCTGATTCCCCATTTGCCATCATAATCATTTTCATTGTTGTATTCGCTGCGGCCGAAATAGTTGTCAAATCCGACCAGTTTGCAGTAAGAATCAAATCCCATGGTCCCGTTGGTGCCACCATGGAAAAAAGCTGTAGCATATCCTTTTGGTTTGAGCAGCCCGGCAATACTTGTGAATTTTCCGGCAGCATAGCTCGACTGGATAAACGATTCGTTCATCAGCGAAGGTATGCCGGACAATACTGCAGGAATTCCCTGGATGGAGGTCTTTCCGTTTGAAAAGGCATCGAAATACATTCCTTGACGGATCAGGGAATCCAGAAATGGTGTAAAGCCCTGGTAACGACCATTTTCGATGGAGCGGTTCAGCGATCCGATATGTTCGCGCGACACACTTTCAAGGATGATGATCATGACATTGTAATTATTAAAACCAGTCTTTTTGCCCTCATGCAATGGGGAATAAACTTTTGCAAGTTCACGTTCGTTTCTGAAAACGGTAAGGGGCTTCAATGCCTCCTTGCTGATTGTTTTAGCAATAGAAAACGGGGTGTTCAAAACCAGCGGCAGGTTTTTGGCTGATGTATAGTTTCCGGCGGTGACAAGCCCGATGGGGCGCAATTGCAAACCACCGCGGATCCCAATAACCGACAGGGCCATAATGCCGGTAAAAACAACGATGTTGACTAAAAAAAACTGTACATCGAACTCTTTTCTCTTCGTAGTTGAGGCATCAACTGCAAAGCGTGTTCCGAAATAAAGCAACATCGCAACAAACAGCATCCAGATTAGTGCAATATACCAGAAGTCGCGTAGAAACTGAGGGACCAGCTTGTCGAAATCGCCGCCCACTCCCACATAATTAAATATGTCGGCGGTCAATCGCTTCAAGGTAAACCTGAAATAAATGGTATCTCCGAAATTGGTAAACAATCCAATGGAATTGGCCAGGTAGAAATATCCATTGGCGATACCCTGGTAAATCCGCCCTGACCTGAATTTAAACGGCAGCGTGTTCATCACAATGAAGGGCGCATTGATGATCAAGGCGGCTGAAAGATCGAAACGAAGGCCGACGACGAACAGGCGAATGGCCTCTGTCAGTTGCAGGTTTGAAAAATAGCCCTGGTTGAATGCATAGAACAGGATTCGTGACAAAAAGAGGAGCATCATCACCACCACCAGCTTAAAAAGCATAACCACCAGGATGTTGCCATGAAACCACTTCTTTCCTTTCCCGGAGCCCACACCTCTTTTGCGCCCGGTGGGTTTACCGGATGCTGATTTTGACCGTGAAGCTGATTTCCTCCGCATGCTTGAAATGGATGTTGTTTAAACGATTGCAAAAATAAGGCAATCGGACGACTATTTCGAATTACTTTTAAAAACTTTGAACCAATCGTCCACTTTCCGGTCGGTGAGCCGGCAGGCCTGTACCACAATTTTACCGGCAGCAACAGAATCTTCAAGCGCATCGCGGTGCCGGAATTCTATTCCAAGGTGACCGGCGACATTTGCCAGGTTATAACCGCCTTTCGAAAACTGGTGCCAGGTATGCCGGACGATCCTTGCAGAATTCAGCCACCGGATGTTGATTGGCTGCAGGTTAAACCTTGCGTAAGCGCGATTGAACGAATGAAAGTCAAATGAATCGTAATTGGCTGTTTCAACGTCGAGTGCAAAAAATCTCATGGTGCAAATATACCATGCTAAATTAGCAATTTGTTCCAGGTAATTAACCCATTTTGCAGCTCAGCTCCCCTCAATTGTTAAATTTTCATAAAAAAACGACCAAAACAGGTGTATTTTTATCTTATTAACCTGGCATAACACAGCATCCATTCTTTATCTTATTCAAAATCAATGTTGACATT
>JBBQUQ010000120.1:0-7863 GCA_038212325.1 Bacteroidales bacterium
ATCCCGACGACAGCACGGTTATTTCCAATTTCATGGCACCCGGATACCTGATTGCAGGTGTCGGTATTACGTATATTCCCACCAAATGGTTTATGGTATACCTTTCACCCGCATCAGGCCGGTTCACCTTTGTCATGGATCAGCAACTGGCCGATTCAGGAGCTTTCGGAGTAGCGCGGGGCAAGAATATCAGGGGTGAGTTCGGCCCCTACCTGCGCGCCAGCCTGAACAAGGACCTAGCAAAAAACATCAATCTTACTTCAACCCTCGAACTGTTCACCGATTACCTCCACGATTTCGGAAACATTGACGTCAATTGGAGCCTTCTGCTCAGCATGAAGGTCAACACATGGCTGGCTGCATCCATTCAAACCCAGCTGATCTACGACAATGACATCATGATTCAAACACATCCTGATAAGTCGGCAGGACCGCGCACCCAGTTTAAAGAGTTGTTTGGCATAGGATTAACCTACAAGTTCAAATAGCCTGAACCGGCCCTGAACACTTATAAAAATACCCGTTGCATCCAGCGGGTATTTTTTATTGATAAATTCTGTATTTTTGTGAGAAAAGAAACACCCATGGCACATCATTCAGAACAAAGCGAACCCCTGACCCACGAAGGGATGAAGTTCAGGGAGCACACGGAACGGGCAGCCCATTTTATAAAGATTGACCTTTTCAGGTCGGCCAGGGAGGAGTTCAAGGCAGCCCTGCATTATGAACCGGGCGACACCGAATGCCTGAGGCAGATTGACATCATGAACGCCAACATTGCCCGCGACCGGAAAACGGTGCTGGTTGTTGCGCCACTTGTCATAATCCTGATCATCGCAGTGGCACTGCTGGCTTAATGGAAATTCTCCGAAAACCATGAAAGAAAAGAAGATCAAACAGCTCGCCCTTGTCAGGAGTGACCCATGGCTGGAACCTGTTGCGGAAGAAATTACTGCCCGCTATGAGCGGTATCAGATGACGTTGCAGGAAATTGAAAGTAATTGGCACAGCCTGAGCGAATTTGCCGATGCTTACCAGTTCTATGGTTTTCATTACGACCGCACCCTCAAGGGTTGGCATTACCGGGAATGGGCGCCAAAAGCGCAGGATGTTTACCTGTTCGGCGATTTCAACAACTGGCAGCGGTATGCTCACCGGCTTACTCCGAACAAATATGGCCAGTGGGAAATTTTTCTTCCCGACGACCAGTTCAGAGACCGGTTTACCCATCAAAGCAGGGTAAAGGTGATGGTTCATTCCGAGTCAGGCTGGCATGAAAAGATTCCGTCCTATATTCACCGGGTGATCCAGGATCCGGCTACCCTGGGTTTTTCAGGACAGCATTGGGCTCCCCCGAAGGCATTCGACTGGTCGGGCGACCATTTTGACATCGGCGAGCTAAATGAGCTGCTTATTTATGAATGTCATGTCGGCATGGCCCAGGAGCAGGAATCGGTTGGCTCCTTCGCCGATTTTGCCGATTACCTTATTCCATATATCAAAAACTCTGGCTACAACACGATCCAGCTGATGGCCATCGCCGAGCATCCCTACTATGGCTCATTCGGCTACCATGTTTCCAATTTTTTCGCCGTATCCTCGCGCTTCGGAACCCCTGAAGAGTTGAAATACCTGATCAAAAAGGCCCACGAACAAGGCATAGCCGTGCTGATGGACATTGTGCATTCCCATTCCGCCAAAAACACCATGGAAGGCCTTAACCAGTTTGACGGTTCCGACGACCAGTATTTTCATCCTGGCGACCGCGGAAACCATCCTCACTGGGATTCGAAATGCTTCAATTATGGAAGGCGGGAAGTGTTGCAGTTCCTGCTGTCCAATATTAAATTCTGGCTGAAAGAGTTTCACTTCGATGGCTTCCGGTTCGATGGCGTTACCTCGATGATGTATTTCGACCATGGATACCGTGAAACATGGGACCGTGACGGGTACTTCAAAGAAGGTGTTGAATGGGACGCATTAACTTACCTGCAGCTTGCCACTACACTTACCCACAAAGTCAAGCCGCATGCAGTAACCATTGCCGAAGATGTAAGCGGGATGCCCGGTTTGTGCAGACCTGTTCGCGAGGGCGGCATCGGTTTCGATTACCGTCTTGCGATGGCTATTCCTGATTACTGGATCAAGGTTTTAAAGGAAAAGAAAGACGAAGATTGGAACATCCATGAACTATGGGCGGTGATGACCGACCGGATGCCCGACGTGAAAACCGTGGCCTATTGCGAATCGCACGACCAGGCGCTTGTGGGCGACCAGACCATTGCCTTCAGGCTGATGCAGAGCGAGATCTATTTCAAGATGAGCCGGAAGGATGAGAGCCATGTGATCGACCGCGGCATCGCGCTGCACAAAATGATCCGGCTGATATCGATCGGCTTGGGCGGCCAGGCATACCTGAACTTCATCGGAAATGAGTTCGGGCATCCCGATTGGGTCGACTTCCCACGGGAAGGGAACAACTGGAGTTATCAGTATGCACGGCGCCAGTGGTCATTACTCCAGAACCCGGACCTTAAATACCGTTTCCTTGCGGCCTTCGACCAGGCAATGATTGCAATGGTTAAGGAATATAAACTGCTGGATGTCGGATTTGGCGACCAATTAAACATGGATGGTGAAAATCAAACCATTGTCTTCAAGCGGCAGGGACTTATATTCATCTTCAACTTCCATGTCAGCAACTCCATCCCCGATTATACGTTTGCAGTGCCTGAACCGGGAGATTACCGGATCGTCCTCAACACAGACAGTCCGGAATTCGGCGGGCACAACAGGGTGAACGACCAACTGACCTATACCACGCTTTACAACGCCGAAGATTCAACGCACCTGCTGATGGTATACAACACCAACCGCACGGCGCTTGTCTTTGAACGCATCAGCTAGCCTTCAATTTTTTCGTATCTTTGCCCGGCAATCCTGAGCTAAATTTACGATCCTATGAATTCCTGCATTCATTTTTCCTTCTCCCGGAACGTCATGATTATAATGGTGTTGTCATTCACCCTTTGCATGTTATCTGTTCCCATTAACGCTGCCCCTGCGAAACCAGATACCACCTGGTCGGTTTCTTTCAGCCTGAACATGACAAAAGCAGTTAATCAGCATGTTTTCAGCCCCGATTCCGATTACGTTTATCTGGTCATGGATGGCATTCAGCCGCTCAGGCTCGTTCCGGAACCGGGATATACCTATTCGGCGCTCCTTTTTGACCAGCTTGATTCGGGGGTTACCTACAACTATAAATTCAGGATCAACGATTCGGTTTTTGAAACGGTAAACCGTTCGGTAAAAGCGCAACCAGGCATGGTCAGCGTTTCCGCATGGTGGAACAACGAACCGCTCAACATCACAACGTTTATCGTGAACATGCAATATGCACATCTGGATGGCACGTTCAACCCCGATACCGATTCGGTTTGCATCGTCGGAACCATGAATGGCATGTATGGATCGCCCAGGATGCATCGGGTCGACACCACCCTGAACTATTCTTACACCGATACGCTGCTTGTGCCGGGAGCGGTGCAGGAATACAAGTACCGCATCAACCAGGGAGATACCGCTGCAGGCCATGTGGAACTGCTGAACCAGCCAAACCGGATAGTGAGGATTCCCGACACGCTGCTTACGGTAACGAATGATTTCAACAATTTCAACCCCGGAAAGCGCCTGATGACCTTTAACTGCGACATGGGCTACTTTGTCAGGGCGAATCTTTTCGATCGGGCGGCCGATTACATTGACGTTGCCGGAAATTTCAACGGGTCGGGGGCCAACGATGCATTGTTTGATACCGATGGCGACACCATCTATTCGCTGGGATTATACATGGACACCACCTGGTTTCAGCAGGGCCCGCTTGACTTTAAATTCAGGATCAATGGCAGCTGGAACAGTGCCGAACTGCAGGGGAAACCTTACCGTACCTATGCTTTTCACGACACCATCAATCAGAATCCCAACCTCTACAGCTGCTTTTACAACAATTTGGACCCATCCGTTCCCACGCCCCCATGGGCTTACAATGCTGACATCCAGGGGGTGCTGGTTATTAAAAAAATTCTGACCGGAATCTATTCTTACGAAAATCTGAACGGCATTCCCGAAGGTGTCTCCACCTACCGTTGGCTGCGCAGCAGCAATGCGCAGGGCACAGAGGCCGCACCCATCGACACTGCAACAGAAATAAATTATGTGGTCGACACCCTGGACATCGGGAAATGGCTGGTTTTTGAAGTCACCCCAAAATCCGTCAGCGGTGATTCTGCCGTCGGCATGCCTGTCCGTGCCATTTCATCCAACAGCATCTCTGCCTGGGATGTAGGCATGGGTGAACATTCGGGTTTGATCACGCGGGTCTTCCCAAACCCGGCACGCGATTATATTTCCATTGAAGCAATGCAGCAGATCGACCGAGTAGAGGTGATAAACTTTCTGAACCAGGTACTACTCACCAGGGAAGCTGTTGGCTCAGCATCGATCAGGCTTAACCTTGCAAAATTACCCAAAGGATTATACCTGCTCAGAGCGATCACGAAATCGCATGACCAGGGGGTCGTCAGAATTGCGAAGTATTAGCCCAGCAAAAAATCGAGGTTCTCATTCGCCTGAAATTCCTGCGCCTCCATGCCAAACCGGAACACGCGCAAACTGCGGTTTCCTGTAAGATTCATGGTGTCGCCGATTACCTTCAACAGGCATCCTTCGCGCAATCCTACCACCGTGGCGTCGCGGTTCACTGTTAGGAATTCGAGGATTCGCTGTTCGCGCGTTTCACCTGCATGACCTTCAGGGTTGGCATCGAGGTAATGGGGGTTGATCTGAAACGGGACAAACTTGAGGCAGTTAAATGACGGAGGTTCGCAGATGGGCATGTCGTTGGTGGTTTTCATGGTCGGGCAAGCAACATTGGCGCCGGCACTCCAGCCAACAAACGGGATGCCCCGGAAAACCTTGCGGCGTATCGCCTCCATCAGGCCAAACTCCTGCATCATCAGTGCCAGGTGGAAGGTGTTCCCGCCCCCGATCACGATCGATTCCGCTTCATTCACCGCAACAACCGGGTTGGATTCGCGATGAATGGAAGTGAGGACAAATCCCATATCCTTAAATATTTTCTTCACCCGGTCCTCATAAAGGTCAAATGATTTGTCGACTCCCGAGGCGGTCAGGTTCACACCGGCATAGGGGATGAATAAAACCTTACGCACGCCGAACCCCGAAAGAAAATCCTGGATATGCGGGCGTGGCCAGGCAAGATATTCCTCGCCTGCATTGGTTGAGTTGCTGATCAATAGAAGATTCCGGATCATAGGTTATATTTGGGCTATAAAAGTAATAGAAAGTTCTTACTTTTGAGCCATGGAAAAGATTAAAAAACCAAATCTTTCCAAAGAAAAGCCAGCATTGAACTTCTGGCAGGTCTGGAACATGAGTTTCGGGTTTCTTGGGATCCAGTTTGGTTTTGCCTTACAAAACGGGAATGCCTCCCGTATCTTGCTGACTTTCGGCGCAGATGTGCATCAACTGAGTTGGTTCTGGCTGGTTGCGCCCATAACCGGTATGATCATTCAGCCGATTGTCGGGTACTTCAGCGACAAAACCTGGTGCAGGCTTGGCAGGCGCAGGCCCTATTTCCTGGCAGGCGCCATCTTAACCAGCGTTGCGCTGATCCTCATGCCCAATGCACCGCACCTGGCCTCCTTTATCGCTCCCATGTTTATTGGCGGCGGCCTGCTGATGATCATGGACGCATCCATCAACATCTCCATGGAGCCGTTCAGGGCGCTTGTCGCAGACAAACTGCCTGAGAAACAGCATACCCTCGGTTTCTCGGTTCAAACCCTGCTCATTGGCATCGGAGCCGTGATCGGATCCTGGCTTCCTTATATACTGGGGAACTGGATGGGTGTTTCAAAAATTGCTGCCGCAGATGGGCTTGTTCCTGATAATGTAACCTGGTCATTTTATTTCGGCGCATTTGTGCTGCTTTCGGCCATCTTGTGGACCGTATTTACCACCAGCGAATACCCGCCCGATGAATTGGTTCAGCATGAAGCGGCAGAGAAACCCGGAAAATTCTTCATCCCGCCGGTGATGATCAAACTGCTCCTCGTCCAGTTTTTTTCATGGTTTGCCCTGTTTTCAATGTGGGTGTATACCACCCCTGCAGTTGCTTTAAAATTTTACGGTACCACCGATGCCAACTCAGCGGTGTTCCAGGGTGCTGGCGACTGGGTGGGCATACTATTCGGAATTTATAATGGTGTTTCAGCAGTCATCGCCCTCCTGCTGCCGGTAGTTGCAAAACGGATTTCCAAAAAAGCCACCCATGCCGTTGCCCTTGGCATCGGGGGATTGTCATTGCTGTCATTCCTTGTCATCAACGACCCTCATTTCCTCATCATTCCCATGATCGGAATCGGAATCGCCTGGGGCAGCATCCTGGCCATGCCCTACGCCATGCTGGCAAGTTCAATTCCACCCAGGCGCATGGGCGTCTACATGGGGCTGTTCAACATGTCGATCACCATTCCGCAGATTGTAAGCGGGATCACAAGCGGATTGATCCTGAAATACTTCTTTGCCGATAATCCTGTTCTGTGCATTGTTATGGCGGGGGTAAGCATGCTTCTTGGGGGAGCCAGTGCGGTTTTTATCAGGGAGAAACAAGCAAAATAAATGCAGACAATGCAAACAATGCAAATAATGAAGACAATGCAGACAATGCAAATAATGCAGACAATTAATATGGTTAACTAATCATGCTCAATATGCTGAAAGATCGATCAAGCGGAATTTTACTTCACCCTACGTCACTTCCGGGAAGGTATGGGATCGGGACCCTCGGAAAAGCAGCCTTTGACTTCATCGAGTTTCTGGCAAAGGCAAAGCAGCAATACTGGCAAATCCTGCCCCTGGGGCCTACGGGCTATGCCGATTCGCCATACCAGTGCTTTTCAGCACATGCCGGCAACCCCAACCTCATCGACCTTGACCTGCTGGTTAAAGAGAGGCTCCTTGATGCCGGTGATCTTACGGATTTTCCCCCGTTTTCGACCGACCGGGTCGACTTCGAGGCGGTGCAGCAGACCAGGTTGCCCGTGTTGCGAAAGGCATGGCATTTTTTCACTGTCAATGCCGACAATCCCGACAAAATGGCCTACCGTAATTTTTTAAAAGACCAGGCATTATGGATCAATGATTACGCACTTTTCAGAGCCATCAAGGCGAACCGCGATCAAAAACCATGGTATCTGTGGGAGAAACCGTTGAAAATGAGAGAGCCTGAAGCCATCCAGGCCATCCAGGCAACGCTTCATGAGGAGATCGATTTTCACAGGTTCATGCAATTCCTCTTTTTCAGGCAATGGATGGCAGTCAAGGAACATGCCCACAATCACAAGGTCACGATCATCGGGGATATTCCGCTTTATGTGGCGCTCGACAGCGCCGATGCATGGGCCAATCCCGAACTATTTGAATTTGACGAACAACGGGATCCTATTCGGGTGGGGGGCGTTCCCCCCGATTATTTCAGTGAAACCGGGCAGCTCTGGGGCAACCCGCTTTTCCGCTGGGATAAATTAAAAGAGACAGGCTACAAATGGTGGATCGACCGCATCCGCACCAGCCTTTCCCTGTACGACATTATCCGCATTGACCATTTCCGGGGCTTTGCAGCATATTGGGCAGTTCCATCCGCTGAAAAAACTGCCATCAACGGTGCATGGGTCACCTGCCCGGGCAGGGATTTCTTCGACGCGTTGAATACTGCGTTTGGCGAACTTCCCATCATCGCCGAGGACCTTGGCGTCATTACCCCTGATGTAGAGGAGC
>JBBQUQ010000121.1:0-7822 GCA_038212325.1 Bacteroidales bacterium
CGGCACGCTGATATGCTGGGACCAGTGGTATCCTGAGGCTGCCCGCATCACAAGCCTGTTAGGCGCCCAGGTCATTTTTTACCCTACGGCCATCGGCTGGGAAACATCGCAGGGTACTGAAATGAACCGCCAGCAATACCAGGCCTGGCAAACCATCCAGCGAAGCCACGCGATCGCCAACGGCGTATTTGTCGTTGCTGTCAACCGAACCGGGATTGAGGGAAACATGAATTTCTGGGGAGGCTCATTCATTGCCGATCCATTCGGGAACCTTCAATACCAGGCTTTACATAACCATGAGGAAATTCACGTTGAGGAGCTGAACCTTGAAAAAATAGGTGAAACGCGTGTTCACTGGCCATTCCTGCGCGACCGCAGGATCGACAGTTACGGACCGATGCTGAACCGATACCTTGATGAATGACCATTGACAAGACACCCATGACAAAATACAATTCAACGCCTCAGCCCACTCCCAGGGAGCTGGGTTACCACTTTCCGGCCGAATGGACCGAGCACCGGGCAACCTGGCTCAGCTACCCGCATGATGACTCATACTCCTGGCCGGGGACGCTTGACAGGATTTTCCCCTTTTACCACCGGTTTATCAAAGAACTTTCCAAAGGTGAACAGGTCTGCATCAATGTACGCAATGAAGTCCTGCGCGACCGGGTAGCAGGAGAATTGACGCGGCTCGATGTAGATATGTCGAAAATCAACCTGTTGCTGCATCCGACCAACGACGCCTGGTGCCGCGACCATGGGCCGGCCTTCCTGGTTAATCCTGCGAGTGTGGCGCCAAAGATCATCGTGAGCTGGATGTACAATGCTTGGGGAAACAAATATGACCATGATCTCGACGAACAAATTCCCACGCTTATTGGAAAACATCTGAACCTCCCTGTCTACTACCCCGGGATCGTGATGGAAGGCGGCGCTGTTGATTTTAACGGGAACGGCACCCTGCTTACCACCACACAATGCCTGCTTCACGAGAACCGCAACCCCGGATTATTTCAGCACGAAATTGAAGAATACCTGCAGAATTTTTATGGAGTGGAGCAAGTGCTGTGGCTTGACGAAGGAATCGAGGGTGACGATACCAATGGACATATCGACGATATCACCCGGTTCTTCCGGACGGATGCGGTGGTGACCATGGTAGAACCACGCCGTTCAGATTCCAATCATAAAATCCTGGAAGAAAATCTGCGCCAGTTAAAATCATTCCGCCTGCTCAGCGGTAAGCAGCTTGACATTGCAGAAATCTGCATGCCAAAGCCTGTGAGCTACGATGGTCAGCGGTTGCCGGCCTCTTACGCCAACTTCTATATCGGCAACAAATCGGTGATTGTTCCTAATTTCCAGTGCCAGGAAGACGATCAGGCCATGCGGGTGCTCGAAGAGTGTTTTCCCGATCGCAGCATTGTTGGCATCGACTCGGTAGAGATTATCTGGGGGCTTGGTTCATTCCACTGTTTGTCGCAGCAGGAACCGAACGGGGAAAAATCGTGACGCGTGACGCGTGACGCGTGACGCATGACGCGCGAAGAGCGACAGATTATACGGATCTGACCAGGTGATCGGCAATGACCAGTGCGGCCATTGCTTCAACGATAGGCAGTGCTCGCGGCACCACGCAAACATCATGGCGACCCTTCCCATGAAAAACAATAGTCTCACCCGACTCATTTACAGTCACTTGGTCTTTCATTAACGTTGAAACAGGCTTGAATGCAACCCTGAAATAGATCTCTTCACCATTTGATATACCTCCCTGGATGCCACCTGAATTGTTCGTGAGCGTTTTGATTTTCCCACCTTCGTTCACAAACAAGTCGTTGTGTTCGGAACCTTTCATGGATGCACCATGAAACCCTGAACCATATTCGAATCCCTTGACAGCATTAATGCTCAGCATGGCTTTGGCAAGATCGGCCTGCAGTTTATCGAAAACGGGTTCCCCTAAACCGGCAGGGACTCCGCTGATGGTACAGGTTATTGCACCGCCAGTGGTATCGCCATCCGCTTTGAGTTTTTCAAGGTAGGTTAAGATTAAAGGGTCGGTGATGCGGGTCACGGCATCGGGGATCATGAATTCGCCGATCTGGCATATACCGGCCTTGACCGTGATGTTATGTGTTTGAAGAAATAGTTTGGCAAATCCTCCGCCAGCAACCCTGGCGAGGGTTTCACGTGCCGACGACCTGCCGCCACCACGCGGATCGCGGATGCCAAATTTTCGTTCCCAGGTAAAATCTCCATGCGAAGGTCTGAAGGTTTCTTTCAGGTGGTCATAATCGGCCGAATGCTGATCGCGATTGAAAACAATAAATGCAAGCGGCGCCCCTGTTGATTTGCCTTCAAACACACCGGAAAGGATTTCAATTTTGTCGGCTTCCTGGCGGGGTGATGAAAAAAAATCGTTGCCGGGTTTGCGACGGTCAAGTTCCTCCTGGATATATGAAATATCGATATCGAGGTTGGCCGGATATCCGTCGAGGACGCCTCCTACAGCAATTCCGTGAGATTCTCCGAACGTTGTAAGAACCAGCACTTTACCAAATGAATTACCAGACATTTCTGCGATGCATTAATCACTCGTAATTCGTAATTCGTCAGCCCCCTTGCTGTTTCAGTATCTTCATTTTGGCCTCAAGCACTTTCAACTCATTCTTGGCCTTGTTTATTTTACTCTCAAATTCCTCCTTCACAATCAATGCGCTTTTGGACTTGGCGAAAAACCCGATGTTATTTTCCCACAGCGTGATCTCTTCCTTCATTTTGGTGATTTTTGTAGCAAGAAATTCGCGCTCTTTCCCGATAACCTTGCGGGCATTGGGGTCATTTTTCAGGTGGTCGAACTTGGCCTGGAAGCTCACGGTGCTCATCTCAACTTCACTGATCTTAAGTTTGTCGAGATGCGTATTGATAAGGGCGCGGAATTCGTTATGGAGCTTATCTTTCTCCTTCATCGGAACATGCCCGATTTCTGTCCATTCGCGCTGGAAATTCTTCAGGGTTTCAAGATTGGCGCTTTTGTCCTCGCCAAAGGCATGCTCCTTTAACCGGGCCAGCAGATTTAGTTTTTTATCCAGGTTTTCACCCTCACTTGCATGAATATTTGAAAAATATGATTGCTTTGAATTAAAGAACTCATCGCAGGCTGTGCGAAAACGTTTCCAGATTTTATCGGAATTCTTTTTAGGAACCGGACCAATCTTTTTCCATTCACCCTGGAGGCGGATAAGCTCGTTTGTCGTGTTTTTCCAGTCGGTACTTGTATTCAGCGCCTCAGCCTGCATGCACAATTCAACTTTCAGATTGTAATTATGGGTTTGCTGCTCCTTCAGTTTGTCAAAATACTCCTTTTTAACGGCAAAGAAAGCATCGAGACTCGTTTTAAACCGGGTCCATGTTTCGACATTGACCTTTTGGGGCACCGGACCGATATTCTTCCATATCTTCAGCAGGTCATTGATTTTATTGGTATTTTCCTGCCACTCTTTGATTGATTCATTCGGCAATCCGGCGACTAGTTCACATTGTTCACATAGAGCGTTTTTAGTCTCCAGGTTTTTATTCTGATCCTCTTCAATCAGGGAATAATGTTCGCGGCGCCGGTCATTAATTTTATCGGAAGCATTTTTAAACCGCTCCCAAATCTCTTCTTTCTTGTCGGCAGGTACAGGGCCGAGATCTTTCCACTCTTCGTGATATTTTTGCAGGTTCTTGAACGACTTGATGATGGAAGTTTCCAGCAGCAATTCCTCCGTCTTCTCGCACAATGCAATCTTGGCTTCCATGTTTTTGCGAAGATCAAGATCTTTCAGTTCTTTGTTCAATTTAACCTTTTCAAAGAACTTCTCCACCAGGAAGTGATAATTCTGCCAAAGGTTGTTTATCTCGGTACGCGGAACGATTCCGATCTCTTTCCATCGTTCCTGCAAAACCTTAAATTCATCATAGGTTTTTTTGAGGGTCTCTTCTGAACTTATCAGCACCCTCAAACCTTCGAGGATCTGGAATTTTTTCTTCAGATTTTCCTGCTTAATCTTTTCCTGTTCCTCAGAATGACGGATTTTACTGGTCCGGTATATGGCAAAAAGTTCGTTAAATTTAACATCAAGATCGTCCTGCTCGGGGGTTAGTTCCTCTTTGGCGACACCCTCTTCTTCACCGGCTTCCTCATATTTTTGCAGGCTCTCCTCCTTTTTCTTTTTAAGGAAGGCTACCTTGATGAGGGCTATCTGGGTTTTAACGGCGTTGAAGTCGGTTTCGGCAACGGCTTTTTCCAGCATATCAACCAGTTCGGCCCTGGACAGACCATCATAATTGATCTCGGTCTCGATGATGACATGCTCGACATTGGCTTCGGTAACCTCGTCGAGATGCTCCTCCAGGTGATCCTCGGTAAGGACCTCCATCAGAGGTTCCGCATGTTGCTCAACAGGCACCTCAGCGGTTGTGTTCTCTGCCGGTGACTCGGGCACAGGCAAACCAGGAACCTCCAATTCCGGCTCTGCCGTAATCTCATCGGCCGGTTCGGCCTGCTCCTCAATCACGGGAGTTTCCGCCACTTCTTTATCTGTATCAAGAGGCTGTTCCGGTACCTGGGCTTCAACAGGTTCATCAGCAACCAGTTCAAGGGGTTCATCAGCAACCAGTTCAACAGGTTCATCAGCAGCAAGTTCAACAGGTTCGCCGGCAACAAGTTCAAGGGGTTCGCCGGCAACAAGTTCAAGGGGTTCGGCATGCACCTCAACAGGTTCTACGGCCTGAATAATTTTTTCGGTCTGATCTTGATCAGTTGGGAGCGTAATTTCGATGTCATCCATTGCAGTATCAACATTGGCAGCGATCTCCTCCTGTGCGGCAACTATTTCCGGTTCAGGATTCAGGGGTGTGTTTTTAGAATTTTTCATTAGCAGTTAATATCCGTTATAATTTAATAATCCAGAGCGTCCGACTGTTGCCGGTTAAAATGGAACCTTAATGCAGCAAAAGTACAAAATATTTCCAATTCCATAAGAATTTAAGGCATCGCCCGCCTGTTGAAGATGATATACCCGAAATTGAAATTGATCGTGAACGGATCGGGCATCTTGTCATAATAATTTGCCGTGATGCTGATCGGACCCAATCGGCTGTTGTAAACCAAGGCCGTTGAGGCCATGTAAGACTGTTCGGAGAAAGGTGGCCCGAAATAGGCTGTCAGGATTTCAGGATTTTCCAGGATTTCGCGATAGGGGAGAAATATATAGCCCTCAAGGCGGAATTCCACCTTTTTGTAAAGCTGCAAAACCGTCTTCAAACCGCCGGCTGCAAAATTTGTCGCCCGGAATGGAGTCAGGAAATAGGCCTGGGATTCAGGGACTGGCTGAAAAGCTGAAGCATAAAGCATGCTGGATGTATAATTGGAAAACAAGGGTTGATCAGAAAGCACCCCTTCCGCATAAAACCCCAACTTGACAGGCCCGAGCGATTCGAAATAATTATCATAGACCAGGTGAAGCCTGAACCAATCGTGATATGCAGTAACCGGGGTTTTGCTGACCGCGGTTGAGCCGGGGAGCATCCCTTCCCGGCCATTCACATACGATACATCCATTTTAAACCTAACGCCCGCACTGGCGAACTGTTTGCGGTTCAAACTATTGAGATCAAAGCACAAATCAGAGGCGAAAAAATTGAACGTGGTCTGGTCGGCTGTATCTGCCCGGGTAAAGACGTTATCCTGGAAATATCTGTCGTTGGTATAGGCATATTCAGCCAGGAGCGAAAGTTTCCCTGAATTGGTCACGGGAATTCCGCCCTGGAGATCGACAAAATATTCGCTTTCGATCATATAACTTGGCGTTTTATCATCAAAGAAAAAGCTGGCACTCGTAAAATAGTTATAGCGGTTGAATGTATAATTTGCCTCCATGAACCAGGGGAGCCTGGAATTAAAATCAATGCGGCCGCCAACCTTAGCGGAACTATATACCTTTCCGATATAACCATTGGTGAAAAACCGCAGGGCTTTTGACCACAAATATTTGTATTGAAGTTCGAGAAACGCTTCGCTGTTGCTGCCCAGGGAAAAATTACCACCAAATTGAGCCCCGAATTTATTCGACTTCTTAACATCGAGGTACAGATCAAAAAAACCGGACTTGGGATTGAAACGGGCCACCGGAAAAATACTTTTAACAAATCCTTCATCGATGAATTTGAAATATTCATTGCGAAGCTCGTCGATGGTGATTGTCTTCTTCCCATGCTTGAACAATTGGCGTACATAGCCCGATTGTGCTTTCGTCAAGCCCTCGATATATATGGAGTCAATCTGCATTGGGGGCTTTCGGGAATTAAATTGCTCGCGTCGTTTCCTGATTGCTTCAGAACTTATGCTGTCCTTTACCAGTTTCCTGATCTCGGGAATTTTACGAACAGTGGCAGCATAGCCACTGTCGGAAAGCAACGCCGTTTGTGAAAAATCAAGAAGGCTGATAGGCGGGATGTCAGGCACGATCATCACAGATCCCGGGAACATCATCGTATCACTCTGGCGTTCCATCAACATGGTCAGCAATTGAGACAACATGTCGTCGGGGTCAGGATTTGCATATCGAAGCGCCACCCGGCTGCCTATGATCACGTCGGGCTGAAAGTCATGCTTTGCCACATCACAGGGAAAATTGTTGTACATCCCACCATCATAAACCAGCTTCTTATTGATAACCACCGGAGGAAATACCAGGGGCAGGCTCATCGATCCGCGCACCGCAGTGCTCAGGTCACCCTTGCGCAGTACCATCTGCGCAGAGGTATCAATATCTGCAACAACACAGCGGAAGGGAATCATCAGATCGTTGAAATCGCCACCGGCAACTGCATTCGCCGGTGACAGAAGCTGCATAATCTGAAAATCAATATTATATGGCTTTACCAACTGGGATGGAAGTAAGGATGAAACTTTTTTGGTAAAATCAAAGCTGGTGGCGATCCAGGAGGCATTCGGATCTTCTTTGCGATAATAAAAGACATGCTTGTCTTCCATTATCCCAGTGGCCCACTGTTGAAATTCCTCCGCATTCATCAAGGCTTCAATTTCGTCGGGAGAATAGCCCGCAGCGTACAGACCCCCGACAATGGCGCCAATGGATGTTCCAACAATGTAATTGACAGGTACCTGATACTCTTCCAGGGCGCGGAGCACGCCAATGTGGGCACTGCCTTTTGCCGCACCACCGCTCAGCACAACAGCAACACTTTGTGCTGAGGCACAATTGATTACTGAAAATGAAAAATAAAAAATCAAGAATGATAACAGTAAGCGTTTACTGATCAAAGGGTTCATTGAATATCAATCAATTTGAGCCATAGCCTGGTCCAGGTCGGCAATAATATCCTCCACCTCCTCAATGCCAATTGATAACCTGACCAATTCATCACTGATGCCTCCTTCTTTCTTCGCTGCAGCAGAGAGTTTGCTGTGGGTCATTGATGCCGGATGCTGTATCAGGGTCTCAATTCCACCGAGAGATACTGCCAAAACACAAAGTTCTACGCTGTCCATCAGTTTCTTTCCGGCTTCCAGCCCGCCTTTCATTCCAAAACTCATCATGGCGCCCGGGCCACGCATAAGGCGTTTTCCGAGGTCATGCTGCGGGTGGGATTTCAGTCCGGGATAAACGACCCAGGCAACCTTTGGGTGAGATTCGAGATAATGGGCCACCTTTATGGCATTTTCCTGCGCCCGGTCGATGCGGATACCCATGGTCTTTAAACCACGGCGGGTGAGGAAGGCCTGGTGAGGATCCATGTTACACCCCAT
>JBBQUQ010000122.1:0-7282 GCA_038212325.1 Bacteroidales bacterium
GTGGAGGAGATCGGCGGGGGCATTGCCGGGGATAAAAAATTCAAAGCGGTACAGATCGGGGGGCCTTCGGGAGGATGCCTGCCTGCATCCGCCGCCGACATGCCCATCGATTTTGAGGCGCTGAAGGAGGCGGGGACCATGATGGGTTCAGGCGGACTGATCGTGCTCGACGACTCCGATTGCATGGTTGATATCGCCCGCTATTTTCTTGCATTCACCCAAAACCAATCGTGCGGCCGGTGTACTTTTTGCAGGATCGGTACCCGGAGAATGCTGGAGATCCTCGATAAAATCAGGGACGGACATGGCACACACGAAGATCTGGGAGTGCTGGAGAAACTGGCGGCAAGCACCGCCGCGGGCAGCCTCTGTGGCCTTGGAAAAACCGCTCCGAACCCGGTTCTCACCACACTCCGCTATTTTCGCGACGAATATGAAGCCCATATCAACGGGCACTGCCCTGCAGGAAAATGCATTCCCCTGATTCACTATGAAGTTACCGATCAATGCATCGGATGCACCAAATGCGCCCAACGGTGCCCCTCGGGCGCCATTGCCTTCGAACCGTATGAAAAGCATACAATCAACCTTGAAAAATGCATAAAATGCGACATCTGCAGGCAAATTTGTCCGGCAAATGCAATTATTATCGGCTGACATGGTAAACCTTACGATCGATCATATCCCCGTTGAGGTGCAGGAGGGAATTTCAGTCATGGAGGCCGCTGCCCTGCTTGGCATCACCATCCCGTCGATGTGCTTCCGCCCCGGGTATTCCAACCATCCGTCGTGCATGGTATGCCTGGTGAAGGACCTCGGCCGCGACCAGCTTGTGCCCTCGTGCGCCATGCCTGTTTCAGAAGGGATGAACATTCTCACAGGCTCAGGCGAGGTTATAGAAGCGCGTCGGGAGGCGCTCGAACTGCTGCTCAGCGACCATGCCGGCGATTGCGAAGCCCCATGCCGCCTGTCATGCCCGGCATTTATGGACATCCCGCTGATGAACCGGCTTATTGCTTCGGGAAATTTTACGCAGGCTTTGCACATCGCAAGAGAGGAGATCGCCCTGCCCCTTGTTTTAGGATACATTTGTGCCGCCCCGTGCGAAATGGCATGCAAAAGGAAACCCATTGACCAGCCTGTTTCCATATGCCTGCTGAAGCGATCGGCCGCACAATACGGGGAGTCGGAAACCCGGCGCCTGCCTGAAAATGCAACGCATAATGGTAAAAAAGTCGCCATCATCGGCACCGGGCCGGCCGGACTTTCTGCCGCGTTTTACCTGTTGCGTTCGGGCCATGCCTGTACCCTGTTCGATCAGCATGAGAAGGCCGGGGGGGCCATGCGGTATGAAATTCCCGACGATCGTCTGCCAAAAGAGATGCTCGATGCTGAAATCGCCGTCATAGCGGAGATGGGCGCAGAGTTCCGGTTGGGTGTACAGGTAACCGGGGAGATGTTTCACCAGTCAATCATGCCCGGGTTCGATGCCGTGATCATGGCAACGGGAAATCTCCGGTCAAATCCGGTGGAAATCCCGGGCATGCTGGCAGATGAACAGGGCGGGTTCGTTCGCAAAAAAGACTTCACAACCAGCATTCCCGGCGTTTTTGGCTGCGGCAATATCGTGCGGGAGCAGAAAATGGCCGTTCATTCGGCAGCACAGGGAAAAATGGCGGCCAAACAGGTTGAACTTTTTTTAGCCACCTCGCCAACCGCACCCGGAAAGCTGAAGTTCAACTCCGCCATCGGCCCGTTGTTTGAACCGGAATGGGCAGAATACCTGAAAGAGAGCATCTCCGACAGCCGGGTAGAACCGGCCGGAGGATTTATTGGAGGCTTTACAAAAGAAGAGGCCATGCACGAGGCACAGCGCTGCATGCATTGCGACTGCCGGAAACCGGCCAGTTGCAAACTCAGATTGTATGCCGATGAATACCATGCCAACCGGAAACGATTCGCCGGGCCGGCGCGCAAGCTGCTTTCAAAATCGATGCACCACGAACGGGTCGTTTATGAAACCGAAAAATGCATCCGGTGCGGGTTATGCGTGGAAATCACAGAGAAGCACGGGGAAACCATCGGGCTGACCTTTGTTGCCAGGGGATTTGACGTTCGCATTTCGGTTCCGTTCAGTCAAACCACAAAAGAGGCGCTGACTACAACAGCCGCGGAATGTGTGGAGGCCTGCCCGACCGGGGCGCTGGCATTTAAGAACCAGGAAGAAAGGGTGATCTGAGCCGCCACTCAAATCATGCCAATGAAATGAATTACCTTTGACGTAACCCGTTCACTGCTGTCGTTACCGGCAACCAGCTTGCCAGGAAAGTAGTCCGCAATCCCTTTCTGCACATAGCCTCAGCCGTTATGCGGTATGTTAAGAAAAATTTGGAGTATTCCAAATTAGTATATACCTTTGTAATATTAAACAAAGGAATTCTATGAAAACACTATCGTTAAAATTGGATGATTCTGTCTTTACGGAGACGGAACATTTAATTAGCCATATCAAGAAATCAAGAAACAGGTATATTAATGATGCCCTGGATTATTATAACAAGGTTCAAAAAAGAAAGCTTTTAGCCTCCAAGCTTGAAAAGGAATCAAAACTTGTTAAGGATGATTCTCTAAATGTTCTTCACGAGTTTGAAATTATAGATTATGAAAGCTAAGCAGTTTGAAATTTGGATTGCCGATCTCAATCCAACAATTGGAACAGAGCCAGGAAAAGTAAGACCAGTAGTAATTATCCAAACAGACCTCCTGAACAAACACCATCCATCCTCAATTATTTGTCCACTTACAACCAATGTCCGCAAGGAAATAGAAATTTTAAGAATTCATTTAAAAAAGGGTTGTTGCGGACTCGAAGAAGGTTGTGATATCATGATTGATCAGGTAAGGGCAATTGATAACAAAAGGTTATTAAGAAAAGTTGGAAATATTCCAAATGAGTTGGTTAAACCAATTAAGGAGAACCTGAAAATAATATTTGATTTAGAATAAAACACACCGCATAACATGCCACTAAATCGCAACAAAACCAGCATTAACGGTGCTTTTTAAAGGTTCTACCTTTGGTGCGTTTAGCGGCAACTCGTTATGCCTCATTGTAAGTGCGACACGAAGTCGTTCGGATAACTGTTAAACGTTCTTTAACAGATTGATTTAACCTCATGTTCCATCATGAGTAGCCTACCGGCACATGCGTCAATGGCAACGTTGGGGTATGAAGCTGCCGGGAATAGGTTCCCTGAAAGATAGCAACATTCTAACAGGAGCCGGCTTGGATGGTATGGTGAAAAATACATGAATTGCCGTTGACGTACCGTCATGCGCGAAAATGTGAAAGTTGTTGATACACATTGGCCAAAATGGCAAGAAGACAAGA
Source organism: Bacteroidales bacterium (assembly GCA_038212325.1). Lineage (GTDB taxonomy): Bacteria > Bacteroidota > Bacteroidia > Bacteroidales > FEN-979 > CAIVAT01. The sequence goes on from JBBQUQ010000122.1 coordinate 3,392, forward strand.
TGCAAGTACGTTAGATGCAAGCACATGGATGTTGATCTTCCGGTATATAGGCAGCGCCTAACCCATCTGGTTATCCGGACGGAACGTGGTAAGCCTGTTTAGCTCCCTTTGCAGAGGGTAGGTATGCTGTGAAGCATTCACAAAGCAAAGCAGGTATGGGAGGATGGAAAAAGCAAATGCCCTTTTGTAACGACTGGGATATGCCTACTTTCATCTGGTTCTCTTTTGCAAGAACATTATAATAAGACCTTAATTTAGGAAAGCAAATGAAGTCCGATCAAAAGGATTGTGCACCGGAAACAATTGTTAAAAATTGGAAATCCATAAACTGGAAATCCATTAAGCAATCGGTAAGGTCATTACAATTACGTATTGCAAAGGCAACACGGGAAGGCAAGCATAATAAGGTAAAGGCCTTACAATGGATGCTTACCCACTCGTTTACTGCAAAACTCTTAGCGGTAAAACGGGTTACAGAAAATTCAGGAAAACGAACGCCGGGAGTTGACGGTGTTCTGTGGAAAACCCCAACTCAAAAGTTTCTGGCAGCCTTATCTTTACTCAGGAAGAATTACAAAGCAAAACCGCTCCGACGTCTGTTTATTCTTAAGAAAAACGGTAAGAAACGACCGTTAGGAATACCTACCATGACTGACAGGGCATATCAGGCTTTATATCTTCTGGCTCTCGAACCCGTATCCGAAACGCTGGCTGACAAAGGCTCTTATGGCTTTCGTCAAAAGCGGAGTTGTCATGATGCCATTGAAAGGTGTTACATTCACCTTTCCCGTAAGGACAGTGCGACATGGGTACTGGAAGGAGACATCAAGGGATGTTTTGATCATATTAACCACCAATGGTTAGAACAGAATATTCCAATGGATAAAAAGATACTGCAACAATGGCTGAATGCCGGATTTATTGAGAACAGCCGATTATTTCCTACAACCGAAGGTACCCCGCAAGGAGGTATTATTTCTCCAACACTTGCAAATATGACACTCGATGGTCTCGAAGCTTTGATAGATAATGCTTTCGGGATCACAATCAGACCGGACGGTTGCCGCAAGAACAACCACTTTAAAATCCACCTTATCCGGTATGCTGACGATTTTATTATCACAGCATCCGAAAAGGAAGTTCTGGAAAATAAGGTCAAGCCACTGATTGAGGAATTTCTTATTCACAGAGGTCTTCAACTATCGCAGGAGAAAACAAGGATCACCCATATCAGCGAGGGCTTCGATTTTCTTGGACAAAATATAAGAATGTTTTCCCATGGAAAACTCCTTATCCGTCCATCGAACGATGCAATCAAATCGGTGAAAGAAAAGTTGAAGGGAATAATCGTAAAACACAGGGGGTCACAAGCAGCAGTATTAATCCGAAACCTGAACCCGGTAATCACCGGATGGGCAAATTACCACAGGCACGCTTGTTCTAAGAAAACATTTTACAAATTAGACAGGATACTGTGGCGCAACATCTGGAACTGGGCAAGAAGAAGACATAATAACCTGGGTTACCGGAAAATCGTCTCTCTTTATTTTATGAGAATTGGCAATCGAAGATGGCAGTACTTTGGCAAATTCAACGATGGTAAAATTATCTTACTCCGTATGTTTGCCTGCTTCCATATCAAACGTCACAGACTCATCAACGGAAACGCTAATCCTTTCGATACATCCTGGGAAAATTATTTTGTCAACAGGTTAAGGTATAATTACGTGAACTGAATATTTTGTAAATTGCCGGGTGGTTTATTCCGCCTTTAGTGAGCCTGAGCCGTATGAGTCGAAAGGTTCAAGTACGGTTCTTAGGGGACAAGGGCGGGGCAACCCGCCTGAGTTACCCGACAATGAAAAACTATGGTATTATTGCGCAGGAGTTGAGAGAGGTCGTACCTGAGGCCGTTAAAATAATGGATGAAAAAAACATCTGTGTAAATTATGATGCTCTGGTTCCTATCTTGGTTGAAGCCATCAAAGAACTGAACCTGAAAATAGAAAAACTTACGGCTAAGCCTCAGCTTAAATCAACAAACGAACTGCTGACCGGCCACCAATCAGATAAGGGTCAGTCGTCGCAACTTTTTCAGAACAACCCTAACCCATTCAATTTCAAAACGGTAATTAAGTTTAGTCTTCATCCTGTAGTAAAATCTGCCGCTATCTTGATATTTGATTTGCAGGGTGGGCTGGTATTGAGTTTTACCGACCTACAGAAAAATTGTTGTAATGTGGTTGTAGATGCTTTGGCACTGAAACCCGGGATGTATCTTTACTCGTTGATAGCCGATGACCTGGAAGTAGATACAAAGCGGATGATCATCACAAAATGAACAGGATATGAAAAATATAATAGCCTGTTTCCTCGCTCTCTGCGCCTGGGGCTCTCACGCCCAAACGGTCGTCACCCTCCAGGGATTGTACCTCCGCAGCCCTGTGGCGGTCGATTCCATCCTCCTGCAGAATCTCTCCAGACCCTCTGCCGTCGCCCTGCCAGCCCCGCCGGATATCACCTCCTACGATATCGACCTGGAGTCGGGCACCATCATCAACAACGTGAACGATCAGGCCGATAAACCCGGGAGCCGGCTGTTGGTCAACCAACCCGGCTATGCAAGGTTCAGACTTGATTTGCACGGTTCCGGTGCCATCCGCGTTACCCTGTTCGATCTCAACGGAAAGACCATTAAACAATGGCAGGAGACGACACGGGGTGAAATCGTATATATCGACCTGCTGCCAGGTTTCAACACATGGTATATCTGCACCATTGAATCAAACTCTTTCTCCTCCTCCTTCAAATTGGCCGGAAGCCTCAACCATTACAACGATTGCCGGTTCCATTATCCCGGCGCACAAGCCCTCAAATCATCCGCATTCGAATTCGTCCCCGGCGACCAGGTTTTGTTCACCCTCGTAAAAGCAGGTATGTACGGCAACAACAGGGCCTGGCATCCCGTTCACGGCGACACCATCCGCCTGTTTCTCTCGATGCCCTGTCCCAACGAACCCGTGCTCACTGACGTTGACGGAAACCAGTACCAAACCGTGCTTATCCTCGACAAATGCTGGATGAAGGAGAACCTGCGTGTCAAACACTACGCCGATGGTACCCCTGTGCCCGACGGCACCGGTGTGGGATATATCTTTGGGCAGTATATGGTCAAATACTGGTTCAACTACAACGACGATCCTGCTTTTGCCCCCGTGTACGGCCTGCTCTACACCGCAGGGGCAGCAACAAAGGGGGAGCTCAACTACACCCAGGGAATCTGCCCAAACGGCTGGTTCGTCTCCTCCGATAACGACTGGTGCACCATGGAACGGTATTACGATGCGACTATCAGCCATTGCAGATCTGGGCCCGATTATATCGTCGGGTGGATCGGTTCGGTAATCCGTAACCTATTAATAACCAATGACACAATCCACTGGAAGGATTTGAAATCTGGTTCCTGGGCAAACAATGAATCTGGATTTACAGCCCTGCCGGGGGGTATGCGTAATGGTAATGCGGATTTCTATGGATTGGGCTATACCGGTTTTTGGTGGGCAAACGGACCAACTGAACAGGGAGGCGGATTCAGTCATTTTGATAGGCCATCCAGAGCATTAAATTCATATACAACGGAAGTCTGGAGGAACTGGCATGAAACCTTTTCGGCTCAATCCGTCCGTTGCACGAAATCACATATTCCATAAATAGTTGTAATCAAAAGCATATGATCGATAATCTGACTCCATCATGAAAACAAACACCTTCATCCTGCTTTCTATCTTTCTCCTGGCTGATTTTTGTGGTTCTTCGCAGATCAAATATCCCTGTTCGACGAACGACACTGTTGTATGCGATAATACAAAAAAACAATTTTTCAATCAGGTT
>JBBQUQ010000123.1:0-7267 GCA_038212325.1 Bacteroidales bacterium
AAGATGGAGATCAGGTATTTGCTGAACCTCGGTGCCGATTATGCCGAACTGGACAGCTCCTCCCGGGTCACCTTCAACAGGATTGACTTTCACCCTTACCTTCGTTACCGGCCAAAACCGGCCGGGCAGATCACGCTGCAAATCCATAAACCGCAATTCCCGGCGCAGGAGCTGTTTTCCTCCTTTCCGCAAGGGCTGTTTACCAACCTGGACGGCATTCGCGTGGCAGGCAACCTGTCGTGGCACCTCGATTTTTTTGTCGACCTCTCCGTTCCCGATTCTGTGAAGTTTGAAACTTCGCTCGACCGTCACAAATTCAGCGTTTTATCCTATGGCAATGCTGATCTGACTAAAATCAACACTCCTTTCCTGTATACGGCATACGATCGCGACGCTGCAGTTCGCACCTTCACGGTAGGCCCTGAAAATCCTGCATATCGGTCGCTGGACCGCATATCGCGCTACCTTCAAACGGCGGTGCTCACCAGCGAAGATGGCGGCTTTTACCTGCACCGGGGATTTCTTCCCGATGCTTTCCGCGAATCGATTATCACCAACATCAAGGAGCGGAGGTTTGCCCGCGGCGGAAGCACCATCAGCATGCAGTTGGTGAAGAATGTTTTTCTCAGCCGGAATAAAACGGTGGCACGCAAGATGGAAGAGGCCCTGATCGTATGGCTGATCGAAAACCAGGGACTCAGCACCAAGGAGCGGATGTTTGAAGTTTACCTCAACCTCATCGAATGGGGGCCGATGATTTACGGCGCAGGCGAAGCGTCGCACTATTATTTCAACAAAGATGCATCGAGGCTCACGCTGGCTGAGGCGATTTTCATGGCTTCCATCATTCCACGTCCCAAATGGTTTAAATATTCCTTCGATGAGAATGGCCACCTGCGCGAATCCAATGCAGGGTTTTACCGGCTCGTTTCCGAAAAAATGGTCAGCAAAGGCTGGATCACCGCCCAGGATGCTGAAAAGCTGGTGCCCGATGTCGAACTAAAAGGCCCGGCAAAACTGTTGCTGAAACAGGCAGACACCGTTCTCCCGGATACCTTGCAAGACTGACGTTAATTTAAAAATTACAGGTTACCATTATAAGCAGAATCCCTATTTTTGCATATCGTTGTTACAAACCTTTTATTCGAACCCCTTGAGATATATCCTGATTTTTATAACCGCGCTGTTCCTTGTCTCCTTTTCCTGCCCGGGCAAGGCTCAAACCTCCGATTCAAAACAAAAAGAGAAAAGCAAAACTCAGAAACATGGTATGAAAGAGGACGATGAAGAGGAGAATCCATGGCCATTGCGAAAGTTTGAGTATGGTTTGAATTTTGGCGCCTATTTCGCCAATAAGTATTCTGCCAATTATTACAACGGAACACCCGACAAGGTCAACAACGTGAATTATGTGGTTAACAACCCGACCTGGAACCGCGAAATAAAGCAACTGCTGGGTATCGGTGAAACAGACATTTTCTATGTTGACGGTTATCCCATGGACATGCATTACAATGTGGCGTTCTCAGGCGGGATGTTTCTCAGGGTTAATTTTGACCGGAAGAACGGCGTATTCCTGCAGGCAAACTATGCCCGGTTGCAGGCGGGCGACGTGATCACGCTCAAGGTGCCGAATACTTACCTGTCCTATTCTGATCTGAGGTTTGAACAGGTCATCGGCAAGGAGGGGAGGGTGATGATCGATCTCGGGTACCAGCGGTCGTTCCCGTTGAAGAACTGGATGAACCTTTTTATCCAGGGCGGTGTGACCATGTGTTATACCCAGGTAATCAAGTCGGTGTTTGTGGTTGAAGGAACTGAATTCAACATTGTAAATATTTATGGCAACCAGAACTATGTTCCAAATACCAACCTGCAAACGCTGAACATCAACCAGAATGCTTTTGGTTTCGGGGGCTATCTTGGCGTGGGTGCAGGGATTCCGCTGAACTATAATTTTGGCATTGAACCCGGTTTTTTTGTCCATTATTACCCCGTCAACCTTCAGCACTACCCTGATTTCACGACATCTTTCGGCCTGTATCTGCGAATACTGCTCCACTTCGGCACGGAGGAGTAGTTGTCAGATCAAATTTGTAAAAATCAAGAAACGCGGCCTTAATTTCATCCCTCACCCGCCTGTTTACACTCAAAAGAGTAAAGTTTCGTTTTTTTTCTCTGTGGCTCTCTCACCGCAGAGGCGCAGAGCCGCACAGGAGCAAAGTTTCCATCAGAAGCGTATTACCTTTTTGAACAATGTCTTATGAGAGAATTTCAGTCTTAAATCAGAAGAAAAAACTTACTGGTATAAAAGTGCCTAATCAAAAAACTTTTTGTTGTTTTCTGGAAATAATAAACTATATTTGTGTCTAATTAGTCTTAATAGGCAGTATAATATGTTTATATACAACGATATAATTAATCAATGAGTTATTATACGGATAAGGCGAAAGAATTTTTTGACAAATTAAAACCTGTTTTAATGAATGACGTGACAGGCAATCCGCGAGAAAAGGCAAACCCGAAAGCTGGCGCATTCACTTATGCAACAGCCCTCTTCACCGGGGCGGGGGTGGGCCTTTTGCTTGGCACGATGGTTGGTTTTTCCATCTCACCGGTGGTAAGCGGGGTTATTGGAACCTTAACGGGATTGCTTGCAGTGCTGCTTGGTCTCAGTGAAAAATATATGAGCACCTTGAAAAGTGTCCGCATCGGTGCATTTGGTTTTTTTTGTGTCGGGGGGATTTTCCTGGGCATGTACACCCGCACAAATCATGGACTGCTTCCATCGCGACAGCAGATGATGTTGGAATACAGGATGGTGGGATTTACGAAACAGGAGGCCCTCGATTTTATTGCCTACCGCGAATTCGGACTTGTCCCGACAGGATGGAAGGTTGACAAAGCAAAGGTTACCGATACTAAAACACAGGTTCCTGCCGAAAAACCCCCCGGAGCCGGAAAAACTCCCGCAGAAGGAACAAACCCTCCTGTTGTTCAAGAGCAGGTTGCAGCAACAACGCAAAGGCAGTTTGCCAATGAAAGCGCGACCGGTGCTGAATTAGGCAATTACCTGTACTCTTCCGACATCAGTACCGCCGACTGTTACAAGCTTAACCTGGCAACCGGCAACCAGCCGGCAGATGAAATAAAAAATGTATTTGAGCATGCCGGGGGAACCTGGAAGCAAATGGCCCGGGATCTTGGTACAGGTTTGCCTGAAAAAATATACATCCAGGCGCTGTTCGCGATGCGTGATTGTTTTTGCAGGCCGGGGCAACCCGCAAACCAGAAAGTCCGGATGACCGCAGCCGTCAAAAAAATCAACAGCGGGCAATCCCTTGAGCATATCACCAAAACACTTTCTGAATCAGGAGAGACCTGGAAACTGATCATGGAGAAAATCAGTGCAGAAATTCCTGAAGAGTACCAGAAAACCGTTTACATCAATTTAATCCAAATTTTTAAGGCATGAGAATATTTTTATGGATCATCATCCTGGTATTGTCAGGAATTTCCCCGGTATCAGCCCAATTCAATAAGGAAGAGGCCGCAAAATCCCTTGTCAAGATCATTGTGACCAACGGAACAAAGGCGGGCGTTTGCAGCGGATTTACCTGGCAGAAAAAGTCCTGGGTCGTAACCTCTCTTCACGCCATGAAATCCAAAACTGCAACCATCGAAGTTGTTTATCCGGGCGGTAACCTCAGGGATGCGAAAGTGATCAAAGTATTTAAAAGTGCTGACCTTGTGCTTCTTGAAACAAATATTGAGGCCAAGCCGGTAGCGAATGCAATCATCGCGATAGAGAAATATGCGGCGGGAAAACCTGCACCGGATGAAAAGATGTATGCGATAGGTTATCCCGGCGGTGCCAAAGGCTATATGAAAATTCCGCTGACCAAAGGAGATGTCGAAACCGAAACGCTGGAATTTCTGGTCAGGGAAAAGGATTTTGCCGCCATTGAAAAGGGAGGGATTCCTTCGATGAAGATTCCGATCTATTTCGTCACCGGGAACAGCCTGCTGCCCGGTTTTTCAGGCTCCCCGGTATTCAATGCCGCGAATGAGCTGGTCGGGATCGGCGATGGCGGCCTCGAAGAGGGCAGAATGAATGTAAGCTGGTGTATCCCGGCATCAAACCTTGACAATCTCTTAGCGTCGCAGGTTACAACGCTCCCCGATAACATTGCGGAAGTATCGCAGCATTATACGGCTGAAGTGTCGATCGATGTGAAGCCGGATGACGAAGGCATCAACTACCAGGAAGCCCAGGAAGAACTTGACAAGCAATATAAATCGTATGACCATGCAGGATTCGAGTTCTACCAGACAAAGACCCGGACACTGCATGAAATGGCGGAAACTGCCATTGACAATCAGAATTTGTTCGGTTTTGCCAAAGAGTTCAACGAAAAAAATATCCTGTTTAATTATAACAGTTTTTATTTTGATTTCGATATCTATGAAGATGTGAACAAAGGCTTTTTGCTTGCCATCCCGCAAGGAACAACCCTCACTTATGACAGTGATCTTACAATGTTCACAGCCGACCTGCCCGATGATGATCCCAATGCCGGATACTTTAAACTGTTGTATGGCATGGGGCAACATGAAGGTGACCCGGTTGGTGAACTGATCAAGGGGTTGACGCAGGCCTTTGGAACGGAATCACAAGGGATGACCCTGGACAATAATTACTCAAGATCAAGCCAGTTGAACCAGGAATGGCGTGCAGATTATTTTGTTTTGCAAGGCAACGCTCCCTATCAATTTAATGCGAACGAAACTGCGCTCATCAACATGTTTGTCAGTATAATTTCCAATAAGGATGAGGCCTTTTACTCCATAGCCCTCTGTGCGGTGCCTGTTGAAAATATCGATATTCAAATTGCTTTTGTAAACGGAATTGACTGCAGGGAGAATTACAACGCCGGGGGTTGTGCATACTTCTCCTGGTTTTTCCATGTCATCGCGGCCAGTCAGCTCACTTCATTATCTTTCAGATAGACGGGACATCCACTCACGACCCGATTCAGTGAATCGCTGGGTTGAATATGCAGGTGACAGCGAATTGAACAAGGAAAGATAAACGTAACTTCATTATATTTGCCATTGGGTAAATCAAACAGGATATAATGAAAAACGAAACCTCCTTCTCCAAGTTGCTGCCCGTGCTGTTTGGGTTTTTTATCATGGGATTTGTCGATGTTGTAGGGATTGCCACCAACTATGTCAAGCAGGACTTCAGCCTGAGCGACACCCTGGCCAACCTGCTGCCCATGATGGTTTTTCTCTGGTTTGCCGTGTTTTCCGTCCCGACAGGACTACTCATGAATTCGATCGGGCGCAAGAAAACCGTGCTGTTGAGCATGGCCATCACTTTCGGAGCAATGCTCGTGCCACTGGTCGCTTACCGGTTTGAGGTGGTACTGGTGGCTTTTGCGCTCCTGGGAATAGGAAATGCCATTCTCCAGGTATCGATCAACCCGCTATTATCCAATGTCGTTCGGGGCGACCGACTCATGAGCAGTCTCACCTGGGGACAATTCATCAAAGCCATTGCCGCCTTCCTGGGCCCGGTCATTGCAGGTTTCGCGGCGGCAAGCCTGGGCAACTGGAAGTTGCTTTTCCCGATATTTGCCGGTATTACTTTGTTGTCGACCCTATGGTTGCTTTTTACCCCGATTGACGAAAAGCCGGTTGAAGGTAAGACGTCCTCCTTTGTCGCCTGTTTCGGTTTGCTGAAAGACAGATCCATCCTGATGTTCTTCCTTGGAATCCTCTTCGTAGTGGGCATTGATGTCGGGTTAAACATCACCATTCCGAAATTCCTGATGGAGCGGTGCAACATCCTGCTCGACCAGGCAGGCCTGGGAACCAGCCTGTACTTTATTGCACGTACGGCAGGAACCTTTGCCGGCGCCATTCTTCTGATCAAATTCTCGGGTAAAAATTTCCTGATCATCAGCATGTTAGCAGCAATAATTGGCTTGCTGGTCATGCTTTTAATGAGCAACCTCTGGGCGATCCTGGTGTTAATCTTCATCCTTGGATTTGCCGTTGCAAATGTCTTTTCCATCATTTTTTCGGCTGCCTTGCAGAAAAAACCGGAAATGGCCAATGAAATATCAGGCCTGATGATCATGGGGGTGGCTGGCGGGGCCGTTATTCCTCCCCTGATGGGGGTTGTTTCCGATCTGTTCGGGCAGGCCGGCGGCTTATCCCTCCTGTTGGTGGCGATGGCTTACCTGTTGTTTACCGGATTCAACCTTAAAAAAACCTGATCAAACCTGTATAATCATCAATATCAATAACTTGTCCCTATGTCCGGAATTTTTAAACTGTTATTTATCGCGGCAATCCTCCTGCAATGGCAGGTCGCTTCGTCGCAGAATGCTGTGCCGGCTAAAAGCCGCACAAAACTGGAGATCGTCTATTTCCATCCGAACGAACGCTGCCCGATCGACCAGTCGATTGAGGAAACAACCCGTAAAATGATGCGGACCGATTTTGCCAGGGAAATCAAGGAGGGCACCATCAAATTCCAGGTGCTCAATACGGATGATAAGGCCAATGCGAAAACCGTTCAAAAATTTGAAATGAATGCCCAGGCCCTCTACCTTGTCTACATGGTAAAAGGGAAAGAGGTGAAAAAGGACCTCACCGAGTTTGCCTTTTCAACATGTCAGAGCAACCCCGGCAAATTCAAGGCGGGGCTGAAGCAGGAAATCAGGGATGCGTTAAAATAAAGCGCCATGGCAATGAAGCGATGCGGTCGCGTTTGGAGATGGACAATCATGTTGGTGGTCATGCCGGTTATTTTCACAACCTGTAAGAACAGCGATGATCCTGAACCTGAAGCTCCTTACGGAACCATCTCTTTTGCAATGGATCACATGGTAAACGGACAGGCGGTGAAGTTTAATGAACTGGTGTATACCAACGCAGCCGGGAATGACTATATGGTTACTGACCTGATGTATTTTATTTCAGACATCACTTTTTTCGGCAACGACGGAAACATTGTTACAATTGTAGAGACGAAGGATATCTTTTACATCGATGAAAAAATTCCTGAAACAAAAACCATAGTGTTTACTGATCACATTCCTGCCGGCACTTACGACTCCATCAGCTTCACCTTTGGAATCCCGGTGGAGAAGAATACATCGCACCTGTTTGTAAATCCCCCCGAGGTGCTGATGGGCTGGCCTGAGGTGCTTGGTGGTGGCTACCATTACGTGATGATGAACGGGAAATGGAA
>JBBQUQ010000124.1:0-7216 GCA_038212325.1 Bacteroidales bacterium
ACCCGAGACGCCATCCGTTCGCGCCAGTCCATGGAAACACGGAGCGGATTAAAATCGGTGACCAGCATTCCTGCGTACGTTTCTACCAGGAATCGTGGTAACACATCATATGGCAACCCTTTCAGGAGTTGGAATGGTATGTTATGCCTCGACAGCTTCCCAGCCATAACAGCCATTCCCCTGAGCATAAAGCCATCCTGCCGAATGGTTGCTCCCAGGAAGCCGGGAACGAGACAACATACCACAATCAATGGCTGATGCAGGACAAGTGCCTGCTTTTGTGCGTAGAGCAACGCCCAGTTATCTGCCGACCTCTGATCGCGCTGCATCCAGTAAATGACCGGACCCGATTGTGGTTCAGCATGTTTCAGGACAAACGTCCGTTGGGAATTAATGTCCATGATTTATTGGAGTGAATATTTATCCGGTTTACCCAGTTTTACCAGGAGCTCATTCACCTCCTTCTTCAGGCTAGTAAGCAACTGTTCTTCAGCTATCAATAATTGGTTTGCCTGCTGAAGTTCCTCAACCTTGTTTTTCAGTATCGTTTCCTGCTGCTTGCGTAAGGTGATATCCTGTGCCATTGCTACTACCACTTTATTTCCGAAATAGATACCCGGGTATAGCCGCACATCCTTAAGGAAAAATTCGCCATTTGAACGTTTTCCCCAAAATTCAAACTGCTGTTTCTCTCCATGGTAAGCACGATTCAGCAATACAGCCACTCCCTCGAGATCATTCATTCCGTCGGCTGAAACGAATGAAGGATCTTTGCCAACAAGGACAGCGTGCGGGTAGCCATACATCTTCATGGCACCCTCGTTAACGTCAAGAAACTTTCCTTCATGATCAAGGACATAAATCGCATCAGTCACACTGTTAAACAGGCCGCGATAACTCACTGCGCTTTGCTGCAAGGCGTCCTGCGCTTTTCTGCGCTCGGTAATATCGCGAGCCACCCCCATAATTCCTGATAATTCTCCTTTCTCATCGTAAATCCCGTTTATACTTTGTTCCAGCCAGCATGTGTTGCCGTTCTTATGATAGTATTCCAGTTCGAGGAGAATGCCCCTGTCTTTGCCGGCCGTTCCTTCCTGGTTTGAAACCGCCTCATTGATGAGCACCTGCATGGCATAATCGAGTGATTCGGGAACCATGCATTCATCGATCCTCATCGACATCCGTTCTTCAGGGGTGAACCCGAGTGTCCATTCTGTTGACGGGCTGACATAAACAAGCTTGAGATCCAGGTCGAGTATCCAAACAACATCGTGCATTTTCTCGGCAAGGATCCGGTATTTCATTTCGCTTTCACGCAGGGCTTTCTCCACGCGCTTGCGTTCAGATATGTCCCTTATTGTGCCCTGCCCGACGAGTTCACCCTTGAACCGGGTGAGCCGCGCATTGATCTCTACATCGACCGGATGACCGTCTTTATGATAAATCAGGGTTTGAAAGTCCTTCACGTCCCGGTTCATGAAAATGTTTTTCATCTGCACCAGGTACTTCGGTATTTCGCTGACAGGGACAAATTTGGTGAAGGAATAGCCGATAGTTTCCCCGGCCTTGTATCCCAGAACGGACGCAAGGCCGTCATTAAAAAAGACGCAATGCCCGGTTTTATCGATAATAAAGATTGCCTCGAGGGTAGACTGCGCAATTAATTCAAATTTTTCTTCATTTAAGCGAAGTTCTTCCCTGGTTCGTTCGCGTTTGTTAACCTCATCCTGGTCAACTTCATGCAACTTGTCAAAATCCTGTTTCATCTTTATTCCAAAGTCAATGATTTCTTCCGTGTTCGTTTATTGATGGTCTGTTGCTCTCAGCTTTTCATTTTCCTTACAAGAACAACGTTTCTGTCAACGACGTCATCAGTGTAATACGGCAACTCATGCCCTGGAAAAATGACACAACTGGCACACGGAATGTTTTACTTCACAACAAAAATATATTTTTTTTTTTGGAAAAACAAGAAAAATGGTTTGGATTTTTTCGATGGAGATGACTGGAACTTGTTTGGCGACGCTCGTGGGGGACGAAACATCATGCACCATTATCGTTGCATGGAACGACATGGGAGATGTTTACCAAATGAAGGGTAACAAAGAAGAAGCAATCAAATGCTATAAGCAGGCATTGAAAATAAACCCAGACAACCAAAGAGCGAAAGAGAATTTAGAGAAGCTTCCGTACTGATGGGTATTAATCCGGATGTAATTAAAATAAAACAGGCCATAAACACATGGTTTACAGCCTGCTATCAAATGTGCTTGCGGAGAGACAGGGATTCGAACCCTGGGACCCCCTTACGAGGATCAACGGTTTTCGAGACCGCCCCATTCGACCGCTCTGGCATCTCTCCGGGATTGGGAGTGCAAAAGTAGGAACTATTTGGTTACCTGCAAAGAAATTTGAATAAGTGGTTGAAATGTGAATCGTGAGTCGTGAGTGGGTAGTTACGCTTTGTAGGTCTTGAATTTGAGAAAGTAGTACAAAGAAATAGTGCTTAATAACGCAAATATGCTGCCTGCAAGAAGCAAAGCCGATGAAAGTCCAAACCTGTCGGTGACCAGGCCGTAAAAAGGACCAGAAATTGCAAACAACCCGCGCATCACGAAATTGCGCACGAAAAGAACCTTGGTACGAAGGTCGGAGGATGCGAAATTAAGAATTCCGCCTTAAGATAAACAGGGTTCCAGCACCCACCAGGACAGAACCGAGTATGATCAGGCCCCACTCCGAAAGGGTCGGAATCGGAATTGGAGCAGGGGTCACGGCGGCGGCCCATGACTGGCCAACCCTGATCCCGTCGACAACAGAAACCGGAGAGTTCAATCCGCCCTGCCTGAGCTGGACGCACCGCTGTCCGATACCGTCCGATCCTGCATCTGAGGCAGTGGCATTTGGAGAAACAGGTTCGGCAATCGGGAATGGGTTGGCGGAATTGAAGACGAAAACGCTGACCGGATCATTCGCTGCACCGGCAACAAAAGTGTATTTCAAAACAACCAGGTATGTCACTCCGAATGAATAATAGGTTGGCGACCAACTTACGGGAACAGTGGAAGCGGAGGAGCTTTTGGTCACGCCAAAAACCAGGTTACCTGCTCCGGTCGCATCTTTTGCATACAACCGTCCTTTGAAGACCTGAAGGCTTGCCCCGGTCGTTTCTTTAAAACTAAGAAAATAATCGCCATCGATTGTAGCCGATTCAACTTTTACAAGAGCGGCGATATAAACGCTTCCGCTGTTAATGGTATTTGCGCCAACAAACGTGCTGAACAGGTCCTGCCCGGTTGAATTGCGCGCCATCCTGGCAGCCAGTCCGATCCCGGATGACATATAACCAGGATAGATCAATCCCGGGGCGACTACCTGTATCGGATTTGTATTATCAGTACCTTGCAGCGTCCATGTGCCCCGCCCCAAAAGGTTTCCAGCCGGGTAGCTGAAGTTCTCATTGAAAGCTATAAGTTGTCCCTGCACGGTTAAATTAAACCCCATCAGGAAAAACATGGGGATTAAAAAGTTAATCAGTACATTTTTTTTCATGACTCTTGTTTTTTGTTAGAGATTGGTTGAATAGTATTTTCTTCCGGAATCCCGGAAATAATAAACGCAGGTTCATTCCCTGTGTTCAGCTTGTAAAAATAAACCACGAAACCAATGATGAGGTTCTTTTACGGTTCAATAAAGTTTCCCTGCTCATCTATGATTAAGCATGGGGCGTTCCAATTGACGGCTCAGGCATTTCTCCGGGATTGGGAGTGGTGAATCGTGAATCGTGGGTCGTGAGTGGGTGGTTATGCTTTGTAGGTCTTGAATTTGAGAAAGTAGTACAAAGAAATAGTGCTTAGCAATGTAAAAATGCTGCCAGCAAGAAGCAATGCCGATGAAAGTCCATGCCTGTCGGTAACCAGCCCATACAAGGGTCCAAGTAATGCAAAAAGGCCACGTATGATGAAATTTCGCACAGATAGCACGGTAGCCCGGACATCAGAGGTTGTGATCATGTTGATATAGTTCCTGAGTGTAGGGGTGGCCAGTCCGCGGGCAACATAGAACATCAGCAGGAACATGAAACCTGCAACAATACCGCCAAGGGCAAGTCCAAAATATCCGAGGATCAGGAGAAAGGTAAAAAGCAGGACGATTCTGCGGGGGCCCATCTTTGATTCGAGGCGCCAGGCATGCATGGCGGCAATGCCCACCGAGAGGTTCAGTACTGCCCAAACGACTCCGAACATCGTGATTTTCAATCCGCTCCTGATGAAAAACGGTTGTGCAAACCATGCCATGGTCAGCGTGGAAACGCCGGTGGTTGCAGAAAACATCGTATTCCAGAAGAGTTTCCTGTCACCATGAAGCACTTTTACAATAATTGACCCGATATCGCGCAGCCCGGGCTTGATAACCCTCCCGTGAACAGGAGGCTCGGTGAGCAGCAACGCCGCGGGAATCGCCAGGAAGGCGACCCCGGCCTGGAAAAAATAGGGCGTCCTGAGGGAGATGGCAGCGAGTAATCCGCCAGTGATCCCTGCCAGTGCTTCAGCAAAATTGCCGAGGGATGTGATACGTCCTTCAAGCCGGGTATACTTTTCAGGCACCCTGGATGAAACCAGTGAGTCATAAAGCATGGCGGAGTCGGCCCCCGACACCAGGCTCATCCCGACACCCAGGATCGTTTCGGCAACAACAAATTCCCAGAAGCCACCAGAGACGCTGTAGATCAGGTAGCCGCCAAAACCAAACAGCGAACCAAGCAAAATGCTGGTGCGCCGCCCTGCACTGTCGGCAAAATACCCCGTAGGAATCTCAAACGCCATTAACGTAACCGAATATACAGCCTGCAGGGTGAAGATATCCTGCATCGTCATGCCGTTTGACTTGTAAAACAGCACCACAATGGGCATCACCAGGTTCATCCATTTGGCGACCTTGACCAGATACAGGGCGTACAGATTGCGACTAAGTGAGAACGACATGACCCGGATATTTGCCTGTTCCTTTAAAGCTTTCACAAAAGATAAAGCACGATGCACAAGGAGTGCTTCATGCTCCTTGTGCATCACTGATTATGACTATTAAAAAATTACGAATGCGAAATTACGAATTTTACAAGCAAAGGCTTCCGGGATCAGATGCTCCAGTGCTGCAAACTGCTGAGCACACCGAATACTTTGAGCAGCCAGATCACGACAACGATCACAACAACGGCATTCAGGATGCTTTTAAGGGTACGTTGCATGGGAATGTAAGTGTTTACAAGCCATAGAACGACGCCGGCAACAATGATTACGATGATGATGGTTAATACGGGCATAATGAAGTTTTTGTTTGTAAGGAATATAACCCTGCAAAGTTGATCATCCCGGGCCCTAAAAGTGTTACATAACTCAGGAAAAAGGTTACATGAATCACACATTTTACGTCATTTCGAAGCAATTGGGGAGTATTATAGGTTGAGGCATAGCCGAAACTTTACTCTTTTGGACTTTGGTGAAAACAAAAAACCACTGAAATGTCAGATTTTCAGTGGTTTTAATTTTTATGCCTTCTGTTTCAGCGGAGAGAGGGGGATAATCCCTACGAGTAAACCGGATTCATTTTAGTCCCGAAGGCATCGTAGTGGGAAACCAAATGCCTTGCTTAAATTATTGATCATGTCGGCAGAACCACTATCAAAGTACAAGAGAGTCCCATTGTCAAAACTGCCAAACGCCTGATTGCTCCAATAATTGCCATTTAAACCCCTATTATTCAGTATGCCGTTGGTCTTGTTGAGTTTACCGGCAGCATGTAGCTGCAACGCATTGTTCCACGGGCCGGTCCAGTTGGTCCAACCGTCAACATTATACACATTGTTCCATTCGGTATACGATGGAATGCGCCAGGCGCTGCTAATTGCGATGCTGCATGGGTCGTTGGCGGAAATCCAGTCGGAATTTTCAATAATACTGGTAATCCAGGCCGTATTGGGAGTTCTGGTGGTGCCATCATATTTGTATCCCTGCTTTCGATTGAATTGCCAATACCATCCCGAGGAAGCCTCTGTTGCATCATTGATTGCAATAGCTTGATGATCTGCACCAAGATTTTGGGCTATCCAGCACTTAGATGATTCCCCCGGAACGTTTGTAACTGTAGCGTAGGTAACCGTTTTATTGACCGGTGCTACACTTCCTGCCAGATGATTGATTGTAAAAGTTGAGCCACAAGTGAACAAAGTATACTGAACTAACGTAATCGGAGTGGAAATTTGACAAGGTGTGTTTACGTACGCCCATACGTACCTGGTGTATGTGGTATTTTGGTTAAGGCCAGTTTCTGTTTTGATCGTTGCCAATCCCATATCAGTAGCTGTTCCATTTCCAGATTATCTTGGTAAGTGAGGGAATATGTGTGCCAGCGGAAGGTATTAGTATTGGATTCCCTACTACAATATCATTACTTGTTTGCTGACACAGTTCCGAATCTGTGACGGCGTTCCGCCCGTTATGGTAGTGTTTATCGAACCATCACAGATGCCAAAACATGAAACATCAGTAGTCACACTGGAAATCAAATTTTCCGAAAGAACCGTGGTACATACCCACCCTTGTTCATGTCCACCGGGTGGAGGAGCATATTCCATCGTAACGAAAAAGACATCTGAACAATAACCAGTACCTACAGGATTCATTGCACCGGGAGGATAAATAACAGGGTCTCTCAATGTAGATGTCCATGATCCACTTGAATTTTCCCACTGAAAAGTTGCATCAGGGTTATTACAACCCTGAGTATAATTGCAGAGAAGCCTGATTGGCTCTCCATAGCACAAGATTGGTTGAACTACTGCTCCACCTGGCTTCGTATAAGCAGTAGCTGAAGAAAAACAGTTATTAATTGGTGAGACTCGACAATCGACGAGGCTTGTAGCTGTTGTCGTAAATGTCGAATTGGTTGCTCCCATTACAACACCACCATCCTTGCTCCATTGATAACCAGGATTAGGTACGCCATTTAAAACATTCGCAACGAATGTAGCATTGGCACTGCCGCATGTTATTGGTGTGACAACCCTCACGGAAACATTAACCCATTTTGCAGCTAAATTCTTATAACTTTCTTGTTTTGAACTGACAGCATGTTTTCAATTTCCGTTTTGAGCACTACAGATTTTTTACGGATAAAAGGGGCGTATTTGTATTGAAGCATATCATAGATGTTCTTT
>JBBQUQ010000125.1:0-7167 GCA_038212325.1 Bacteroidales bacterium
TGGATAACCCTGCCGGTATTTCAAATAGGGATTCAGGAGCAGGGAAACCTGCTCATCATCAGCGTTAAATATTATATAATCGCCTGGTTGCTGGTATTTTGCAAGGTTAATTTTGGCAAGCTGGTACGCTTCATAATTTTCATAAGCATCCAGATGTTCCTGGTATAGGTTCAGCAGCACTGCGATATGAGGTGCCGATTTTAAAAACTCAAGCTGATGGGACGACAATTCAAAAACGATGGAGGTATCGGGTGTTATGAGGTCGATAAAATGAAACACGGGATTACCGATATTCCCTGCCAGAAGAACATCTTTGCCAGCAGTCTTTAGAATGTGGTGGATAAGGCTCGATGTTGTGCTTTTGCCCTTGGTCCCGGTGATCCCGATCACCTGCTTTGCATAGTATTCAAGGAAAAGTTCAGTTTGTGAGGTAATTTTTTCCCTGGCAACCAGGCAATGGTCCGCCTGATCCGGAGCCGTCCGGGCGAGATTGCGGTCAGGCGCGATCCATTGCCAGACCGGAATGCCGGGGGAGCGAAATATCACATCGTACTCATCAAGTTGATCCATGTATCCTGCACCGGTAATAAAATGAAGATATTCATCATGTTGCACAATGGGATTCTCCCTGATCGCATGGCTCAGGTCTGCAATAGTGAGCCGTTTGCAAGGTAAAACTCTCCTCAGCAGAGAGTAGGTTGACTGCCCCTCCCGGCCAAATCCCAGGAGAAGGATCGATTTATCAGCGAACCGTTCGCGAATCAGATTTTTCATAGATTGTACCTATTACAACAACCCCTCCTGGAGAATTGCCAGGAACTCAGGCAAAATATGGTGTTCCGACGAAAGATAAGCAAGACAGGCTTCAAAATCAGCCTTGAAGTACCTTGAAAAAGAGTCTGTATCCTTGTAATAATCAAGCAAATACGGAAGCGGCCCTGCATCGGATTTCCTGATGGTCTCACATAACGCGATATTGACCTCCCTGATTGTTCCCACACAGTCGAATGGTTTTTCATCAGCCATTCCGGTAAGCTGATCGAACACCGGCTTCAGGGATTCATCATCGAAAAGATTTTTTCCAAAGATGGCTGCAAGCTGTTCCGCTGTAAGAAAAGGCGATAAAATGCAATAGGTGAAAAGGCACTTGGCACAATTACCGCACCATGAATCGGTTTTGCTTCCGGCATTGCAGCTTTTAAAAACCGGATGATAGCAAAGCAAACCTGAGAAAATCGACGCTATCTGCAATTCATTCAAGGGGCGTAAAAAACTAAAATAGTTGATGTCGGAACATATCCATTGTTTCACATACCCCCGAAAATCTGATTCAAACTGCAACGATTTGGAATATTGATGATTGATGTGAGTTCCCTCAATGGTAGGCTCATTGGCGCTCGACTCATTCGACAATGCAATATGCCTGCGACCGGTCACAATGGCTGCCAGCACGGTCACAAATGCAAGAAGTGCTGAAAAAGGGGTATGACCGTTGAGAAAACCCTGCTCATTCAGCCTGAGCAATGCCGGGTCGATGGAGCGTCTGACCTCAAGGAACTGATCATCGGAAAACCCTTTGACTCCGATGGTTTCAAGGCTGGCGCCCCTTGGATTCATAATCAGCGGTATGCTGCCTGGCTGTGTTCCAAGCAATTCGAGGGTCACAGCCGAATCCTTGCCACCGCCAACAGGGATTAAAATGGAATCGTCAAGGAAATACCTTTCTGCCGCAAAGGACCGTGGCCCTGCAAACGTTTCGGCGTTCACTATGTCAACAAAATCATCCATATTGACCGCAATGGAATTCAGGTAAAAAAACTCACCCAACCCATGAAAATATAGCTTTTTCCACCATATCTGTTGTTCAGGGTCCAATTGAAAAGGACGCAAGATAATCTTTGGCGGACAGGCAGCTTTCCAATAACTTATCAATTCAATCATGCCAAGATTAAAAACAATAGTGTCAAGGCGGTCAGCAATACTGGCATCGGACAAAAAACTGGCTTTCCTCGGAATAAAAATCTCAGGATGAAACCGATGCCGGTCGGCCATGTTAAAGGTAAAACGGATATCGAGGCCACGCTGGTTTAACACATATTCCTGTTTCTCAAAAGCAAAAAACGGAAATTGTTCCCGAAGTTGTAAAAATTTCTCTTGTCTGTTTGACCGTACCATGATTTGGTATTATATTTGTCGTGCATGTCCTGCGCAAAAATACTAAAATTGCACAAACACCATGGAAATACCACGCCTTAAACCAAAACAGGGAAGCATCCTCATCTCTGAGCCATCGTTGCGCGATTTCTACTTCCGGCAGTCGGTAGTCCTACTGGCTGAACATAATGAAGAAGGATCATTCGGTGTAATTGTCAACAAGCCAATTGAAGCCAGGTTAAAGGACATTATCAAGGGCTTCCCGCCTTACAATCTGCCGGTTTACCTTGGCGGACCGGTAAAGACCGACAGCATTTTTTTCATTCACACACGCGATGATATTGATCAGAGCATGCCCATCATGCAAGGGCTATACTGGGGTGGCGATCTGGAGGCAATCGGAAAGATGCTTAAAAGCAAGGTGATGTTACCGGGAGAAATCCGTTTTTTCGTCGGTTATTCAGGCTGGTCTTCCAATCAGCTTGACCGTGAACTTAAAGAAAAATCATGGGTGCTTTCACAAACTACCGTAAACGAGATTATCAATGACCCCCCTGAAACACTTTGGAGCAATTATCTGAAAAATATGGGCCAGGAATATGCCATCTGGGCCAATTTTCCCGCCGATCCTGCTTATAACTGATCATCGCGATTTCATAAAAAAACTATCTTTGCACCCTGCTGAATCCCGGCTGATTTTCAGAATATTTTTTTATGAAACGATCAGATATTATTGTAATCAGTGTAGTCATCCTTATCCTTGTTCCCTTTTTCATCTGCCCGCCGGTTCTGAACGCCTATAGGGAGCTGAATGCCACCCATGCTTACCTGATGAGTTTCATCAAGTTCGCCATCCTCGCCACCTTTGGAGAATGCCTTGGTCTCAGGATCCGCACAGGCACGTACAGCAAGTCTGGATTTGGCATCATTCCCCGCGCCTTCGTATGGGGATTTCTGGGCATAGCCATAAAAATTGCCTTTGTGATCTTCGGCGAAGGGGCACCAATGATGCTGAAAACAATGGGAATCAGCTTTCCGGATCCAAACCCTGCCAATATCCTGCGCGATCCCATGTTCAGTTGGTTAAAACTGCTGGCTGCATTCAGTGTGAGCACAACTATGAATCTGCTGTTCGCCCCGGTTTTCATGGCATTTCACAGGATAACTGACGCTCATATTCAGCGTACCGGGGGCACAATGCAGGGATTTTTTACCCCGATGCGAATCGGGCAAAGTTTTACCGAGATAAACTGGCGCGACTTTTGGGATTTTGTGTTAAAAAGGACCATTCCGCTGTTCTGGATTCCCGCCCAGACCGTCAATTTCCTGCTCCCCGAAGACTACCGGATCCTGGTTGCGGCACTTTACAGCATAATTCTCGGCGTTCTCATGTCGATGGCAGCAATGATGCACCAGCGAAAATCATAAAAATATACTCATCCTGTCTCTGTATGGGAAAAGGGTTGCTGTTTACCGTTTTTCTGTTGCTCATTCTGCCGCCGCCGGTAACTTTGACAGTCGTCGATTCTGTTTGCCTCAATGAACCGGAATTCGTGCTCACCGGAGGTTATCCTCATGGGGGAGACTATATGGTAGACCGTAACCGTCAATGTCATCATCGTGAAGTAACGAGAATCGAATCGTTTGGAATGTTAAAATATTTTCTTCAATTTTGTTGCCTGTTATTCAGCAGTTCAAACGCACCCTAAAGCATGCCGTTTTATGAAAGATACTCCCATAAGTTACGATGTTGTGCAACGCCACATCCAGGAAAGCCAAATCAGGAACATCGGAAAGGCAACCATACGCGAAATCAAGCGGCTGATCAATGGCATTGAAACCGAGACCGGTGAAAAATTCATCCGCATGGAAATGGGGGTTCCGGGGCTTCCTGCCTGCGAAATCGGAATACAAGCTGAGATTGAAGCACTTAAGAATGGCGTTGCCGCAATTTATCCCGATATTGAAGGAACACCGATATTAAAGAAGGAGGCCGCCCGGTTCGTTAAGTTATTCCTTGATATTGAGGTTGATGCAGCAAATTGCCTGCCCACGGTTGGCAGCATGCAAGGCGGTTTTGCGGCATTCCTCACCTTTTCGAAAATCCACCGCGATAAAGACACCACCCTGTTCATCGATCCCGGCTTCCCGGTTCACCACCAGCAGCACCGGGTTCTCGGACAAAAATTCGAAACCTTTGACGTTTACGATTATCGGGGCGAAAAACTCCGCGACAAGCTGGAAAGTTATTTTTCGAAGGGTAACATTCACTCCGTACTTTATTCAAACCCCAACAACCCTTCATGGATCTGTTTCAACGACAAAGAACTCAGGATCATCGGAGAACTTGCCACCAAATACGATGTGATCATCATCGAAGACCTGGCCTATTTCGCGATGGATTTCCGCAAAGACTACTCAAAACCCGGCCAGCCTCCCTACCAGCCAACCGTGGCCAAGTATACCGACAACTACCTCCTGCTGATATCAAGTTCAAAGGCATTCAGTTATGCAGGTCAGCGTATCGGGCTGATGATCCTGTCAAACAAATTGTTTAATATGCAGGCACCTGACCTGCTCCGGTTTTACTCAACTGACATTGTTGGCCGGGCGCTTATTTACGGAACTGTTTATGCGCTCAGCGCGGGCACGGCCCATTCCACTCAATATGCACTGGCTGCGATCCTGAAAGCTGCCAACGACGGCACTTTTGATTTTACAGAAGTGGTCAGGGAATATGGAGCCAGGGCACATATCATGAAGAAAATGTTTACCGATAACGGCTTCACCATCGTTTATGACAAGGATGAGAATGAACCCATTGGCGACGGATTTTATTTCACTTTTGCCTACCCGGGATTTACCGGCGAGGATCTGCTCTGTGAACTGATCTATTACGGAATCAGTGCCATCGCCCTCAGCATAACAGGAAGTGAGCGCACAGAGGGCATCCGAGCCTGTGTCTCACTTGTGAAGCGGGAAC
Source organism: Bacteroidales bacterium (assembly GCA_038212325.1). GTDB lineage: Bacteria > Bacteroidota > Bacteroidia > Bacteroidales > FEN-979 > CAIVAT01. Next base: position 5,138 of record JBBQUQ010000125.1, read on the forward strand.
AGTTCCCTGTTCTGGAAGCGCGGCTGAAGAAATTCAGGGAGAACCATTCAAAATAGCGAAATATGGAAATCGGGATAAAATTTTTTCGTAATTTCGCCCTGTGAATCCGTTAACAATTCAACCTCTATCATATGGGAAAAATCAAAGGTGATATCGTGATCAACACCGAACGCTGCAAAGGCTGCGAAGTATGCCTCGCTGCATGTCCATTCACGGTGATCGCAATGTCGAAGGAAGTAAACAGCAAAGGATATCATTTCGCAATGAAAGTGAATGGTGAATGTACAGGTTGCACTAACTGTGCCCTTGTGTGCCCTGACGGGGTGATTACTGTATACCGGGCAAAAGTTGCAACTGAATAAAAATCAATAAAACAATACTCAATGGGTGAACTCAGATTAATGAAAGGTAACGAAGCAGTCGCAGAAGCTGCCATCCGAGCAGGCTGCGATGGTTATTTCGGATACCCGATCACACCCCAGTCGGAGGTGATGGAATACCTGATGGCGGAAAAGCCATTTGAACGGACAGGCATGGTTGTATTGCAAGCCGAAAGTGAAGTAGCGGCAATTAATATGCTTTATGGCGGAGCCGGCACAGGAAAAATGGTGATGACCTCCTCCTCCAGCCCCGGGGTCAGTCTCATGCAGGAAGGGATCAGTTACCTTGCGGGCGCTGAACTGCCTTCGGTAATTGTGAACATTGTGCGCGGCGGACCAGGTCTCGGCACCATTCAGCCATCTCAGGCGGATTATTTCCAGGCAGTGAAAGGTGGTGGTCATGGCGACTACAAGATGCTCGTCCTTGCCCCTGCCTCTGTTCAGGAGATGTGCGACCACGTGAAACTCGCATTTGATAAAGCATTTGAATACCGTACCCCGGTTATGATCCTGTCCGACGGTGCGATCGGCCAGATGATGGAGAAGGTTGTCCTTTTCGACCAGATCCCCCGCCGCACCAATGAGGAATTGATCAGGCAATGCCCGTGGGCATCCACCGGCCGGCCAGCAACCCGGAACCATAACATCATTACCTCCCTCGATCTTGACCCCGCCGGCCAGGAACGTGTGAACCTGAAGCTCCAGGCCAAATACAGGGAAATGGAGAAAAACGAAGTATTATTCGAAGAAATTGAATGTGAAGATGCTGATTACCTTCTGGTGGCATTCGGACTATCGGCAAGAATCTGCCAGAAAGCCTTGGATCTTGCCCGTGCCAAGGGCATCAAAGTCGGTCTGTTTCGTCCGATCACCCTCTTTCCCTTCCCGGCAATACAGGTGTCGAACGTTGGAAACCGCGTTAAAGGTATCCTGGTTGTGGAAATGAATGCCGGCCAGATGATCGAAGATGTAAAACTTTCGGTAGGCTGCAAAGTTAAAATAGAACACTTCGGCCGTTTCGGAGGCATCATCCCTTCACCGGATGAAGTAGTCAGAGCTCTTGAACAACAAATTATCGGAGGTTAATTATGGAAGAACTATTCGCAAAGCCTGAAATACGGAAGCCTGAAAACATTGTCTATAAAAAGACCGACCTGATGGTCGACAGACCTCTGAGTTACTGCCCTGGCTGTGGTCATGGAACCGCCCACCGCATGATGATGGAGGTGATCGATGAAATGGGTATCTCAGATAAAACCATCGGTGTCTCCCCGGTCGGATGTTCCGTTCTGGCCTATGATTTTCTGAACATCGACATGCTGGGCGCTGCGCATGGTCGTGCTCCCGCCTTAGCAACAGCTATCAAACGCATGTGGCCCGATCATTTCGTATTTACGTACCAGGGCGACGGCGACCTTGCAGCAATCGGCACGGCAGAGACCATCCATGCGTGCAACCGCGGAGAGAATATCACCATCATCTTTATTAACAATGGCATATACGGGATGACAGGCGGCCAGATGGCCCCGACAACATTGCCGGGAATGCGGTCGTCGACATCACCCTACGGGCGCGATGTGCCTACCATGGGTCATCCGCTCAAGATTACGGAACTTGTGGCACAACTGCCCGGAGTATATTATGTGACCC
>JBBQUQ010000126.1:0-7019 GCA_038212325.1 Bacteroidales bacterium
GGTCCTTGTTCGGGTCAACCACCCGCTGGCTGGTAAATATCCAATCGGCAAGCCACACTGAATCATTCCAGGGATAATTCGGAGAAATGTATTCTTTCTCTTTGCCGGTCTTTTTGTTTTTATAGGTCACATAAAAAGTCACCGGCAACGTCTCGGTTTTATTAACACGATTGCCAACCTTCCAGGCCATAAAGTCGATCAGGGGCAAATGCCGGTAACATTGCACCGACAAAGATGAAAACGCAATTGCAGTAACAAGTAGCAGGCCGAAATCACCCGTGGATGGAAGCAGGCTCCTGAATTTCTTCCTCCAGATGAAAATGGGAAGGACAAAACCCATCAGGACGATATTTTTCAGAAATGTTTGCACATTTGTGATTTTCAACGCATCACCGAAACATCCGCAATCAGGTACAATATTATATACAGCATCGAAAAATGTCAGGATCGTGAAAAACATCATCATGGGCAATAACAGCCAGACCGTTTTACGGATCCAGAGATTGAACAGCAGGCTGATACCCAGTAAAAATTCAAGGGTGCATAGAAAAATGGTCAGGTAGAGGCTGAAGGGGATAAAAGCTGTTATGTTGAAGGCAATAAAATAATCCTCCATCCGGTAAACGGTTCCCAGTGGATCAATTCCCTTGACGAAGCCGGAGTAAACAAAAACAAGTCCGATAAGGATTCTGAAGATAGTTCTAAGAATTTTCATAAGCCAGATTTGCAGGGGCAATTCCTGCACAGGTCAAAACAAGGCCGGCAGGAATTTCAGAGGCTAAAATTATAAAAAATTCGCGGTTTTCGCGGTGTTTCACCCCTTGATTTTAACAAAGAATTAACACGAAGGGACAGAAACACAGCAGTCAGGCCAATGTATTAAAAAAAACGGGAGACATGCCAGTCATGCCATGTCTCCCGGGTACTTATCACAAAATACTGCAAACTAAACCTTTACGGGACTATTCTTTGCATTTATCTTGTTTTCACAAGTTTGATGACCTCCACATATCCATCAGCGATAATCTTCACGAAATATAGTCCGGTCGGGAGTTCTGACACCTGGAATTCGTGCTTTTTTTCTCCGATCATCGCTCCGGTCATCAGCTGCTCTCCGCGCGTTCCGTAAATCATAACCTGCACCTTCTCGTATACTTTTCCCCTGTTTTGTTCAAGGGTGAAGTTTCCGTTGGTGGGGTTAGGATAGATGAAGAAGTCACTTGGAACTGCCACCACCAATGGTTCCGAATCATTTCCTGTGGTAACTGTTGGGATTGCTGGCGGCAATTGTCCGCAATACTGGCTGTTAATTGTAATGTAACCACGCATATAACCGCCGGGCTGCACAGTGGTACCGGGCAGGCAACGTATGTTCTGCCCTGCAATCATTGTTGCGCTGCCCCCGGTGCCGACTGTAAAGGTATTCCCGCCTCCTGCTACAATGAGGGTTTGTGATGCACTGAAACATCTCACCTGGTCGGTGAAAACGATTCCTGACACATTGGTGACCGGTGCAATGCCTGTAACATCCATGATCACCGAGCTTATTGCCGGGTTACCTGAAACACAATAAGCGTTTGAAGTAACGATGCAGGTCACCTCATCTCCGTTTATGGGAATGTAAGCAAAGGAAGCATGGTTCGTACCCCTTGAAAGACCGTTGACTGTCCATTGGAAGATTGGTGTTGTACCTCCATTTACAGGGATAGCAGTAAAGGTAACTTCTGTGCCAACAGGAACCGGGTTGGCAGAAGCATGCACTGCCACACTCGCCGGTACCGGCTGATCAATCCAGATGTACACACAATTAAACATCCAGTTGACACAGTGTGTAGTCATGCTTTTAGCATGTATGGAATAGAGTCCGGGCAAGGTGTGGTAGCCGAATGAAATGGCAGAACCAGTTCCCACAACGGGTATTCCAACTTCATAGCAGCACCCGCTCCTGAGTGTGTAGATCACACCTGGTTGTGAATTGCTCATGGTAATTTCCCGTCCTGCTCCGCCGGCACAGTAGCCGCCACTGCCAGAAACCGTATAGATGGTCGGTAACGAATGAACAATAACTGTTACCGGCTTGATGGTGCTGCAACCCGCATTGGTTGTGGCCATGATATAGTAGGTGCCGGTATATGCAGTTGTCGGATTGGGCATTACAATTGAGGCATTCAGATCCATCCAGTAACTGAAGGTCGGGACGCCGTTGAAGCTGCTGCCGGCAGTTACTGCAGCCGAGGTCAGGTCAACCCTGTCGGGTGAACATGTTTCCTGCGGGTGTGTGATCAGGTCATTGAAGTTCAAGGTAACCAATGCTGATGAACCCTGCATTCCTGCAGCATCAATAAAGGCGTAGTTGAAATGGATCACCAATCCTCCTGCATTCGGATCGACCGTGAGCAAAAGTGGTGAGTAGTTAGGCATAACCTGGTTCAGGGTTACGGCAATCCCGTTGTAATACAGGGTGCCATTGGTTGCAAGGGATGTGATCACAATGGTTTTACCGCTGCCCAACAGGCCATCTTCCGCATCAGTTCCTGACAACAATGGCACAGCCACTGTGGCAGTATTTCCCGGGTTGGCATAACAAGAGGACACAGGGTTTGCAACCGGCAACTGATCAATTCCGAAGTTGGCGTTGATAACACTTCCGCCGCTGGTCGTGATATGGAGGGCACCATCAATTGAACCATCATTGCCATTTCCCACACCAAGGATTTCACCGGTGGATACCCAGCTTGCCGGATACGTTGCGGTGGTGAGAATCGTTCCCTCAGCCTGTTGCTCACTGGTAAGGATCAAGGTGTAATTTGTATTAAATTCAAGACCGTCTGCCAGGGTAAAATAGTAGGTGCCATCTGTGTTAACCTGTATGGAGGCAACAACACCTTTATCAGGGTCAGGGTTCACAAGATTGATCCAGATACCGTTTCCGGTGGCAAATAATGGCGGACTGCCTGAAATGATGCTGTTGTTCATGCCATTTGCATCATCGTAGATATTCCCTGCAATGAAGATGAATTCCTGGGTATTATCATCTGTGTCGGTCACAATCACCCCCAGAGGGCCGGTGCCCGTAACTGTTGCTATGTTGGTAAATGTACCGGCAAGAATGTCAGCAGGTGTAAGCAAATGGACAGCAGTGAAATGATTCAGGTTGGTTTCTCCGGGAGCAAGGGTTATTGGCGCGCCTGAAACTATTACAAGCGGATCATTGATCGTGACAAGGGTCAACGGAGCGTTGCCGGTATTGGTAACGCTGAACGTGTAGGTGATCAGATCGCCAACGTTCGGAACGCCATCAGGAGCAACGACACCAAGATTCAAAGTGCCAGTCTTGACCAGTTCAATCGATGGTGCATAGATTTGCACCTCAAAGGAACACTGCGCAGTATTTGCGCATAAATCGGTGGCCGTCCAGGTAACTGTTGTGGTGCCTAACGGGAATAGATAACCTGCAAGCGTTGATAAATTATTCAGGTTATTCACAGCCGTTGCCGCACCACAGTTCTCGGTTAAACTGGTGTAGTCAAACTCACCGCCAATTGTTGAAAAATGGGTCAACCCTGCGGTAATCACCCTGATTTGCGGTGAACCATGGTCTCATTCTGGCAGTTATCAACCGACTTCCATGTACGAAAAAGTGTGTATGCATTTGGACATAAACCATCTGTTCTGATCTCTCCCACATAAGTAATAGCGACCGCTGCGTCGCAGTTATCCGTGGCAGTTACACCTGTGCCGATTACAGCAACCAAAGGAACTGCAGCGCATTCAACCGTCGCATTGTCGGGGAAGAGGATAAAGGCAGGAGGCTGCGTATCCTGTACCGTGATCGTCTGTACGCGGGTGGTCTCATTGAGGCAGTTGTCTGCCGCTGTCCAGGTGCGCTTCAGAATATATGTATCCTCGCAGATTCCGTCAATCCTGTTCTCTCCAACGTAGGTTATGGCGACTATCGCATCGCAGTTATCTGAGGTTGTCACACCTGCACCGATAGCTGCAACACCAGGAACTGCATTGCATTCAACTGTCACATCTGACGGGAAGAGCACAAAGTCAGGAGCCTGGGTGTCATGAACCGTTATGGTCTGCGTACGGGTGGTCTCATGTAGGCAATTGTCTGCTGCCACCCATGTGCGGGTCAGGGTATAGCTATCCGGACAGGTCCCGTCTGATCTTACCTGGCCCAGGTAGGTAATGGCAACATCAGCATCGCAGTTGTCGGTGGCTGTAACACCTGTGCTGATAACCGCAACAAGAGGAACCGCATTGCATTCCACATTCACATCTTGCGGGAAGATCACAAAGGCCGGAGCCTGGGTATCCTGTACCGTTATTGTTTGCGAGCGGAAGGTTGAATTGAAGCAGTTGTCTGTTGCCTTCCATGTGCGCACAAGGGCATAGGAATCCGGGCATGAGTGGCCGTCCAGGTCCTGGTTCCTGCCATTGAAAAACATAGGGAATAGCCGGAGGGATGCTTCCGCTGGTAATTATTCCTTTAAGGGTTATAAATCCCTGTGCGCAATAATCATTAGGAACTCGCTGATATCCGATGGCAAATGGAATATACGGGCGAAAGGTAATATCATCAATTGCAAGGTCGTTACCACACCCGCCAGGACCGTTATTTCTCAAAACAACAAACACTTTATCCTGATTTTGAGGCGTATTGAATATTAAGGCGGTTTCCCTCCATACTAAAGCTGTACCTGCTTCTGTTGGCCTATCCCCGGTATTCGTTTGTGAGAGTAATTTGGCGCCATTGCCATTTACCGAGAATCCGCCTACCGCAACAGTACTGTTATTTTCATCATCACCCGGATCGTTATCCCATATCTCATAGCGTATATTGATCGGAAGGCCGTTTCCATCGCACCGACACGCCAGTCAGAGTTTGTTCCGTCAGCACCATGAACATATTTAGGGTTCGCGGAAAGCGCATAACCGCCATCATCCATGGTACTATGCCACGCAGAGCATGAAACCGATGTCTTTAACTTATACCTTTCCCAATGCCCAAGTTTCCAAGTTCCATAAACATTGTACCATCTCACATAGGTGCCTGCACAGGACGATGGATTAGGACCAGCCCATGTCGTGCCATTTAAACACCAAGTATTTGCCGGATTATTCAGGTTGGCACCATTGTATGGGGTACCGCTCATCACAGTTACCGGAATAAAAACCCATTCGGTTATTCCCTGTTCCCTTGCGGGAAGCACGAGCGCATATGACGTTTCCAAAGTTGGCGGATTATTTGTCAGAAGGCCCGTTCCTGTGCATGTTGCAGGCCAGAACCAAAATGAGATACCAATGGTTCCTCGTCCGTCAATGACTCCACGGTATGCATTAACATTAGACGTCCCAATTGGAACAGTCCCAAAATCCTCCGTAAAAAGAGGTGGTCCAAATGTCTGACACTGAATTGTCGGAATTCCGTTTAAACCGGAAAAGAGCAGCATCAAAATAAAAATGCAGAACGAGACGGGCTTTACATAGTCTGATTTCTGATTTTGATTAATGGTAAATGTTTTCATCGTTGTAAGGTTTTTACAGAATAGATTCGGCCAAATTTATTCATGAACATTCATCATCTCATCATTCGCAATTCAGCGTTATATACAAGTTACCGGATCGCATGACGCTGTCAATCGATTGCTTTGAAAATCCATTGCTGATGATCAGCGAGGAAGCATCCCTGAAACCAATCTCCACGACCTGGTCAGGGGAGATGATTCTGGCTGAGACAGAGGAAGAGGCTTTTGCTCCTAAAGGTTCCTGCCCAATGGCAGTGGGGGAAATTAACAGAGCCCCGATGGCAATGAACACAATAATTAACATTGAGAAAAGCTTCATATGGCACTCTTGGTTTTAACTCTGTAGATCATCAGGAAGTAAAAATTGGTCACAATTCAATTTTTGCTGGCGGTATTTCTGCACGCCACATTTTTCTGTTTACTATTTGTCTTTCTGTGTTTTAACGTATTCATGCTGTCATTTTCATTACGAGTTTCCGTATGTATAATTTATGGATATACCCTATTGCGCACATGTCAATATCATGTTACTTTTATTGGATCATTTTACATTATGCTTCGAGCCAGAAGTGGGCTGTGAAATGTGGTCGTTTATGTGTCGGTGCTGATTTAGTTCTGCGCTGGTTGTTTGTTTTCCCATGATGGATGATAAAAATAGCCAACATAACAAATTTCGTGCCATAATATACAATCAACTGATTATTTGATATTTAGATGATTGTACATCCGATGATTTAACAATTAGTATGCCCAATTTCGGACATCCTGATTATTAAATAACTGACAGCTAAATACTTACCCTCAATGCCCGAAATCGGACAATGTCCGATATTTTAGCTATCATTTCCCGTTTCCATTTCATTTAGCCCCCAAATTCTTCTGTTTCCGTATGTCAAATTAAAGGGATACAGTACCATTGTACCTGTTTTCAATCAATATCTCAATTCATCAGATTTCTGCTATGAAATTATTAGGATCAGGTTAAATGACCAGCTTTTTTCCTTTTCAAATCCTGACACTTTTCAATCCCGCCTTTTCTTCGTTCCGAACAGTATCCTGTAACATATATGCCCGCATCCCAGGTATTGCTGGCGTGAAACAGGTACGCCAATATTGTCGCATAAATATTGATTCTATATGCTTTATAATCTATATGCGACCTCTGTAATAGTGGTTTTACGCAAACTATATTTACGGTTATCCAATATTGTCTGCCGCTGCATTAACATGTAATTTTATACATCTTTCAGCTTCTGAAAAAATGTTGGACAGAATTAGAAACATTAGCAGAAAGTTATATGAAAAGTAAGGGTCAGTTTTTTTGTGTTTTACTGCTTGCAATCATACAGACAAGTTTTCAGCCGGAAACCGTTTTTGCCGTCGTTGCAAATCCCGATCCCGTCACCTTCACCCAGCCCGACGGCTCAAAGCTCATCATCCTGCTCCACGGCGATGAGTTCATTCATTGGGCAGTCACCTCCG
>JBBQUQ010000127.1:0-6939 GCA_038212325.1 Bacteroidales bacterium
AATATGAGGAGTTTATCAGGAAATATGGATTTCAAAGATTTGGCTAAAGCCAGAAATTATGGCACATTCAGAAACCTCCAGCTAAAGCTGGAGGCAATTCAGATGGAGGCAATTCAGCAGAAAACAATTCAGATGGAGGCAATTCAGCAGAAAACAATTCAGATGGAGGCAGTTCAACTGAAGGCAGTTCAACTGAAGGCAGTTCAACTGAAGGCAGTTCAGCTGAAGACAATTCAGATGGGAGCAGTTCAACTGAAGACAATTCAGATGGAGACAAACAGATTGAAACAAACAAATTGAAAAGATGAGATGAATTGCCAATAGCTTCAGCTATTGGTTAGCGATGAAACAAATAACCTGGCTTTAGCCAAAATCTTCAAGAAATGAACATATGACATTTTATAAAACCATAGAAACCACCTCCGATCAAGGCGTCCTCACCATCTGGCTCAACCGCCCCGATGTTCATAACGCATTTGATAAAACCATGCTCCTTGAATTGACCGGCTGTCTTGAAACAATTGATCCGTCGGTGCTTTGCGTGATCCTCCGGGGAAGGGGCAAATCATTTTGCGCCGGGGTCGACCTGAACTGGATGAAAGCCGTTTCGCAGAACAGCTACGAACAGAACTACACCGAAAGCCTCCTCCTCTCGAAGTGTTTCCTGACGATATACAACTGCCCGAAACCCACCCTGGCAGTCGTGCATGGTGTGGCACTCGGCGGGGCCAACGGCCTGCTGTCGGCCTGCGACCTGGCCTATTGCACCAACGATGCCACCTTCTCGCTCAGCGAGGTGAAGATCGGTATTGTTCCGGCATGCATCTCGCCTTATGTCATCAAGCGGGTCGGTGAATATGGCGCCAAAGAGCTGATGCTGACCGGGAGAAGGATCAACGGAAAGGAAGCCGAGCATTTCAGGCTGGTGAACAAATCGGTGCTTGCCGAAAACCTTGATGAAACCCTCTCGGATTTGATCGCACTCCTCCGCACCAGCGGTCCGAAGGCCATGAGCCAGTGCAAAACGCTGATCCACGAGGTGGCCAACAAGCTCACGCTGATGGAAGCCTACGACTATACCGCCAGGATGATCGCCGACATCAGGGCATCTGCCGAAGGGCAGGAAGGGATGAACGCATTTCTCGAAAAACGCAAACCGAACTGGGTGAAATAATATGAACGTGATTCACAAAATACTCATCGCAAACCGCGGCGAGATCGCTGTCAGGGTGATACGAACCGCCAGGAAGCTGGGGATAAAAACTGTAGCCGTATACTCAGCAGTCGACGCCGACTCGCTGCATGTGACCATGGCCGACGAAGCCTGGTGCATTGGCGAAGTGGAACTCAGCGAGACCTACCTGAACATTCAGAAAATCATCGGGGTGGCAAAGCAGACCAGTTGCGATGCCATCCACCCCGGGTATGGCTTCCTGGCTGAAAATCCATTGTTCGTTGCAGCATGTGTTGAAGCCGGGATCATCTTTATCGGACCGCGCCCTGAAGCCATGCGGATCATGGGAAACAAGATCGAAGCCCGTGCGTTCGTGAAAAAGATCGGCATCCCGATGACCGAAGGGGTTACCGGCACAAAAGAGGAACTTGAAAGGACCGCGCACAAGATCGGTTTCCCGGTATTGCTGAAAGCTGCAGCGGGCGGCGGTGGCAAAGGAATGCGCATCGTTTACGAAGAGAAGGAGCTTGCGGAGGCCATCGAGGCGACAAGCAGGCAGGCCCTGGCCTATTTCGGCGATGAGACGGTTTACATCGAGAAATTCATCGAAGAACCGCGCCACATCGAGGTACAAATACTTGGAGATAACTTCGGCAATGTGATCCACATGTTCGAACGCGAGTGCTCTATCCAGCGGCGGTACCAGAAAATCATCGAAGAGTCCCCCTCCCCCACGCTCACCCCGGGGGTGCGTGAAAAAATGGGGGCGGCAGCGGTGGCGATCGGGAAGGCAATCGGATACAACAATGCAGGCACCATTGAGTTCCTGGTCGACAAGGAGCTGAACTTTTACTTCCTGGAGATGAACACCCGCATCCAGGTAGAGCATCCCGTAACGGAAATGGTGACCGGAATCGACCTGGTGGAAGAACAGATCCAGGTGGCTGCAGGGGGTATCCTCAGGCTTAAGCCCGGGGATGTTCACCAAAACGGACATGCCATCGAGTGCCGCATCTATGCCGAGGATCCGGCCAATAATTTCCAGCCTTCGCCGGGCAGGATGACCTTTTACAAGGAGCCTGAAGTCCCCGGGATCCGCATCGACACCGGCATTACGGCGCATACCGAAATCAAGAGCTCGTTCGACCCGATGATCTGCAAGTTGGTGGTGTGGGGGAAAGACCGTCATGAAGCAACTCTTTCAATGCTGCTGGCGCTTAACGACTACATCATCCATGGGATCAGGACAAACATCACCTACCTTATCAAATTGCTGCAGAGCGAAGCATTTATTACCAACGGCATTTCCACGAAATTCTGTGATGAGCACACGGCCTCGCTGGTCAGCGAGATTATCGGCGATAAAAACGAAATCCCGGTGCATGTTCCGATGATCGGGTACCTGATGCATACCCTGAAACGCAACCTGAAGGCCGGCCCGGAATGTTGCCAAAAGCCCAACCTTTGGGAAACCATCGGCTATTGGAGAAACCAGATGAGCATCAGGCTTCAGTTTGAAGAGGAGGAATTCACAGTTAAGGTGCCCGGTTACGCGGATACCCGTTACCTGTTTGAAATCCTTGGGAAGCAGCACCATGCATCACCCCTGGCCGTTTCGCCCAACCGCATCGATTTCACCATCGGGCACCACAACTATTTTGCATGGATTTCAGAAGACATCGACAACCAGGCATTTGTGAGTGTCGGCGGACATATTTTCCACATGAAGCGCCATGATATTCTTGCCGAATCTGTGTTTGCTTCCGGGTTTGACACCCATGGCCGCGACAGCAACCATATTACCTCACCTATGCCGGGAAAAGTTATCCGCGTACAGATAAAGGAGGGCGACCATGTGAAAAAGGGCGATTCGCTCCTGATCATCGAAGCCATGAAGATGGAGAACCAGGTTGTATCGCCGCGCGACGCCATAATAAAAGCCATCAACGTGGAGGTGAACCAACGGGTTGAGAGCACCACAGTGGTAGTGGAATTTGAACCTGTGATCGTTTGAAGATGAACTGAATTTACGAAATAAACAACTATGCACTAGTTTTGCATTTTGCATTTTACATTTTGCATTTTAAACTGTAATCCTATGAATTATCCCAAAAAAGTAACCATCGGCGACATTACTGTCAGAGACGGGTTTCAGCACGAAGAGATATTTATCCCCACCGATGCCAAAGTATGGCTTGCTGAACAGCTGATACTCGCTGGTTTCAGACACGTGGAGGTGACCAACCTCGGGAACCCTTCAGGGATGCCCCAGTTCAAAGATGCCGACGAGGTGCTGAAGCGCATTCGCGGCAGCAAAATGGTGGCCTCCCTCATGGACAAGGTATCCCTAACCGCCATCACCATCCGTGAAAAAGCGATCGAGCGTGCCATCCAGGCAAGGAAAGAGGGCTGGGGGCCCGACCGCATTTTGTTGATGGTATCGACCAGCGAGTCGCATCACCGTAAAAATTCGGGCCTCAGCCTGGACGACTACTGGAAGATGGCCGAAAAATACGTTCCGATGGCCCGGGAAGCAGGGCTCAAGGTGAACGGAACGGTCAGCACCATTTGGGGATGCCCGATCGAAGGCCCGACGAAAATGGAGAAGGCGATTGAGTTCACCAAGCGGTGGCTCGACATCGGGGTGAACGACGTTGAACATGCCGATCATGACGGATCCGCCTCCCCCGACCGGGTTTACCGGTACTATTCCATGCTGCTCGAATCAGGTGTAAGGGTTGAGAAGCAGATCGTTCATTTTCATACCACCCGCGGGTGGGGACTCGCCAACGTTTTGGCGGCCCTGCAGGCAGGGATGGTCAACTACGAGTCGACCATGGGAGGCATCGGCGGACAGCCTGCCAATTTCGTAAGCGGGGTGCCCGTGGCCGGAACCGGAAGCTACTATTACAAGGACCCGAATCTTGTCGGGCTTGTATCTACCGAGGATATGGTGGTGATGATGGACGAAATGGGGATCGATACCCAACTGGATGTTGACAAGGTGCTCGAAACCGGTTCGATGGTGGAACGCATCGTCGGCCGTCGCCTCCGCTCCGAAGCAATCAAGAACGGCCGGATCCCGAAATCACTCACCGGCAAAGGATGATGAAAATCATTGAATCACCGCGCGAAGGGATGCAGGGGTTTAACCGCATCATTCCCACCGGGGAGAAGGTCGGCTATATTGACCATCTTCTCAGGGTTGGGTTTGATACGGTGGAGATCGGGAGCATTGTTTCTCCTAAAATCATCCCGCAGATGGCTGATTCACTGGAACTATTGAAAATAATTGACTTTTCCGGAACAACTTCGAACGTGATGTTTCTTGCGGTGAATGCCAGGGGAGCAGAAAAGCTGGCCGCTGAAGCGAAGATTACACATATCTCCTACCCATTTTCGTTTTCCTCTGCCTTCCTAAGTTTGAATGTAAATGCAACCGTGCAGCAATCGCTGGAGACCACGCAATTTGTGACATCGTTGTGCAAAGAGCACGGCAAACAAGCCGTGATCTATATATCCATGGCCTTCGGAAATCATTACGGTGACCCATGGAGCATCGATATCCTGGCCGGTTGGATCGGTAGACTCTGCCAGGCAGGAGCCACCACGATACCACTGTCGAATGTCTCGATGGAGATTGATGCCGGAATGATCGAGGAGGTTTATTCAACGCTTATCCCGATGTTCCCCGGGGTGGAGTTCGGCCTGCACCTGCATACTGCGAACCAGGGATGGTACGAAAAGGTGGATGCTGCATATAAGGCAGGATGCCGGCGTTTCGACGGGGTGATCAACGGCTGGGGCGGATGCCCGATGGCCGGCAAGGAACTGCTGGGAAACCTGAAAACTGAAAACCTGCTGGAATATGCAGATTTGAATAACATACCACTGAATATCGACCGGGGGGAGCTGTTGAAAGGTTACCGGGTTGCCGGAGAGATTTTCAGGGAATGACGAATATGCGAATGACGAAGTAAAAACAACTTTTAAAATCAACAACATGTATTTGACTGAAGAGCACAATATGATACGCAAAACGGTGCGTGATTTCGCCGAACGTGAAATAAAACCGGTTGCACAGGAACTGGATGAAAAATCCGAATTTTCAATCCCGCTGACCAAACGGATGGGCGAACTCGGTTTTTTCGGTTTACGAACACCGCAGGAGTTTGGCGGACTTGACCTCGACACCCTTGCGTATGTGATCGCAGTGGAAGAACTGGCCCGCATCGACAGCTCGCAGGCAGCTACCCTGGCTGCTCATATTTCACTTGGTATCGGGCCTATCCTGAACTATGGAACCGAAGAACAGAAGAGGAAATACCTTCCCATGCTGTCGACGGGTGAAGCGCTATGGGCTTTTGGGCTGACAGAACCGGATGCCGGAAGTGACTCACGTGCCACGAAGTCAACGGCCCGGCTTGAAAATGACCACTGGATCATCAATGGCGCTAAAATATTCATCACCAACGGGGCATCATCCATCAACAAAGGAGCGACCGTGCAGGTGGTTACGGGTGAAGTTGACGGACACAAAGAGTTCTCTACCATCCTGGTCGATGCGGATACGCCTGGCTTCAAGCGGGTGCCTATGCACGGAAAGATGATGTGGCGCGCCTCGGATACCGCTCAACTATTTTTTGACGACTGCAAAGTACCTGCCTCAAATCTGCTTGGAAAGCGCGGAGAAGGGTCGAAGATCATGCTGGCTACGCTCGACAGCGGGAGGCTTGCCATCGGCGCCATGGGGCTCGGGCTTGCCCAGGGAGCCTTTGAACTGGCACTGAACTATGCCAGGACCCGCAGGCAATTCGGGAAGCCCATCTCCCAGTTCCAGGTCAATGCTTTCAAGCTGGCCGACATGGCCACCAAGATCGAACTGGCGCGAAATCTCCTGTACAAAGGTGCCTGGCTCAAATCAAATGACAAGCCCTACGCAAAGGAGGCCGCCATGGCCAAACTTTACTGTTCCGAAATTGCCCGCGAAGTGGCCGATGAAGCTGTTCAGCTGCATGGCGGTTACGGCCTTATGAAAGATTACGATATCGAACGATTTTACCGCGACCAGCGGCTCCTTCAGATCGGCGAAGGCACCTCCGAGATCCAGCGGATGGTGATATCAAGATACATCGGATGCTTTGACTGAACATTAAAAAACCGCTGGGTAACCCAGCGGTTTTTGCAGATTGTTGTAACAATTTGGTTCATTGCCCTGCACCAGGATTACAGCCAAAGGTAAACCGTTCCCGAATTGCTGTTATGCTGCCAGTCAACCTTGTATTTGGAAGGGCACTCGCTGCCGGTTATCGGTTCGTTGCTGCTGTTAAAGCCAAAGGTGAGGGTGGCACTTTTTGATGCACCAGGCATTGAGTGTTTCTTTATTCCGGAACACGGATCCCAGTCGCACACTTGGCGATGAACAACCGGCTCGATAACCTGGGTATAGAAATTCTCACCCTGCCGGTTTACTCCCCATACAACAAGGTTGTTGAATTCGGCTGCCGTGCCAAATCCGTCGATGGTCATGACCAGCTCATTGGGAGGGGTTCCGGTGAAGGTCTTCTGGCGGGCCAGATTCCAGACTTTGGTCGTTCCATCCTGAAAAGTAACATTTGCATGGCCCAATGTACGGTGAACGATCGCGGTGACCCCATTCCCCAACTGCCAGATAACGCCGCCGCTCACATTCTTATGAACCTTGACACTGTTCAGGGTGATTGATTTCTGGTTTGAAACTTTGGTGATCGTGAAGTTGATATGCC
>JBBQUQ010000128.1:0-6779 GCA_038212325.1 Bacteroidales bacterium
AACCAAAACCAAAGTTTGCAGCAAGAGCTTGTCATTTTCAACACACTACCGATAGGAACAAAGACAAAAAAGAAAAAATCCCTTCCCTTCTGTAAAAATTTAAACGCCATCACACAATCCAACTCAGACAAGAACTCTTTGGTAGTTGACAGTGAAATATAAAATAATGGTATCTTTGTGACACGAATGACAAAACCGCCAGTGCATAACAGGCAGTATATTTTATTGCCGTGCCAGTGCGAGTTTCAGCGTTTCTGCTTCTAATAAACTTTCGTGTATCTTGACAGGGAAGTGCTTCGAAGTCGGCAACAAAAACATACCGCCATCCGTTATGGGCAATGTTGAGAGGGCACAGGCGTTTTTAAAATCTAAATCATCAAAACATGAGAAAGCTATTTAACTATTTAAGTCTGCCATTTTTGTTAATTTTCAATTTGCTTCAAACTCCTGTAATGGCGCAATGGTCGGTTGTTTTAAGCACCGATAGTACGATGAATTGCCTAGCGGTTGTTGATGCCGATACTGTTTTTGCAGGAGGCAATAATGTAATCATGCGCTCATTTAATGGAGGTGTAACTTGGCAAAATGTGCTTCCAACTACTATTGAAATAAATGTGTTTGATATGGAAGTGGCAGATAATGCTATTTATGCAAGCGGCAACAGCAAGATTATTAAGACCACAGATCGGGGTAATACCTGGAGTATCGTTCGCCAAAGCCCTGATACAAAGTATCAAAAACTGTCCTTTGTTAGTTACTGGCCTACAAAGCAATTATTTGAATATGAATCGGTGGGCATTGCCTTAGTAAAAGGCACTAACGCCGACACTCTTTTACGAACTATAGATGGCGGTTTAACATGGGAAACAGTTTCTTTTTCTTTCCCGGCATATGATGCAACCGTAGCATATTCATTACAAATGGTAAATCTGAATACAGGGTATTTGCTAACCGACTCACTCTATAAAACTACCGACGGGGGAGATACCTGGATGCGAATATCTAATTATTGTGTACCGCCTGCTTTTCCATTAGCAACTATGACAGGAAACCTGATTGGGTTTTCTGATCCTAATGTTGGTATTATTTCCAATAATTCACTAGACAACATTTGGAAAAAAACAAGTACGGGAGGAACTATAATGGAAGATATTGGTCGACCAGAACCAGAATATCCGGCGACCGCAATATGGGCGATGAATCCAAATGTATATTATGCTTCTGTGGCTATTAATGCAGGGTTCTTTTTGGCAGGAGGGTGCTATGTTACAAAAGATGCCGGTACAAGTTGGGAACTGCAATGTGAATATAATTATGGATTGGATATAGCAATGGCTACCGACAGTATGGGTTACTACTTAGCTTCGGCATTGGATTATTCCGGAAAATGCTTTGTTTATCGAACCGAACATGGTGGTTGGATATGGACGAATATTGAGGAATCCGGCGCAGCGAGCACGCAATATTTCCAGATATCACCTAATCCTGCTATTGATGAGTTGACTATCAGTGCAAATAAAACTCTGCCATCGGATAAAATTGGAATCAGAATCAGAGATATAAGCGGTAAAAGCTTGGTAGAACAACAGCTTGTCAGCCGCAAGACTATAATTTTCGTAAATCATCTTCATTCAGGAACTTACGTATACGAAATCGGAACAAAAGGGAAAATTCTGCAAAAAGGGAAATTCGTAAAACGATAAAAGATACTTCCATAAATTTCTTGAATATAAGAAAACACAGCCCATTACAAGCCATCAGCCTAACAATACGGGCGGTTTCCGGAGGCGGGTATTCACCAAACCTGCAAATGGTAAAGGAAAGCAAAAGCAAACAACAAGTAAAGCCCGCACTGCGGCTGCCGGCGGGGGAGTTCCGGCTGAATTCCAACCTCATCGACCTGGATGAATTCATGGCATTTGCCCCGTCCGATTCGGCGGCACCAGCAACCGACACGGTGAAAACAGGCGTGATGATCATTCCCCGCGACCTGGATATTAATTTTGATGCACAGGTGAGCAAAACATCGTTCAAGGGGCTTGAGATCAAAGACTTGAAAGGTAAGATTGACATCAGGGAAGGGATATTGGCGCTTACCAATGGCGGATTCGACATGATTGGCTGCAAAGTGAACATGAACGCTACCTATGGAAGTGTTACCGCAGAGAAAGGGTTCTTTGACTTTCATGTCAAGGCCGACGATTTTGACATCAAAAGGGCCTACAACGAAGTTGCCATGATTCGTGAAATGGTTCCGTCGGCAGAAAAAGCTGAAGGCATCGTTTCGCTTGACTACCGTGTAAAAGGGATGCTCGACGCCGAAATGTTTCCTGTAATGCCCTCCCTGGAAGGCGGAGGCGTTTTCTCCATAAAAAAGGTGAAAGTCTACGTGTTCAAACTCTTCAACGACATCAGTAAAGGCACCCAGAAAGAGGGAATCAGCAATCCCGACCTGTCGAAGGTGGAGATGAAGTCGACCATTAGGAACAATACCGTCACCCTCGAGCAGTTCAAGTTCAAAGTAAAAGGGATCCGGGTTAAGATTTCAGGAACGACCACCTTCGATAACAAGCTGAACCTGAAGATCAGGCTTGGTCTCGGCCCGTTTGGAATTATCGGCATTCCGATGAAGATCAACGGAACCGCTGATAACCCGAAGATAAGATATTGCCGCGGAAACGATACCGACGAACTGAAAGAATCAGATTATACCGATCAATTGCCGCAAGAGATGCTCGACCGGATCAGGAATGCCAAAGAGGATGATGGTGATGATGAGCTGTAGTCCTCTGCCCTATCGAATTAGATTTTCAAGAAATTCCTTGATTGCACGTGTCAATTATATTATATTTGCACGTGTATAAATAAATATATTTTTCTGAATGTATTAAATTTAAAATTATTATGAATACTAAACTGACATTAACGATTGAACAATCGATTATTGAAAAGGCAAAGGCTTATTCGAGAGAGAAAGGCAGAAGTTTGTCGGATATTATTGAAAATTATTTAAAAGCCATTACCCGTGAACAAACGAATTCCGGGATCGAAATCACACCGATTGTCAAATCACTGAAAGGCTCCTTTAAGGCACCTGATGGCTTTGATTATAAACAGGAATTGTCTGATAGATTGGCTAAAAAATATCTTTGATGAAACGGATCCTGATTGATACCGATGTAATTCTGGATTTCTTCTTTGACAGAAAACCCTTTTCCGAATTTGCGGCTGTTCTTCTTTCCTTATGCGAACAGAACAAGTTAAAAGGATTTGTGACCCCTGTAATTTTCAGCAATGTTTATTATTTGCTGAGGCAAACCGCCAAGCATGAAAAGGTGATTAAAAAACTATCGCAGTTATTGACGATTACTGATATTTTGTTAATGGACAAAGGTGTTGTCATCCATGCACTTAATTCCGGTTATAAAGATTTTGAGGATGCCCTGCAGCATAGCTCCTGCAGCAATGATGGAACGATTGATGCCATAATCACCCGAAATATAAAAGATTTCAAACTAAGTGAAATTGCCGTACTGACACCGGAGAATTTCCTGGCAACCTTAAATGTTTGAAGTACAATCGCCGTTGTTTGGGATAAACTATTCGAGGTAGTGCTGGAACGATTTCCATATAAGTTTAAGATGGAGTTGAAAAAATAGTTATAATTGTAAAAAGTTTCAATCATGTCTGAATATTTATCAAATTTGAGAAAATATAATTATTGGGATGGAGAACCAATAAAAGCAGGATTCAGGCGTGAAGGCTATCTTCGGAAAATTCAAGGTTTTTCAGGCAACTCACTTGTCAGAATTTGGGATAACAAGTCCAAAACGGCATCAGTGGATGGCGCAGTAACGAGCTTCATCCGCCACCCTTTAAAATTGGGAATCCCCCTAAAGTAACCACTGTAAAGTTTACGTATCTCAAACAAGGTGGCGCGGTCGCCTTTGTACGGCACCGACGTTTCGAGATGCTGCCGCACCGTGGCGACCCGTTCGGCAATGGTTGGCAGTTGTGGAACGGTATGATCTTTCAGCCACGATTTGATTTCGTTGAAGATCCATGGATTCCCGGTAGCGGCGCGGCCGATGAGGATGCCATCGACGCCAAAGCGGTTTTTCATCTCTTCGGCTTTCGGCCCCGAATCAACATCCCCGTTTCCGAACACCGGAATTTTCATATATGGATTGGCTTTCACCTTTCCGATGAGCGTCCAGTCGGCTTCGCCGCCGTAAAGCTGCGCGCGGGTGCGGCCATGGATTGCAATGGCCCGGATGCCTGCATCCTGCAGGCGCTCTGCGATATCCACGATGTCTTTATGCTCCTCATCCCAGCCCAGCCGTGTTTTCACGGTAACCGGCAGCGAAGTTGACCTCACCACCGCTTCAGTCATGCGGATCATCTTCGGGATATCCTGCAGCAAGGCAGCGCCCCCGCCTTTCATCACGATCTTGCGCACCGGGCAGCCAAAGTTGAGGTCGATAAAATCGGGGCAGGCGGCTTCGGCCACTTCGGCAGCCTTCATCATAGAATCCACATTGTCGCCAAATATCTGGATGCCAATGGGCCGCTCTTCCGGCTCAAACCGCATCTTGTTGCTACTTTTAACAGCGTCGCGGATCAAACCTTCGGCCGCGATGAACTCGGTGACCAGCACATCGGCGCCGTGCTGCTTGCAGATGACCCGGTAGGGCGAATCGGTTACATCTTCCATGGGTGCAAGTATGAGCGGGAAATCGCCCACATCGATATGTCCGATCTTTGGCAAATTGTGTTAATTTAGCGGCAAAAATAGCCAAAATCCGTGGACTTCCGCAAACAGCCCATTCTCGAAAGCCTTACGCCATTCACCCGCATCCTCTTTTCAATCTTGCTGGTGATCGCGTGCTTTGTCACTGCATTGCTGGCAGGACTGATCCTGGCCGGCCCGCTGTTCGGGATTGGCATGGCTGATCTTGTTACGTCGATGTCCAATTACGGGGATGGGAAGACCCTGCGATTGCTGCAATATTTCCAAGTGATTCAGTCGTTTGGCCTGTTCATTGCTCCGGCCATGCTTGCCGGCTTCTTTTTTGAACGCAGCAGCATCAGGTATTTATGCCTCGACATGCCATCGCGCCTTCCCGTTTACCTGCTCACCCTTGTCCTGATGTTTGCCTCCCTGCCGTTCATCAACTGGACGATCACGGTGAATGAAGCGATGCAACTGCCCAAATTCCTGAAGGGGCTTGAGGAGTGGATGAAAGCCACCGAGGATGCGGCCGCCAAACTTACCGAAGCCTTCATGAACATGCCTACCGTTGGCGCATTTCGCTTCAACATGGTGATGATCGCACTCCTGCCGGCCATCGGCGAAGAATTCATGTTCCGCGGATTGCTGCAGCGACTGCTTAAAGAGTGGCTCGGCAATGTTCACCTGGCCATTGTGATATCAGCATTTCTCTTTTCTGCCATGCACATGCAGTTTTATGGCTTTATCCCCCGGATGATGCTGGGGGTTATGTTTGGCTACCTTTTTTACTGGTCAGGATCGCTCTGGGTGCCGGTCGCAGCTCATTTTATCAACAACGGCTCAGCGGTAATATTTGAGTATCTTAGTCAGCAGGGTCTCCTGAGCGGCGATTATGAAAGTTTTGGCGCAACGGATAATGTTTTCCTGATTGTGCTGAGCGGGTTGGTCGCCGCAGTTTTAATGTATGTTATTTACCGGCTTAAGCTGGCAAAACAACCAGGATTATTTGAAAATGAACAGGCGAAATGATACCTGCGGATGCGCTGGCCCAAGTAAATCAGATATTTTTCGGTGGGTTTTGCTCGGAGTGGTTTTGCTGGTCCTGGTTTCCTTTATTTTCCGCACGCCGTTTGCGGCATGGTACCTGCAACGGCGAATAGACCGTTTTAACAGCTCTTCCAATGCCACGCTGAAGATTTCCAATGTCAGGATCAAGGGGCTGGCTTCGATCCTGGTTACCGGGATCACCCTGAAGCCCGACCAGGGGGACACGTTGCTGATTGTAGACACTGCTTATGCATCTATCGGCATCCTCAAACTCCTGGCGGGCCGCATCGCGCTGCACGATGTGAGGCTGATCAATACGGCCATCTTGCTTGAAAGCCGCGACACCACCTCTAACTTCAGTTTTTTATTGAGGGGAGAAAGGAAGCCGGGCGATTCTGTCCCTGGCCGGGTAAATTATGCAGCAAGCATCGACCGGATGATGGGGTTTATCTTTGACATTATCCCGCTTTCCCTGGATGTCAGGAATTTCACCCTGGCTGGCAGGAGGAATGGGTACCGGCTGGATTTTCATGTCGACCGGTTTACCCTTACCGGCCATTATTTCAGGTCAACGGTTGACATCAGTGAGAATGACACTGTTGCACACTGGATCGTAGCCGGCAAAATGGATAACCACAACCGCACGGCAGAATTCAGGCTCTACCCGGCCGATACCGGTAAAGTGTTACTTCCGTTTATCCGTTACAAATGGAATGCGCTGGTTGACTTTGACACACTGGCCTTCAGCCTTGCAGAGCAGGAGGGAGGCGATAACCTCGCAAAGCTCAGCGGGTTCGTCTCGCTCACCGGCATGCGGGTCGACCACCGCAGGATAGCTGCCGGACCCGTGACCTTTGAAAAGATGGAGATCAGGTATTTGCTGAACCTCGGTGCCGATTATGCCGAACTGGACAGCTCCTCCCGGGTCACCTTCAACAGGATTGACTTTCACCCTTACCTTCGTTACCGGCCAAAACCGGCCGGGCAGATCACGCTGCAA
>JBBQUQ010000129.1:0-6621 GCA_038212325.1 Bacteroidales bacterium
GCTAAAAGCAGAAATATCTATTGCAGTCAGCTTTAGCTGACTGTTAACGATAAAAGGGGCTAAAAGCAGAAATATCTATTGCAGTCAGCTTTAGCTGACTGTTAACGATAAAAGGGGCTAAAAGCAGAAATATCTATTGCAGTCAGCTTTAGCTGACTGTTAACGGGCAGCTGAGTAAACAGGGGCTTTAGCCCCATCATATAAGGTGGTTTCATAACTTTTATTTTCAACCCTTGATTCACATATATAATAATCCTTGCCAAAACCAAAAACCATGAAAAAAATCGTCAGTATGATCGTTTTGGGGATTCTCGTCCCGGTTCTGTGTATGGCGTTTATCCCGCAATCAAAGGAAAAATCTGCTCCTGTAACCCAGCAATATATTGTGGTTGCATGGAACGACCTGGGAATGCATTGTGCAAACCTTGACTTCTCCAATATGTGTATTTTGCCGCCTTACAACAATCAGTCTGCACAGGTAATCATGAAAGGCAGCCCTTCAGCATTGCCTGTTGTGATGACCGGAGCAAGCGGAATCTATGTAACATACGAAATACCCGGTAACTCCGAATCTGCATCCAAAACAAATTTCTGGAATTATGCACAGCAGCTTTTCGGGGTCGCTTTGCCGCTGAATGTTGGTTTGGCGGGTGCAGGGATGACGGGAACCATGTTGCCGGGCACCAATAACTTCTACCATGTGGAAGGCATCCCGATCACAGCGTTTCCGGATTTAACGCCGACGGTTCCTGACCCATATCAACTTACACTCATCAAAGCCTATTCTTCAACCAATGAATTGCTGGCTTCAACACAAAGCGTCATCCCGGTTTCACACGAAATAAACTGTGTCAGTTCCGGATGCCATCCCAGTGAAATTGCCATGCTCAACAAGCATGACAATGTGCCGGGATACAATGTAAACAACCGCCCTATTTTCTGCGCAACCTGTCATTCCGACAATGCCCTCGGGATGCCGGGCCAGCCGGGAGTTCCCCCATTTTCACAGGTTATTCATGAAAAGCATGGGGAGTTTATCAACAGCGGAACGAACACAGATTGTTACAAATGCCACCCGGGACCGAATACATTATGCTGGAGAGACGTGATGCATGGCTCTCCGGGAGGTATTACCAAATGCCAGGATTGCCATGGCTCTGTTTCGGAGGTCGGACACAGCATCGACCAGGGAAGAAATCCATGGTTCGAGGAGCCCTCCTGCGGTAAATCTACCTGTCACGGCCCAAATTATGCTGAAGAACCCGGGAAGTTGTTCCGCAACTCAAAAGGCCATGGAGGATTATATTGCACCGTGTGCCATGGTTCGCCCCATGCAATTTTACCTACAGATAACCCCAGGGATAATGTTCAAAACATTGCCCTGCAAGGGTTTGCCGGAACCCTTTCAGACTGCGCTGTATGTCATGGCTACACGCCTTCGGGTGCCGGCCCCCACGGATTGCACAGCACCACGGTACAAAATGTTACCATTCCCAGCGCTCAGACAAGTTGTTACAATGCCACCGCAGATCTTCTTGTTGGCGGCGGAGGAACAACGGTTACAGTTCAAAGCGGGGGCAGTGCAACATTTATCGCGGGACACAGGATCAGTTTCCTTCCGGGAACATCGGCCAACGCGGGTTCCTACCTGCATGGCTATATCACGACAAATGGCGTATATTGCGGTGTTCCTGCAGCGCCGCAAGCCGGATCCGGAGAGGTGCGCGGGCAGGATGAACTTTCTCCTGATCATTCATTATTCAGTGTATACCCCAATCCGACAACCGGAACGTTTATGGTGGAACTTGAAGGCAACGTAGCCCGCGAACGAATCCAGGTTGACATCTACCGGACTCAGGGCAACAAGATTGTAACCAGAGAAGTGGCATCAGATGGGAAGCATGAGTTCTCACTTTCAGACCAGCCTGCAGGCGTCTATTTTATCCGTATAGTCTGTGGAAACCTTACCGAGACGGTGAAACTCATCAAACAGTAGCGGGATATCGCTTACAGGATTTCATCAAGCCCGAGGGTCTTCAATGGGGGACTGCTGAAAACTGCCAGTGACGATGCAGGAAGCAGGCGGTTCCTTGCGTTGATCCATTTGTCCCTTCCCGCAGGGTACTTATTTCTTACCTTTTGATCGTCCAGGTTGTTGATCTTGCCCCAGTGGAAGGTATAAGGGATGCCCTGCGCCTCTAACTCAGTCCAGACAGTTCTGTAAAAGTCCCAGGTCTGATCAGACTGAACCCCATCCAGTTCGACGACGCAGGTAGGTGCGAACTGTGTAAAGGCCAGGGTAGCTTTCGATTGCTTTACATAGCGGTAGGCCAGTACGCCCGGGAACGGAGATTGGTCGTTCAACCGGATCAGGATATCGTTCACCCGGTTTACATATTCAATCGGGATTCCCATGGCTGTGCTCAGCCCCTTTCCGCGGGTGTCGGGGTTAGAAAACATCTCTCCCGTGGTTCCTGTCCAGCTCCCGGGTTTTAATTGCCCTTTGATCAGGATATTCACCAATAGTGGGATTGTAGCAGGGACAAGGTCGGTAACCTGGAAATGAAACGGGATCTCGCTGCCATGGGGTAACCGTGCATCGGTGAAATCAAGCGTTTGCATGAGGTGCTTCAACGAATCGTCAAACGGGAGCAATTGCCGGTATCCTTCCAACAGGTATTTTTTCTCGGTTTCGATCATCACACCATGAATAAATCCAAAGCTTCCGATGCTTACCACGGCTGCATTGAACAGTTCGTCATCACGGAGTAATTCTGTTTTTAAATTGCTTAGAAATGAATCTGACACAACAGGGTATGATGCCCGTTCGAGCCACACATGCCTGTCAGCACCGGTGATGATATGCAGTCCGACCACGAAATCCTGTGTGGCGCCAAAATTTAACGCTGCGCCATGTGTTCCGGTTGCGATGGCCCCGGCAATGGTCTGGCCATTGCTCGCCCCGGAGGTTTTAAGTGCCTTTCCGTGGCTCTCGAGGTAGCGGTTTAATTCCTGCACCGAATTTCCGCACTGGGCGAAAAGCAATTGATCGCGGTTTCCCGGGTAACCGGCGGAGATGCTGTTTACCGAAATGGTAAACAGCATATTCAGCCCCATGGTATTTACAAGCCAGCCATCGGTGGCGGCAATGTCGGAAAACGACCAGCAGCCACCCAGCGCCCTGATAGTCTTCCCGGCTTTGATCGCCTCGCCGATGAGTTTTTGAATGGCATTGACCGTTGCATTGTAATCATTGAGGATGTTGCCGGTATCTCCGTTTACGATGGTGTAGATGTTATCGACCGGCTGGACAAATGTTTCATGCCGGTTAATCCATGTTTTATCCCCGGTTGGGATCACTTGAGGTTGAGCGGCCATAAATGTTTTCTTTAGACGAATGTTTGATCATGTATCTTACAGCCCTCCTACACGCTGGCAGGGTTTGTGGCATTTCCATTCAACTTTGACCGGGCATACAATGCCCAGTGTGCCTACGGTTAACAGGCTGCTTCCGAAATTTGTGGTAATGCGCACTTCATCAATCCCGCCTTCCGCGCAGTCGGGAACAGTGAACTGCTGGGGGCTGTTTACTAATCCCCAGCAATACGACCACATCACCTTCTTATGGTATTGAACCGAGGCCGGGTCATTCACCGTATTCAGCACCCGGTAATGGTAACAGCTTTGCAATGAAACAGTAATGACCAGGATTAGCACCAGCTTGCCTGTTTTTGTTAAGAGGTTTATTTTTGGATCCATGGCAGATGATTTACGTTTTTTTTTCAAATTTGCCCAGCATTTCCAGCAGCAGGAAAACAAAGATCGCCGGCATGATCAACAGCACCCCCAGGCTCATCCAGTCAACCTTGTGCTGAAGCTTCCACAGGTGGATTAAATCGATGCCGGGGCTGTAAAATTGCTGCAACATCAGCAAGGCGAAGATAAAGATGAACCATGGCGGCCGTTTCAGGAGGCCGCATGCAATAAAAAGGTTGATCGCAACAAAAAGCAGATTTCGCCACAGGGGCGAATCATTGACATCGACACGTGCATACCCCAGAAAATATTATTCTAATTTTCATAGGGGAAATTTTGTCTTATACATTAAACGGGATAAATCTTGATCGTTATCACTGCACGGTAAAATGTACCTTTTTATCCCGTTTTGAATTTAACCTGTTACCCGTCACGCGTCACCCGTCACCAAACGATATTTTCTGAAACTCACCATCTCCTGCGCCTTCTCGTCCCACAGCCGCAAGGTGAGCGTTCGGAAACTAGCCCAAAACGTGAGTGGTTTGATGCTGCGGAACAGATCGTTCTCACGATGGCAGCGGGCCAGGTTATAATTCGGGATCATGGAGCTGAGATGATGGATGTGGTGAAACCCGATATTCCCTGAGAAGTATTGAAGGATGCGGGGAAGTTTGAAGTACGAACTGCCTTCGAGCGCCATCCTTTTATAATCCCAGTTTCCGGTTCGTGCCCAGTAGATCGGATTGAACTGATGCTGGACATAAAAGAGCCAGAACCCGATGATTCCGGCGATGGAAATGACCGGAAGCTGAATCAGGATAAACGCTTTAAGGCCGATCAGCAGGGTCATCGACAGTGCGAAAAGACCCAGTCCAAGGTTGGTGGCATATACCCCAAACTTGGCTTTTCTATCCATGGTTTTTCGTGTGAACCGGTTGCCGATCACGAAAACGATAAATGCACCAACCCCGAACATGGTGACCGGATGGCGGTAAAAACGGTACTTGGTCTTTTCCCATCTTGAACTTTTCCGGTACTCTTCAACAGTCATCGTCCACACATCGCCCACATCACGCTTGTCGAGGTTTCCTGCTGTTTCGTGGTGGATGTAGTGCTCGTGCGACCAACTGAAGTAAGGGGTGAATGTAAGTATGCCAATGAAAAAACCTACTGCATTGTTCAGTTTTTGCGACCTGAAATAGGAGCCATGCCCGCAGTCATGGTAAATAATAAAAAGCCGTACGAGCATTCCGGCAGCAGGAAATGACAGTGCGAACGTAATCCACCAGGATACGGAAAGAGCCTGATACATCAAAAACCACGCAAACGAATAAAGGAGAAGGTTACCGGAGAGTTGCCACCAGCTTTTCACGGCATCGGGGCGGTTGTATTTCGAAACTATTTTTATCCAGGAGGTGTTTGATGCTTCACTTTGATTGTTTTGGGAATCCATCTGAATCATGATTGTATCTTTTGTTGGTTGCAAAGATACGATAAATAAGCGGTAAAATTTGTTTAGATCAAATTAAAATAGCATTTTGCAGGGAGGCACTGTTGTATGCAAAATTGAGGACGTCATCTATTAAACCGGACAATACTTTTCTTCCTCAATATGCCCGTGGCTTTGATTTTCCGGTTTATACAAGCATGGGTTATAGCCTTGGCGAGATAGGAGCAGAAGTAAGGTACGTTAAAACTAAACTAACTGTAAAGGAGGAGCAGGAAGAGTTGCATTAATTTTATTTCCAATTATTTTTCCTGTTATTGTCTTAACAAACACAATTTGACTTAATTTTACTGATCAGGCATCGAATTATACGGCGTCTATAAGTCAAAAATTGACGCCATATGACGGTTATCGTAATTACCAGGGCACATTAAAAGAGGTTTGAAAAACTTTCAATCTCACCGGTGACTTCATCTTGTAAGGAATCGTTATCGGATGGAGGCTGATTACCCAGCAGGGCAATAATCTTTTCAGCGGTTACATCCCCTGGGCAAATCCCGCTGACATAGATCGCCGTATCCAGAAGCTTTTGATGATCTACCTGGGCCTGTTTACAAAACAGCAGCAACAAAATAAAATCCCGGGGTTGATTGGTAAACCACCGCGTATAAACCTCCCGGACAGCTTGCGGGGCCTGGTCCAGTGCCACCGAGCCGTGCAATGCCCCCGGTTTGCGCTCAAGGGTCTTGAGGTAATGATCCAGGGTGAACACCCATTGGTTCTTGCCGTAGTTGCGATCGTGGCTGCAGATCAGGCCGTGGGCATAATATACCTTGAGTTCATTGGAGTACGCTTTCCCCTCTACCATCCTGCCACACAGCTCATCAGGGACGGAATAATGGTTGGTGCCAAAACAAATCGTGGCATATTTATCCACCTTCAGCTCATGGGTTATAAAGCATTCCATCGGCCCAGGATACTTCCACAGGGAAGAGCGTTCCTGTTGCACACCTTGGATTGGAACCTTGCCGGTAGATGCCGGCAACTCATTCAGATGATTGCAGGTAGAGAGCAGGTGACCCTGGGCTGCATCCAGGGTGTCGAACGAATCAATATGACAAAATGCTTTCCGACGAACAAATTCAACGCTTCGCTCCACGTGTCCTTTTTCGTTTCCCCGCCGGGCAGTGCAGAAGCGCCACCGGAATTGGAACCATCCTGAAAGGTTTACCAGCGCATCGGTCGGGGTTTTTTCATGGCGACCGACAAACTACCGGATGGCCACCCTCATGTTATCATAGACCATCTCTTGGTAGACCCCTCCAAGATGTGCAAAGAACTCGTTATGGGCTTCCAGAAAAGCCAGGGTGTCCTGGCGGTGATATAACTTGCAGTAACGGTAATTACTGTAGGCCGAA
>JBBQUQ010000130.1:0-6536 GCA_038212325.1 Bacteroidales bacterium
GAGTTCCATCATGACGATTTCCCGAGATTTATTGAAGGGATCAATGCAAGGTATGGCACGCAGCATACCCTGGCTGAACCCCTTACGCAGTTTGAACGCGAGTTGTTGTTCTGGTATTATATGAACAGGTTTGCCCTTGAAACATTCGACCAAAACGGAATTGATTGCCTTAAAATCTGCCATGAGGACTATAGGGACGACCCGGGCGGAAATATAAAACGGATTTGTGAATTCCTTGACTGCGGTTTCAGCACTGGTCTGCCGGCTAAAGCCAGTGAAACCATCGGGGATGTAACACGTGAAAAAGAATTGGCGGAAGACGAATTAACCGTTGCGCTGCCTTACCTGGAAAAATACACAGAACTGCTGCAAACCCATCATGTTGAAAGCATGGCATCCATGGAGCAAATCGTTCGGAAATACAGGATCAGACACGATTTACCGGCCCGCACCCGTGCATATTACGGGATCACTCCCGTGAAAATCGTTCGAAAACTGGAAGCGGTTGAGAAACAAAGTGCTGAATTGACCCGTATGCTTGAAGAGCAGGCCAACATAATCAGGGAATTTAAAGATGCCATGCAGCTAGGTAACGATAACGTCTGACACTTAACAACACAGCTGTTCTCCTATGGATAAAACGACCTTCCTGACCATCTATAAAACGTTTGAACGGACCGGGGCAGCAATGCTGACGCTCCCAACCATCATTGAAGAGACCATGCGGAATGATGCACGGCTGATCGTACACGATTCATCCGTAGAAGGGCGGGATGAAAAATGGCAATACCTTCTTGACCTGAACAGGGACAATGACTTCTTCCTGATTTTATCTTCGAATATGTCGTCGGCTCACGCAAGCAACATGTGTTTAAAGCTCGGCCAGGAATTATACGCCCCCGAATACATTTGCATTGTTGAAGATGACCATGGATTCATGCCGGGAACGATATCAGCCCTGACCGATGTCATGAAGACGTATTATGGGAAAATTGCCCCCAATGGCTTGCGCTACGGGTTGTTTACCGGTTGTGCAGTACATAATCCGCACTTGAATCAACCGCTGGCTGGTGGTCACGCCTACGCTTCTGCCGAGAATGATCCTACCCAGATGGGCCGGGCAAATGCTTGTTTTCGCTGCGCCCCCGCCTCACATTGGACAAATGTTTTAAAAGGTTTTGATACAGATGAGTACCTGATTTCCAATTATCAAGTGTCAAACCTGAACAGGAGGAACTATAACAAGGGATTTACAGCGATGCTTGTGAACAATGGACAGTTATGTACTTTCAATGATTCACCCGGAAGGGGGGCGTCCGATAAAACAGGCCTGCGAAGATGGGATCCTAATTATACTGCATCAGACCCGAGAAGTCAATATAAAAAGCAATAACTTGAATTTCATGAAACTGTTTGGTATCGGATTGAATAAAACGGGCACAAAAACCCTGGGGGAGTGTTTCACCATCCTGGGATTTAAAAATAAGTCGTTCGACCTTGACCTCCTTAGGTCATGGTTTGCTGGTGATGTTGATGCAATCCTCAGAGCGGCCGATCAATTCGACAGCTTTGAGGATTGGCCCTGGCCAATGCTTTTCCGCGAATTTGACCAGGCCTACCCGGATGCAAAATTTATTTTGACGCTGCGGAAAGATTCGGACACATGGTACGACAGCCTGTGCAAGCACGCCGACCTCACTGGACCAACCGAAGCGCGGAAAATCGTTTACGGGCATGAAATGCCTCACAATCACAAGGGTCATCACATTGATTTCTATCTGGATCACAATGAATCGGTGGTTTACCATTTTAGGAACAGGCCGGAAAAATTGCTGGTGGTTTCCTGGGAAAATGGGGACGGATGGGACAAACTTTGCAATTTTCTTCATTGCCCGCAGGTTCCGGGTATTCCTTTTCCACATAAAAACAGTTCACAAAGCAGGTGACCATGGTATTCCGGTAAAATGAATATATCCAACCAATTTAACAATTATCTCAGCTCCCGGGGAAACGACCCTTCTTCAATTTTTTCCGCCCCGAAGCGCCCTTATTACATTGGCCTGCTTTTTATTTGCCTGGTATTTGTTTTCATCGCCCGGTTCAACTACGGCAGGAATCTGCATCTTTCAGGTGATGAAGTGGGAGTGGGGGTTCTGCAGTCGGCAGGCAATTGGTCGCAGTATAAGAATGCAATGCCTTGCAACATAAAGACTGATGTATTCACCGTTAAAAAATTCATTGAAATTTCAGAGAACACATCGGCAGCGGATGTTATATCTACCATGCGGGCCGACCGGCTTCACCCTCCGCTGTATTTCATCATGTTGCATTTTATCATTAAATATTTCGGGACTTCTGTCGTCGTTTTAAGGACCTTGTCAATCCTGTTTTCCGTTTTTTCCATCATCGCCATCTACCATTTGGGGAAAAATTTATTGAATGAACAGGTAGGACTGATCAGTGCATTTTTCATGAGCATATCGGCTTATTGCCTTGAATACAGTGTCATGGTAAGATTATATCCTCTGGCAATGATGTTATCCCTCCTGTCCTCGCTGATGGTCGTAAAGTTGGTTAAATCGAACGGATTTCATTTTCGAAACGCCTTGTTGTATGGCTATATATTCGCATCAGTTGCCGGGCTCTATACCTATTACAGTTTTGTCGTTCTTATTGGTTCCCAGTTCATTTTTGTCATATTGTTGGAAAAAAGAAATTTTAGAGCGATCCTGCAGGTTCTGCTAACTTATGCATTGA
Organism: Bacteroidales bacterium; assembly: GCA_038212325.1. Classification (GTDB taxonomy): domain Bacteria; phylum Bacteroidota; class Bacteroidia; order Bacteroidales; family FEN-979; genus CAIVAT01. Next base: position 2,758 of record JBBQUQ010000130.1, read on the forward strand.
TCATAATCCTTTTATTGCCTTGGGTTTTTCCAATGATCGAAGGGATCAATGCAGTACAATCGAAAGATTATTATTTCACAGGGACATATTCGATCGTTGCATTGGTGAAGTATTTCGAAGAGATTATTTTCATCCCTTTCATACAACAATTGACTATCCTGGACGGTATTGAGCTGACATCCGGGTTGATCCTCCTGTCACTGGCCATTGTGTTTCTATATGTCAAAGGAATCTATAATTCTGCAAAATCGAGACTCGTAATTGCCTATTTTTTTTCGGTTTTCCTTTATTTCGCGGCATTCATTGTCAGCGATAAAATTTTGGGTACAAAAACCATGATGTTTGACCGGCAGCACTATTTTTCCGTACCGGTGCTTTTGCTCCTGCTTGCAACAAGCGCGCTTTATGTGTCGAAAAAAAAATCCGTTACACGATTGATCGTCGTATTTTTGTCAATCCTTTTTGTCGCAGGTTTTTTTTACAGGTATCGCCACAAGTCCGTTTTTGACGGACCTTACTATTTCCAACAACTCACCGAACAGTTGAACCAGGCAACGCTCCAAACGAATGACAAAGAGAACCTCGTGATGTACAATGCGATAGATAAAAGATATTTGTTGCCATTTGTTTACAACACCCGGCAGAATTTCGACTTGGTGCTCATCCCCAACGGAGTAAATGACACGATCCTGCAGAAAATTGACCATCTTACGAACTATAGGAATATCTTTCTTGTGAACATTGCAGTTTCGGCGGTTAAAAGGAAAAGATTGAATATGCAGGAGATAAATGTCGGCGAGGTGAGCTGCTTCCTGCATGAAAACGGGTTTGCTGACGACCAAAAACCATATGTATATCAATCTGTTGAAAAACTTACTATCAATCAATATCACAGGAAGTAAATACCAACATAAACCTGCATGAAGAACTGTTTTATTCTTGGATTTGGCAGAAGCGGCACCAGTTTGATGGGAGGAATTCTTCATCAATCCGGTTATTTTTTAGGGGATGACCTTTACCCGCCTCGGGAAAGCAACCCGAAAGGCTTTTTTGAAAATGATGTCATCAATGGGATCAACGAGCGGATTTTAGCTGAATATGATCATATAAAGATCCGAAAAACCAGTGAGCCGATCACGTATAACAGTTCGCCTTATAATCCGTCATATGGTCAACGATGGCTGACCTACATCCCAACTGATGTGGCCATCGATTGCAAGAATGATTCGATTCTTTCAGAAATAAAACACGTACTCTCATTCCCAAACTTCGCGTATAAGGATCCACGATTTAATTACACATTGCCTGTGTGGGATAGATTTCTGCATGCGGATTGTGTTAAAATATGTATGTTCCGGGATCCCGGGGCCACCGTTGAAAGTGTGGTGAAAGATTGGAAAACTGCCATTTATATGGTGGATTTCTATATTGATCGTGAAATTATTTATAACCTGTGGTATAACAGTTATCAGCGTGTTTTAAATTATTTAGCGAGTGATAAAAATGGTGAGATTATATTTGTTCATTATGAGCAGTTGCTGTCAGGGCTGATTCTGCCGGAATTATCAGGGAAACTCGGGGTGAAACTTGATGACCGTTTCATTTCAACGGAGTTGAACCGAAGTCACTCTGTCGACAGTATTCCGCTGCATGTGCAGGATTTATATGAATCGCTTTGCCAGTTATCAGGGTACAGGAACGACATTGTCTCAAAAGGCAAATGACCACAGGATTCTTATCATATCAATGAATTTTTCTCCAACCGATCCAATGCCAGAGAAATGAACTTTGGGTTTGAAAACAGCGTTTTTTTTCGATCGCTCCAGCTTTCAAGTTTTCCGGTAATTGCTGAAGCCTCCTTTGTTCCATATTGTTGAACGATATAATCAACCGTTGACAATAGCTCTAAGCCGAATGAAGAATAGAAACCCTTTAAACATTGCTTGGTTTTATCTACGATCGTTTTATACTCAAACCCGGTTTCTGCTTCCAGAAACAAGAGTACATCTTTTTCGGCGTTCATCACCAGTTCAAGTTCATCAAACGGTTTTTTATCTTTTGAACTGAAACCTGAAATATAACTTCCATTCAAATAATATAACACATGTTTGACTTTCCCGGAATAGGGACCATAAAAATTGGCTTGGTAATTCAGGTTAAAAATATCTTTTGCCCCAAATCGTTGCAGAAAATATGCCACTTTCTCTGACGCGAATTCAGAAATAAATTCACCATTACGCACCATCTCATATAATACCGCCAGGAGCATGGCTCTTGCCGGCGTAAGTTTGACCCGCTCTTTCTTCAACACTTCCTTCACACTAAAGTTAGGTTGATAAATATAGACTTCACAAGGAAGGCCGGCAAGGTGTATTTCGATCATGGATTGAACCTGGTTCCATGCAAGACCACCATTACCGGCTCCTAAAGGCGGAACGGCAATTGAATTGATATTTCTGTCCTCAATAACCTTTACCAGGTCTTTCAGGCCTCGTTCGATGTATCCAAACTCTGAAGGTTTACGCCAATCTGTTTTTGTGGGAAAGTTGATAATGATCTTTTTGCCAGTCATCAATGTTTGTTCTTCAGTCACAAGAAGATGACCAATATCAATCGTTTTTTCCTTACACGCCTTGGAATAAACCCTGAAATTTTCGGGAAACATGTTTTTGAATTGCAATGCAATTCCTTTTCCCATTATGCCTACTGTATTAACTGTATTTACAAGGGCTTCAGCCTTGCTTTCCAATAAATTTCCTTCAATATAGTGTATCATGGGTTAAAAATAACTGCCTGGTTTTACAAATATACCACCTTCATCAATACCAATCCTTCTAAGTGTTGATTTTGCCTGTTCATTAAACACAATCCAATATACAATTGCTGTGGTGGGGATGTCCTTTTCAATTAAAAACTCTGCTTCCTTTCTGCGTTTCAGGTCAAGATCCTTATCATTCTTCCAATATTTTGCATTTATGGCATTTTTGTCAATGATATCCTCAATCTGGTTAATATAAGTTTCATCAAAAAAGTCAGTAAAACCATCCACTGCATGTCCATTGGTAAAAACAAAGGGCAATTGGTGGTTGAGGATTTGCTGAACCGAAGTAATGCAATATACAATCTTTTCAGTAGGAGTTGATGCTACACTGTTAAATCCTTTTTGAACGACATACAACATCGGCATGCGTACACCAAAATAAAACGGAATATATTGTCCAAGTACTTTGCCATTGGGCATAAGTAAATTGTTCCTATAGTCAACTATGCTGTTATCGCCGATGGCCACATAGTGTTTATTTGCATCCGTTGACAATATATGAGTAATGCCATATTTAAGAATATGGGGAATATTATCAATATGAGTCATCCGGTAGAGATATATTTTACTCAAATCAACCATATGCAGTTTATTTCCTGGCATTCGAACAGGGTATGATTTAACCAGGCATCATATGTTATTCATGAAGTTTATCAGTAGTAAAAAAAGACAAATAATCAGGTTTGTCATTGAAAAAAGACATACAATCCGCGTAATTGGTCAGTAATTCCGTCAACGGAAAAGGATTTGATTTTATCTCCGTACCATAAAGATAACCAAGATGTTCAATCTCCAGAAAATCGGAAATCCTCCCCAATGTTACCGGAATGTCGGAAAAAAGTTCGCTGTATTCAACCTGCAGAATCTTTTCGCCATACGATTCAATCATGCTGACGCAAAAATCCCTGGAATGTTTCCGCCAGAGCAGCCGCTCATATAAAAAGGAAGGATCCACGGA
>JBBQUQ010000131.1:0-6481 GCA_038212325.1 Bacteroidales bacterium
ATCCCTGTTTTTTTTGGGACCGGGGGTGAGTAGGTTTTCCATTCCGGGTTAAAACGGTTGGTCCGGGCCGCTTCCAGCGGAATATAGGTTACTCCGGCGCGGGTATTCAGGTGTTTGGTGCGTAATCCGTCATAACGTTTACGCAAATTGGCCGTAAAGGCGGGTTTCTGTTCTCCGGAAAGCAGGCTGGCCACCACGGAAGTAGCCCGGCTGGCATCGCGCACATGAACAACCGGTTCTGTATAGTTAGGAGCTATTTTAACCGCGGTGTGCATTTCGCTGGTAGTGGCCCCTCCAATCAGCAGCGGAATTTTAAGGCCGGCTTTCTCCATTTCTCCGGCGACATGTGCCATCTCTTCGAGGGAAGGCGTGATCAGACCGCTCAGGCCGATAATATCCACTTTGTGAAGTATTGCCTGCTCCAGTATCCTGGCAGCCGGTACCATCACGCCCAGGTCTATCACCTCGTAGTTGTTGCATCCCAGCACAACGCCTACTATGTTTTTACCGATGTCATGTACATCACCTTTCACGGTAGCCATCAGTATTCTGCCGGCTGAACGGTTTTCACCTTCCACCTTTTCGGCCTCGAGGTAGGGCAGGAGCACAGCCACAGCTTTCTTCATTACCCTGGCACTTTTCACCACCTGAGGCAGGAACATTTTGCCTTCACCAAAAAGATCACCAACGATGTTCATGCCTTTCATCAGCGGGCCTTCGATTATCTCCAGCGATTTGCTATACAGATGCCTGACTTCTTCAACATCACCCGCAATGTAAGCATCCAATCCGTGCACCAGCGCGTGCGATAACCGCTCTTCGAGTGGAAGGCTTCGCCATGCTTCGGTTTTCTCTTCCTTTGCATCTTCTTTGCCCATTTGTGCAGCGTAAGCGGTCAGCCTTTCAGTCGCATCCTGCCGGCGGTTAAAGAGCACGTCTTCAATCAGTTCGAGCTCTTTGGGGTCAATATCATTGTAAACTGGCAGGTTACCGGCATTCACAATGCCCATGTCCATCCCGGCTTTTACAGCATAAAGCAGGAAAACCGAGTGCATGGTTTCGCGCAACTTTTCGTTGCCGCGAAAAGAGAATGAGAGGTTGCTGATACCACCGCTAACCCTGGCAAAAGGCAGATTTTTCTTTATCCAGGTAGTCGCCCTGAGGAAATCCATCGCATAGTTGTTGTGCTCTTCTATGCCTGTTGCTATGGTAAGAATGTTGGGATCGAAAATAATGTCTTCGGGCGGGAATCCGACCTCATTTACCAAAATATTATAAGCCCGCTGACAGATTTCAATCCTGCGCTCATAGCTGGCTGCCTGTCCTTGTTCGTCAAATGCCATAATCACGGCGGCAGCTCCGTAACTGCGGACCAGCCGGGCGTGCTCTCTGAAAACTTCTTCTCCTTCCTTAAGGCTGATTGAGTTAACAATGGCCTTGCCCTGCAGGCATTTAAGCCCCTCTTCGATCACATTCCATCGTGAAGAATCAATCATAACCGGGACTTTCGCAATTTCCGGTTCAGCCATTATCAGGTGAAGGAAACGAACCATTGTTTTTTCGGCATCGAGCATGGCATCATCCATGTTGATGTCGATTACCTGCGCGCCGTTTTCGACCTGCTGCCGGGCAACAGACAGGGCTTCGTCAAATTTTTCTTCACGGATCAGTCGTGCAAATTTTTTCGAACCGGAGACATTGGTCCGTTCCCCAATGTTGATAAAATTACTGCCTTCGAATGTCAGAAGGGGCTCAAGCCCACTCAATTTAAGGCTTTTGGGAATAACCGGTCGCTTCCTGACTTCAGCGTTTGCAGCCAGCAGGCTCAGTTCACGGATATGCGCCGGGGTGGTACCACAGCAGCCACCGATAATGTTTACAGCGCGACTGCCAAGGATTGGCTTCACATGGCCGGCCATTTCAAGCGGTGTTTCATCGTATTCCCCGAACTGATTTGGAAGTCCCGCATTGGGATATACGCTGACGTAGAATGGTGCTTTGGATGATAATTCTTCGATGAACGGCCTGAGTTGTTCCGCGCCAAGCGAGCAGTTAAAACCAATACTCAGCAGATCAATGTGTGAAACTGAAGTCAGGAAGGCTTCCAATGTTTGTCCCGACAAAGTTCGACCGCTCAGATCGGTAATAGTGCCCGAAACCATCACTGGTAGCCGGTGTTCACGTTTGCGCAAAACTTCATTGATTGCGAAAAGTGCGGCTTTGGCATTCAGGGTATCAAAAATGGTTTCCACCAGCAGGAGGTCCGCACCACCATCTATCAGGCCTTCTATCTGTTCGGTGTATGATGTTACCAGGTCGTCGAAATGTACCGCCCTGAAACCAGGATCGTTCACATCAGGCGACATAGAGGCGGTTTTATTGGTTGGCCCGATGGCTCCGGCAACAAAACGGGGTTTGGCAGGATTTTGCATGGTAAACTCATCAGCAACAGCCCGTGCAATTTCGGCAGCAGTTTTGTTGATTTCATAAACCAGCGATTCCATCCGGTAGTCGGCCATAGAAATGCTGGTGCTGTTAAAGGTGTTGGTTTCTAAGATGTCGGCTCCGGCTTCAAGATAGGAAGCGTGGATCTCGCGGATGATATCAGGCCGGGTAAGGCAAAGCAGGTCGTTGTTGCCTTTTACATCAACCGGGTGATTGCGGAATCGGTCACCCCGGTAATCAGACTCACCGAGTTTATATCCCTGAATCATGGTTCCCATGGCACCATCAAGCACCAGAACCCTTTTTTCAATCTCCTGATAGATATTTTTTTTAAAGGTCATCTCAATCATTTTTAGTCTGTTATGAATGAAACCTGCATATGCAAATTCCTTTCAGGCAGATGGTTGAACAATAGAAAACACAATAAGGAGGCCGGTTAGCGCAACGCGTATGTGTTTCAATTATAAGTTTCCCTATGATGGGAACAGGTATTGGCACCGTTCAGTTTGGCTGTGGTTGCCAGAGGTTCGCTGAGCCTGGTCTCTCCCCTCTTCTTTATAATTCAAACACTTTTTCCGGAAAGGGAATAGGTAGTTTGAAGATGCAAATTTAATAAATTATGCTGAAGATTAACATCTGAATGGTGGTTTTGTTCGGTCATGGAGTTCATTGATAGTAATACCCGATTGGATTGTACCATTATAGATACCCTGCAAAACCGACAGAACAATTAAAGAAAACCGCTCAACGATGTTCTCGCAAAGTCCCCTGATTTAATTCAATCATATGCAAAGTCTTGTTTGAAAACAATTTACGAAAATGACTGTTTAGCTGTTTTGCTATTAATGTAATATACAGGTTTTCTTTTTTACGAATTTTGAATTAACTTTGTAAATCAGATCATGAAATTAGCCTGCTTAATTTATGCAGCAGCGTATTGTTGTCAGAAAGTTAAATGAAAATTATTTTTCTATGAAAACATTTAAAGGTTTACTCTTTTTATACATCATTTTATTAAATCCGGCGAACCTGTTTTCCCAAATAATCGCTGATCATACGATAGTGAATGAGTACGACAAAATACCTCAGACATACATCAATGAAATTAAAAAGATGTGGGTAATTGTGGCAGGTGAGTCTCATTCAAAAGGTTATAGGATAGGATGTCAGTTGTTGGAAAACATTGACCCCAAACACCAGGTAAGCATAAAGGAATGGGGAACGCCTGAAAGTTATACAGATCAGAACCTGCGACTGAGCCGGGCAACCTGGGGCGATTATACCAATTCCAGCGGATGGATCTACGACTATGGGGAAGAGGACTGGTTTACCAATGCCACTGCCATAAGCCGGACGAAAGCCCACCTCACTTATTGCAATACCAACAATCTGCAGATCGCGGCCATGGGATTCGGATGGTGTTGGGATATGACCGGAAATAACTGGCCTTCAGGCACACCCGATCCTGTTTATCAGGTAAGATGGGCTGGGCGGTCAGAACAGGGGCCTGAAGGTAGCCGCCGCTGGGGACTTGATGCAGAAGATTTTGACCTTACCGGGAATTCAGTTTGTATGGATACTTACCTGAATGCTACCAATGAATACAGTAACTATTGTGCAGCCAACGGTTATCCAACAAAGATATTTTACACAACCGGCCCTGTTGATGCAAATGAAAATCTGGGCGAAAACGGCTACCAGCGACATATAAAACACGAGTATATCCGCAACTTTGTGAAGGCATCGGAAAACAGGATTCTTTTTGATTACGATGATATCCTTTGTTGGAGCGAATCAGGTGATCGGGGAGAAATAACCTGGACAGATTATGGTGGGGCCCTGCAGACTTTCCAGGCAATCCATCCTGACAATCTGCTTGATCTTGACGGCTCCTATACCGAGGATGGTGACCACATCGGACAGCGTGGTGCCCTGCGCCTGGCAAAAGCAATGTGGTGGATGCTGGCCCGCATGGCCGGTTGGGATGGGGTTACAGTGGGCGTAAATCAACCCATAGATAATTTTAAAATAAAATTGCTGCCCAACCCTGTTGGCGATTTTCTGACTATTCAACTTCATCCCTCATTACCCACCGGTAGTTTGATCCTGAGCGACATAAACGGTAGGGAACTGGTTTCCAGGCAACTGGTTGAAGCCACAACTGAAATTGATATGAGTGGGCTTCCCAATGGAATTTATATTGTCAGGCTTTTGCAGGATGATGGCATCACCATGAGGAAAATTGTAAAAAACTGATTTGCTGCAGGAATCAATATCAGATCAGAATCCAATCTCTTTCGCCGGATCCCAGAAAATTTCACTGAAATTCTTTATCTGATCGTCCTCAATTATAATTCCTTCACTTTCAAGTAATTGCTGCATCAGGTCGGGACTGCCGAAATGGTGTTTGCCGGTGAGCAAACCATTGCGGTTTACTACCCGGTGAGCCGGTATGGATACAGTTGAGTGATGCGATGCATTCATGGCCCAGCCAACCATACGCGCGGAGCCACGGGATCCGAGATAATTGGCTATGGCTCCATAGGATGTTGCCCTGCCGAAAGGAATGAGCTTCACGACCTCGAAAACATTTTCAAAAAAAGTATAGTTTTCTTTTTTGACCGGCATTTTCTATCCTTGTTTCAGTTTAAACCGGAGGTATTTGATTGGAATTCCCTGCGAAAGAAAGATCTTCTCGTAGTGCGTCTGGGTTAGCATTACATCCTCCTGAAGGTTACTGTTATAGAGATCAAAAGTGTGCATCAGCAGGTTATGGCCTTCAGCAGCAATGGTTTCGAGGGTAAAATCAAAGAAGGCTGAGTTGTCGGTTTTCAGGTGAAGGGTGCTTCCCGGTTTCAGAATTTGCCTGTACCGTTCGAGGAACATGGGTGAAGTCAGTCTTTTACGGGCTTTGTGTGGCTGCGGGTCGGGGAAGGTAATCCAGAGACCGGATATTTCCGATGGCGCAAACGCGCACAGGATCATATCAATACGCATCCGGAGAAACGCAATATTTGAAGAGTTATTCTCAATGGCTGTTTTTGCTCCCCGCCATAACCGCGCTCCTTTTATGTCAACGCCGATATAATTTATATCAGGATGTCGGGCGGCCAGCGCGATGGTGTATTCCCCTTTGCCACACCCAAGTTCGAGGATAATGGGATGGTCGTTACCAAAATAATTTTGCCATTGGCCTTTCCGGTCAAAACCTGTTTGAAGTTCGTCATGAGTCGGTTGAAACAGGTGCGGGAATGTTGCATTTTCAGCAAATCGTTCTAATTTTCTTTTAGCCACCGGAATAATTAATGATAGTCTGTTGTTTTACGGTTGATATTTCTGATTACAAAGCGCAAAAATAACCAAACGATGACAACAGGGGTGATTTTGTTAATCAAACATATTAATTTATTGAATCAGGCGCTTAATAAGTACCATGTCTTACTGGCGATTTTTAATAAGGTTAGAAGATAGAATAAGGTTAGGGGATAGGTGGTTATATCTTATTACTAAGGTTTTAAGAATAGATAAGGTTGATTCTGGAAACCCGGGTTCCTTCGGTTGGAAGTCCTGCTTCTTAGTAAATGACTAAGAGACTGAGAGACTAAGAGACTGAGAGACTAAGAGACGAAGGGACTATGAGACGGTTCCTTCGGTTGGAGGTCCTGCTTCTAAGTATATAACAAGAAGAAAAAAAGATTGGGAGACAAGATGGGAAAAAGGAACGAATGTCGAAGACGTGGCTGACCTATACCCTATGCTCTGAGCCCTGAACCCTCCCGACAAAGTGGTCGGGATTCCCCCGCAAAAGAGTGCGGGGCAAGCTGCTATGCTCCATGTGCTCTGAGCCCTGTGCCCTCCCGACGAAGTGGTCGGGATTTCGCTTCGCACCATGTGCCCTGAGCTCTGCGCCCTTTGCCCTGAGTAACTATTCCCGGTTTAGTAACCAGGCATTTGGGAAATCACCTGCCCGCAGTTCATGCATCTTTTGCATTGCAAGTTTCCGCTCGTTAAATCCTTCGATACTGACAATGTAAAG
>JBBQUQ010000132.1:0-6400 GCA_038212325.1 Bacteroidales bacterium
GAAAATTATGAAGCGTACCAGCTTGCCAAAATTAACCTTGCAAAATACCAGCAACCAGGCGATTATATAATATTTAACGCTGATGATGAGCAGGTTTCCCTGCTCCTGAATCCCTATTTGAAATACCGGCAGGGTTATCCATTTTCATTGGTGACCCAACCTCAGCCGGGTGGATTTGCCAGTAAAGGGTATGTTTGTTTCTCCGATGGAATAAAAACAGTTCCTGTATGGAAAATTCACCAGGACCGGTTTCTCCGCGGGGAGCACAACCTGAAGAATATTATGGCTGCAGTAAATGTGGCAATGATTTGCAGAATTGAACCTGAAATGATTGAAGACGGAGTTGCAACCTTCAAGGGACTTGAGCACAGGCTGGAATATATTGGTGAGTTTGGCAGGATACATTTCTATAACGATTCAATTGCCACCATTCCTGAGGCCTGCATGGAGGCCGTTAAAGCTGTGCCCAACGTCGATACCCTTATTGCCGGCGGATTTGACCGCGGCATTGATTATTCCGGACTGGCTGAATTTTTAAGTCGGTCGGCTGTAAGAAACCTCATTCTTTTGGGGGCTGCGGGAAAACGCATCATGGAGTACCTGGTGCTGATTGACCATTCGGGGAAAAAGATCTTCTATATTAACCGTTTTGACGATTTAAAAGCCATCGCTTTTCGTGAAACCCGTGCGGGTCATGCTTGTCTTCTGTCTCCTGCAGCTGCCAGCTATGACGAGTTTAAAAATTTCGAGGAGAGGGGGAAGAGGTTCAGGGCACTGGTTAGTGGTGAAATAGTGAAATAGTGAAATGGTGAGCATGAGTAAGCGAATCAGCCTGTTTTTGTCAATCCTGTGTTGTTGTCGTCTGGTTGCAGGACAATCGACTGATTACAATGCTGTTGTAAGTCGGTACGTGCAGCAGTATAAAAGCGTAGCAATTGAAGAGATGAAAGTTTACCGTGTTCCGGCGAGCATCACGCTGGCACAAGGGATTCTTGAATCTAATGCCGGGCGCAGCGACCTTGCCGTTAAAGCGAATAACCATTTCGGCATCAAGTGCCATAAGGAATGGACAGGCATGACGTTCTACAAGGATGATGAGACTAAAAATGAGTGTTTCAGAAAATACGAAACTCCTGTTGAATCTTTTCGGGATCATTCATGGTTTCTGACCCGGCGTGAGCGGTACAAGGGGCTGTTCGACCTTAAAATTACGGATTATAAAGGTTGGGCAAATGGTTTGAAATCTGCAGGTTATGCAACAAATCCACACTATGCGCAGATGCTGATCAAGACCATTGAGACCTACTTGCTTGACCGGTTCGACAAGGCTGCCATTGCGGGTAAAACCGAAAGCAGTGTTAAAGATTCAAAAATTACCGGCATCCAGCCATCGGTAGAGAATTTTGTGGTAGTTTCCATAGGACCTGCAAGCCGTAACATTTATGAAAACAACCGGTTGCGGATGATTATTGCCACTGCGGATGATAACATCTATGTCATTGCCCGTGATTTTAATATCTCTGTTGGCAAACTGCTTAAATATAATGACTTGCCAAAAGCCACCGCTTTTAAACCCGAACAAATCGTGTACCTTTCGCAGAAGCGCAGAAAAGGGGAAGTAGTCAGCCATAAGGTAAAACAGGATGAATCGCTCTATACTATTTCCCAGCTATATGGATTAAGATTGAAAATACTTTGCAAGCGAAACGATTTGCGCGAGGGAGCCGTGCCAAAAGCGGGGACCATTTTAAGGCTTCGTTAGGCGGTAATTCTTCAGAAATTTTCCGGATCCAACCAACAAGCTCAGCTGCGCTTCATTTTCAAGAAATCCGATATCAAACGGGGTATTGCCTCTGATGCCCGATTCGAATTCATGATAACCCATGTGATCAAATAAAAATAATTCGTTGGTTTCCGGCACCACATAACCGATCATTGCTTTTCCATCACCATTGTACAGCAGGAAAGGAGGGTGACTGATTTCCCTGCGAAAGGCAAAGGAGTATTCGAGTCTGTAATTCCGGTTATAATAGTAGATGCTGTTCCTGTCTGAAAAAATGAATTCCGGTTGCCCGTTCCCGATTATGTCCTCGTAGAAAAACCGGTGATCCGGGGAGAAGAGATTAAGCGTCACCTCTGAGGTTTTCCCGTTACTTTGGATAAAGATCACCTTGCCATCAGGTCCTGTTGTGAGAAATGGTCCCTTTTTGTTGGTTTTGTTCTGATGAAAGCCTGAGAGGGGTGCATGGATGAATTTAGGACCTGGAGTGATCTGCTGGTCACCGTTACGGTCGAGGATCATCGTGTTTCCGGTGACCCCCGATACCATGATGTAATCTTTGCTGCCTTCTGTAAAGCAGGTAACCGGCTTGGTTATCTCTTCCTTCAGGTTGGGGCGGTTCCACCCGTACGCCGAAATTCCGTCAAGGGTGAAGCAATAGATCCTGTAGTCCTGGAATGCAACCATTACCCGGTAATCATGGTTATTATCCCAGTCGCTTACTGCAATGCCGTTGGTGGCATTGAGCGGAAAACGCATAGGGAATTTATCTGCAAACCTGCCATCTGCATGAAGGAGGTACAAGTGCGTGTCTGTATTAAAAAGCAGGTACAATGAGTCGCTGCCTTTCATCTGAACCGGATGTATATCGCCCATGATTTTACCCATGATGTGAAGTTTCCATGCAATATGCCCCAGGGCCGTTACAAGATACAGGTTGTTGGACAAGTCGGCGACGACAGCAGCCGGATTTCCGGAGATGGTAATAGGTATGATGCGCGGCTGTCCGACGAGGGTGGTGTCAAGTGCCGCCTTCCATTGCAATGGGCCATCTTGTCCCTGGTTTGGATCATAACGAAGGAAAATATTTGAATAGAACTCACCGCCGGCATTGCTATACTGAAACGCAATTGATTCAAATTTCCTCAGACTGTCCATCATTGGAATCAATTGATCTGAGAGTTCCTGGCTCAACAGTCCTGTTAAAGAATAAATGGCCCTGCTTGTGTTAAAATAAGAAAAAACATTCGATTTTTCCGGAAGATTGGCTTCAAATTCGCTATAGATTTTGTCTTTGTTAAGGGTGGTTCCCTGGCTAACTGCCTCAATGACCGTCTCAAGATCTGTGGGCTTGTTGCCAAAAACGATGTAATCTTTGATAAATGTAAAGCAATTGACATCTATCTTTCCAAATAGTTCTCCGAAAAGGGCAGGCATAAAAGCAGGCAGTGCCAGTTTATATATTTTATGATCTTTGAATTTGACTGAATCATACCTGATCCCAAGCGTGTCGGCTAAAGCAAACAATGAAGCGGCAGCAAGAAATTTATTGCGGGTATGAAAAGCTGTGAATCCGATTTCAGATGGCAATTTCGGGCCTTCCAAAACAAAGAAGCAACCCTCATTTCCTATCCAGGGCGAAAAATATTCACTGAGGTTCAACTGGTATCGGTCAATAAGTGAAAGTACATCGCTTTGTTCGCTGGTAATACGATCCTCGCGTTGCATCCTGTTTTGAAACCGCTGGCAGAAGTTAGATGGGTCGCTCCAACCATAAGTGGTAAAATACAGGGCTTTGTCGGGAATGACGGAGGTAATCTCTTTTTTTTGTGGTTTTTGTTCGTTAAATAGCGACAGGAACTGCTGGTTGCTGTCAGATGCAACCGTAATGCCGTTGAAAAGCAATTCATCTTTTTTAATGATAAGGTCCAGCCCGCTCCAGTCTGCGAAATTTGAAAACTTCAACAGGTCCGGGAGATTCTCCTCGCGGGTGATTTTAGAAAGTACCAAGGAGAAAAATCTATAGTTTATGTATATGTTGGCATCAACGCGTTTTCCGGCAGTAGCCTGTACCTTGCGAAACCCTGACGATGCGGCCAAAGGTGTGTTTAGCGAAAGCCTGTCGATGGCACGTTTTACAAGGTCGGCATGAAAACTGCCCATGAAAACTCCTTTTAAAACAGCGAAGTAAAAGGCTTCGCGACTTCCACCCGACTGGATACGATGCAACCGGGTTGTAGAATAGGGAGTTTCAGAAAGGATGGCTTTCCCGGAATTTAGTTCATTGATAAACTCCAGGATATACGATTCGGGATCTCTGCCTGCCACGGATGCAAGATAGAGCGCCCCGAAATTATTGCGTCCACTCAGCGTGATGGATACCAGTATGTTGAACTGTTGAAATATTTTATTGATTTTCTCACTCTTGCGGCTGGCAGAGTCAACATAATGAAGTTCGTTCTTAACGGAATTTATCCCCGGGAATCGCGACAGGGCTCTCCACAGGAGGTTTGACCGGTTAAGTTCGCCCAGCAGGTTCCCGGCTTTGTTCAGTTGAATGATCAGGGCAGTATTCCCGGGGATTGCGTTGAAGGGCGACTCGGCGGGCCGCTGAATTTTATTGTACAGGATATAGCCAAGCCAGGAAAAACCTGTTACTGCAACAACAACTGCGAAGGCAATCAGAATGGTCCTGAAATTTCTCATCGGTGGTTTTCATTGACAAAAACCAAAGCAAAGGTATGCGGAAGAATCAAACACTTTTAAAAAAGTTATCAATACCCGGCAGGGGAATTGTTAATTGCGGGAATGGGAAATATCAGGCAGACTTGCAGGGTTCATTCACCTGCTGATCATCCGGAAGGTTTTGCGGTGGTACGGGGAAATCCCATATTCTGCAATGATGGCCCGATGAAACTTAGATGGATATCCTTTGTTCCTATTCCAGCCATATGCCGGGTATTCGAGATGGATGTTCTGCATGAACGCATCGCGATAGGTTTTTGCCAGTACCGATGCTGCTGCAATTGAGAAGAGTTTTTCATCTCCTTTTACGATGCATTGGTGAGGAATTCCCGGATAGGGCTTGAAACGGTTGCCATCGATGAGCAGTAAATGAGGCTTTGTGTTTAGTTGGTTAACTGCAAGGTGCATGGCAAGGATCGAAGCATTGAGGATGTTAATGTTATCAATGGTGATGCTGTCAACACTGGCCACAGACCATGCAATGGCATTTGTTTCTATAACATCGCGCAACCTGTTGCGTTGTTTTTCAGTTAGTTGCTTTGAGTCGGTCAGTGTATTATCTGTGAAATCGCGGGGTAAAACTACAGCTGCTGCAAAAACCGGTCCTGCAAGGCATCCGCGACCCGCTTCATCGCAGCCCGCCTCGCAGAGGCTTTCGGTGTAATGGCTAAGCAGCATGTCAGGCATCGGTAACGTCAGTTGTGGGCAATGTTGTGAATAAACAGGTTGTTGAGAAGGACGGTGAGAAAATACACGAGTAGGATCAGTTCAGCAACCTTAGTCTTCTTTAAACCGATCAGCGTTCCTGCAATCACCATGGCCAGCGCTGGCATTGCCAGGGCAGGATGAAAAATGGCCATCGACCTGGAAAAGAAGAAGGAAAGGAAGGCGAAAACCAGGGTCCAGAGCAGAATATTTGACTTTACCCTGATCTCAACAGTTTTTTCCGGACCGCTCCTGTACAGGAAAAAACCCCATAACGCCAGCGCCAGGGTGAATCCGCAAAGAACATAAAAGTCATTGCGAAATGGATTGGGAAAAACCAGGATATGGCTGAAAAATGCATAGAATTCAAGGGCTTTGTCCATGAATTGATCGTGCCAGAAATACCATGTTCCCAGGTACAGGAATGGCGTTACAAGTCCAATAAATGCTGCCATCCAGGCCCTCCAGTTGCCGGCACGAAACACCAGGAAACTGACAATTACAAAAACAAACCAGAGAATAAATGGCAAATAGAACATACTGGCAATGGCCGTGAAAAAACCTGCTGCAAAAATACGGTCAAGGTGTTCGGGCTTATTATAGGAGATCAACAGGTGATGAAGAATCAGCATCATGAACCCAAGGGCGATGCCGATTGGGTTCAGGGTGAGGTGTTCAGGCAGAAAACTCATCATAACCAGGAACACCAATGCTGAAAGGGATGAGTTTTTCATAACCAATTCATGCACACTGAGTATCCTGGTGAGCCAGTAAGTTTCGGCTAACAGCAGGAGAAAGGCTGTTATGGAGGCCAACAAGGGCATGCCATGAAATAGACTGTAGACAATTGAATATAGAGGCACCGGGCCCTCCGGTCCTGGCATTCCCGGGGGATTAAGGAATGCACTCAGCCAGAGGCTTAAGCCGGTAATCCCGATGACGAGATACTGGATAAAAAAGCTGGACTTGAAAAATTTGATGAACACGCGGGATATATAAAGGTTAGTTGGTCAGGATGAAGAGTGACTGGGTGACAAGGTAACAGGGTAACAGGGTGACCGGGTAACAGGGTAACAGGGTGGCCGGGTAACAGGGTAACGGATGGCGGTATGTTTTAGTTGCCGATTTCGAAGCACTGCCCTGCCCTGTCAAGCTACACGAAAGTTTATT
>JBBQUQ010000133.1:0-6328 GCA_038212325.1 Bacteroidales bacterium
GTCCAATGCAGAAAAGGTCATATCATTTGTAGGTAGTTCAATTACATCGGAACAGATAATTTTAGGTTCTATTTCCTTTAAAAATCCGCCCCCGGAACCAAGTTCAATGATTAAATCGTTTGGAAGATTTTTCATTTCGTCAATGAAGATTGAATACCAATCTTCATATAGTTTCCTTAAGAATTTCTTATGCTTGATTATTTCCCCGTGAAGCATGGTCCTTTCGGGTGAATCAAGCGAATGCTCGGTTTGGTATTTTCTCATTACCTTTTTTTACAAAATTAAACATTGCATCGAAAAACAGAAGGTTGCAGCCACTGTGGTTCTCTGCGAAATTTCTCTGTGACCCTCTGTGTAATTATTTCACGGAGAACCACAGAGGGGGCACAGAGAACCACCGAGAAAAAGTCCAATAAAATCAATGTTTTTTCATTCTTAAAAACGGTTGCATTTTTTCCAGAACCGAATATACGAAAACAATGAGCCTGATTTTTATCCTGTGTTTAAAAAGCAAAAAAGGAGTCTGGTTGTACCGTTTGTGTATTAAATATTGCTCTTCAAACTGCTGCTTAAAACCCAGTGAACTGATTGAATCTTTATGCACCCTGAAACACGCCAGGTCATCATCAACATAGCCGGGTCTTCCCTGCTGTGCCAGGCGGATCCACAGGTCATAATCCATGGCGGCAGGCAGGTCGGGGTCAATCGGGCCTGCAGCCATCAGTGCCTCGCGCCTGATAAACACGGCTGGCTGTGAGATGAAATTCTCCACCAGCAACCGCTCATAGCTGTATTTTCGCGCCGACCGGTTTTTATAGGCGGTTATCCATTTGCGGATCTCACGATCCTGCTCATCAACAATGCGGCAGTTTCCATAAAGCCATTGACAATCGGGATGCTTGTCAAAAAAATCTGATGCTTTCTGCAAAGCCCCGGGAAGGTAAGTGTCGTCGGAGTTGAGCCATCCGATGATCTCCCCGCTGGCCATCGCGAAACCTTTATTCAGGGCCTCCTGCATGCCGCGGTCGGGTTCTGAAACAACCCTGATGTTGCCCGCATACTTTTTGAGAATCTCCTGGGTTCCATCTGCGGAGTTTCCGTCGATAACGATGTGCTCTGCCTGAAATTTAACCTGCTGCATTGCAACGCTGTCGAGCGTGCGTTCAATAAACCCGGCCTGGTTGTAAGAGGGGGTTATGATGGAGAATTTACAGGCTGTTTGCATCGATGGCCTCCCGGTATAACCTGATCATTTTATCTGCGACAACCGCTGAATCGAACACCGCCACCGCCCTTAGTCTTGCTGCTGCCCCGAGGTTCAGGCGGCGGCCTTCATCTTCAAGCACCCATCCGATCCCGTTTGCCAGGTCCTCAATTTCAAATGGTCTGGCCAGATAACCTGTTTCCCTATGGATCACAATATCCGGCAAACCGGTACAGGCAAAGGCCACCACGGGCGTGCTACAGGCCATTGCTTCTGTGGCGGCCTGCCCGAACACCTCCTGGGTCGAAGGAACGGCAACCACATCTGCCGCGGAATAGAGATCAACCAGAACTTTCTGGTCGTTCACCTCGCCGAAAAACCTGATATCCAACCCGGTAATATCTGTCGTTCCGGCCGACGACGAACCAAACACAACAAGCTGGCAATCTGTCTTGTTTAGTCTTTTCATCGCCTCAATCAACAAACTGAATCCTTTTTGGGGTGTGGTGGTGCCCCTGATCGCTCCAAATAAAACGATCGTTTTCCCGGCTGACAGACCAAGCCGCTTTCGGGCCTCTGCCCTGCCTGTCGACCTGAATGCCAGGGTATCCAGCCCATTCTGCACTACCACCACTTTTCGTCCCCCCAGCAAATGGCTTTCCATTACCTTTTGCGCCAGCCAATGGCTGGGGGTGGTGATGGTCAGGTTTTTCATCAGCGGATAGGTATGTTTCTTCCTGACAAAGACCCGGTGGCTCAAATCATTGTCATTTGATGAATGCAGTACCGGGCATTTCCCGCAGCCGTCGAGGTACCTCTCGCAATCGCCGGTGTAATGGCATCCCCCGGTAAAAGCCCACATGTCGTGGAGTGTCCATATCACAGGCCTGTCAATTTTCGCCAATGACTCTATCCTGATAAATCCCCCGGTGATCCAGTTCAGATGAACCACATCCGGATTTATCCGGTCAACCTCCGCGGCAATCCTGTCGGGGATGAGCGAGGTGGAAAACAGCGTGCGGTTACGGGTAAAAACCACAGGAATCCCGAAGTCGATGAATGGTCTGAAGGGGTTAAGCAAACCAGATGCAGGCCACGGTACAGTAGTCACCTTCGGATCGTGCGACCGCTTCTCCTGTACCAGGAAATACACCTCGTGCCCGGTAGCCTTTAATCCTTCAAAAAGCCTCCATGTCGCCCTGGCCGCACCACCCCGCTGATCGTTCGTACCAATGATTAAAATCCTCATGATTACCCTGTTACCTTGTTACCTTGTTACCTTGTCACCTTGTCACCCCCCCACCCCCGCACCCACTGCACCAACCCTTCCGGCAAAATCATGTATCCCAGTGAAAGCAATCCGACCCAACCGATGAAACATTGATGATACAACGTTTGCGGAAAAGTTAACTTCCTGTATTTCTTTACAATGGCAAAATGCTCACGCGCCGACTGTACCATCTTTAGATTCGACAATCCGGCAGCATCGAAAATCGCAACGGTCAACGGCAATTTTTTAAACCGGACGCCGGTTGAATACAAACCAAATAGGATGTTGAAGTCAGCACCGATCGGGAATGAAATGTCAAAACCAACCCTGGTAACAAGTTCACGCCTGACAAATGCCGCCTGGTGACAGAAAACCATACCCTTAACCATATCTTCCGGCATGCCTGCCCGTTTGAAAACAAGCCGTCCAAGGGGATATGCAGCGATGCTGTCGCCATAAACAACACCATAATCTTCCAGGTTCGATGCGATAACCTTTGAAATCGTATCCTTCCCGGTAAAAACATCCCCTGCATTCATAAAATTTACCCAGTCACCGGTTGCTTTGGCCAACCCTTTGTTCATTGCATCGTAAATACCCTGGTCGGGTTCGGAGATCCAGTAAGCGATGTTTTCTGCATTTGATTTGATCACCTCCGCCGTACCATCAGCAGAACCGCCATCGATCACGATAAATTCCACGCAAGGATAATCCTGCCCGAGAACGCTGCTGATCGTTTTCCGCAGCTCTTCAACCGCATTCCGGACAACGGTGATGATGGTTACTTTAGGATGTGAGACGGTCATTCAAAGCTTTTTAGATTTGCAAATTTATCCACCATAACTGAATATTTTGCAAAAACATTCATGAGTCCAGTATAAAAAGGATGAAATTTGTTTCCAAATGAATTACCTCCAGCTTTTACTGGAGGTTTGAGGAATTCATTAAATAATTGGCTTTAGCCAAACAATTAAATGTCAATTATTTGGCTAAAGCCGAGTTCATTTTCCACCTCTAACCAATAGCTAAAGCTATTGGCAATTCAAAATTGATGAGTTTTTATACCGGACTCATTCATATTTTAGGTTACAATTGAAAATGCGTTCAACTACCCGTTAGCAATTTTTGCATAGCAGGAATAAAGCAGCCACCGAATTTTAAGTTGAAACTTTTTCTTGTTTTTGACAAAAAAGACGATTTGCCTGAAACATGACACATAGCGTGCGTTAACAGCTACCAGGTGCGCTTTCTGACGTGCTGAATACCGTTCAAACAATCCAATGATCTGCAGCAACACCAGCTTTTCCCTTTCCTCAGCAGGATGAAACGATTCGATGAACGTCCTTAACAAGGCAGAATATTTTTCCACCGCCATCAATCGTACTTCAACATCACCGGTCGCTGAAATCTGAAACGGCGACAGCCGCCAGTCGGCAAGCGGCCTGGGGCTGTATGCAATTCCTTCATGTATCGCCAGTTGGAACCAGGTAAGGTCATCAGAACCCCAGGCCAGCGGCAAATCGACAAATCCTCCGATCTCCTTCAGTTTTTTCGTTCTTACGACAAACTCCGGTGCAAATTGCTCCCGGTCTCCAATTACCCTGTGCAGGATAAAGTCAAGACCTGTCTCAAAATCCGGACAGATGGCAGTCTGCGCCAGCAATTCACCCCCGGCATTGATCTTCCTTACCCGGCAATGCAGGATACCGCACAATGGGTATTTGGCCGACAGCATATTCATTTCCATCAGAAAATCAGGATGGTAACGGTCATCATCCGAAAAAAGTACGAAAAATTCCCCCGTTGCAAACGACAGCACCTTGTTCCAGTTCTCAACAACCGGCAGCGCCACCCCTCCTTCGTAGTATAGAATTCTTAGATCTGCAAACGATTTTACAATATTCCTGATCGCTTCGTCCGACCGGTCGTTGTACACGATCAGTTCAAAATCAGTGAAATTCTGATCCAGGACGCTTTGTATCGCTTCCTGCAGAAACTGCGGTTTAATGGCCGGTAACCCGATGCTGATCATAAGGAACGGTAGATTGTGGAATTGATGAAACTCTCACGGAAATAGTCGCCTGTTAATTTATCTTTCAATGGATGATTGACCAGGTAGTTGTGGGTCTCCCTTACCAGGTCGAAGTTTTCCGCCTTCATCGCCGCTTCTTCGAGCGAGTTGAAGTAAAAAGGATAATCATGACCCAGGTATTCCATCACCGGCTCAATCGGGTTCACCAGCACCGGCGTGTTTCGTGCAATGCATTCGATGATGGCATTGTTGGCGCTGGCATCGATCAGGTCAAGAAACAGGATGTTTTCCGACAATAACTGGTCATAGCGCCTGTTCGCGAGGAAATCCACTTGGGTCACACTCTCGAGTACCTTTTGATCGATGCGGTCTTTCCCCTCCATGTGTTCCAGTTCCAGCTTTAAATGGCGTTCCATGCCTGCATCCTGTTTGAGCAGGATGGTTTTCCTGTAACCCCTTACATTAAGCAGATAAATGGAATATATTCGCCTGAGCCACCAGCCGGACTGGACGATTTTTTTTTCGCGGTTGGCGGCAAACCTTTCGAAACTCCAGGTAAGTTCCGGAAATTCAACAGGATGCAGCAGGTTCTCTACCGGGAAATCAAATTGCGGAGCGAGGTGTTGCTGATGATAGCGTGAAAGGGTGAAAAGCCCCTGGCAATATGGCGCACTGTTTTTCCACGCCGCTGAACTGAAAATCGCCTCATTGGATTGTTTCGCTTGAAACCACCCGGGCACCCCCGGGGGAACGTGGATAAAGCCGGCCCAGGGCCTGGCATATCCCTTGAAACCACGTTGCCCGTCAGAAAAGGTACGGTCAATAAAAGCATCCAGGAAAACTCCATTCGGATTGTGCAGGTCACTGAGATTGCGCATGGCGAAATTCCATCCGCTGCGGTGCATCCCGTATAGCCGGTGGGTTTGGCCGGAAAGATCTATTTTCCCGGCATGGTTTCTGACAGAGAAGCCAGTTTTTTTCATGAGTTTGTTGAAATATCTGGCCCAGGTTGCCTTTTTCTCATGGAAGAAATACCTCAGCATCACCTTCTTGTTCGGGGATTTTAGAAATGTTGTAAGGCGGTTGAACATATTATTGTGTGATCATAATGATGGGGCTAAAGCCCCAGCTTGCATTTATTTTTTAATCTGCCTATGCAATACGTCTGTAAAATTACCAAACATAATGAAGATTCTCGTCGTATGCAAAAACATTCCAAAACCGGATCAAAGTTCAGGCGACCACAAGTTCGAAAATGTACAAGCGGTTCATCGCGGATCACCCCGCAGCGTTCGCCGGTCAAACTTTGGTCAGTTGTTTTAAACGACCTTGATACAACTGCCAATAATTTCTTTTCGTTGTGGCGTTAAGGAACGAAGCTGCTACCATTTTAGCTACGCTATCGGATTTTGACGCCATCAGCGTCATCATCGTATTAAATATCTTTTCACTGATACCGGCCTTCCCGTCCAGTCTGGCAAATTGTATACTGATTTTCTCCTGGGCTAAATTGCGAGGTAATAGTCCATCGTCTAATGCAAAATCTTTGTCATCAACATGGATGCGACTATTTAACAGGTCATACGCAGGACTTAATCTATAATCGCCCATTGGAGTTTCGAGCAACGAGAAGTTTTTAAAATGAGCATCCCCATTCGAAAACAGATAATTAAAGAGAAGAATTTTCAAAAGTTTAGGCGCTTCCACTTTGTAAGCAGATAAATTAGTCTGCATTAATTGGAAAAACTCTGAATAATTTCCCAAATACTTGTAATGCGTTCCATGGGTTTGCGGTGTTCGGCCAGCAAACTCATCGCTACGT
>JBBQUQ010000134.1:0-5992 GCA_038212325.1 Bacteroidales bacterium
ACGTTTCAGTTTTTAATTGCACTCAAGTTTGACCGATATTAAAACAAATTCTTTGTTGGTGACAGAGATTTAAAATACTTTTGATGAGGCCTTGCAAGTTCATGCAGGTTATTCATTATCAGTATTATTCATAATTTTTGATATCGGTGGAGATGAGTGGTTGAGTGGGATTCTGTGTGTACATTTGTGTGTACATAAAAAAAAGGTTTCAGATTGTTATTCTCTGAAACCCTTGATTTTGCTGGTCGGGGTAGCAAGATTCGAACTTGCGACCTCCTGCTCCCAAAGCAGGCGCGATAACCGTGCTACGCTATACCCCGAAAAACAATTACGAATTGAGAATGACGAATGACGAATGACGAATGACGAACAAAGAACAATGCAACTGGTAATTCCCAAAATTCAAATCGCTGCAAAGATAAGGATTTATGCCGATTTGCGTAATTTTTAATTTTTAATCTCTAATTAATCCGCGGAGAAGGGGGGATTCGAACCCCCGGTACAGTTTCCCGTACGACAGTTTAGCAAACTGTTGGTTTCAGCCACTCACCCACCTCTCCAGTGTTTTGTGTCCGTTTTAAGGGCTGCAAAGATAGAAAATACCTTTAAGACTAACAAAAAAAATGCAAACAATGCAAACAATGCAAGCAATGCAAGCAATGCAGGCATGCACAGTCCTCATGATGCTTTAGGTACAGGTACCAGGCTATTCCCCTCCCTTTTTTGGGGAGGGGCCGGAGGTGGGGTTATAAAAAAGCAGGGCTCTGTTCACCGAGCCCTGCTTCATGAAAAAAAGTTAAGACTTATTCAATCATCTGATCAATGTGTCACAACCAGCTATAAAGATTCGATCCGGTTGTCGGTGATGACCTTGAGAAAATAGACCCCCGGAGGCAACCCCCGGACTGAGAAACCATGGCTCTTTTCACCGGTATAAGAAGTTGTAAAGACCATGCCGCCGTGCATATCGAATATAACAGCCTGAACTTTGCAGGGCAGGATGTCGCCGGTGCTCATCAGGGTGAATGCGCCGGTTGTCGGGTTCGGATAAATGATGAACCTCCGAGATGCCGTCGATGGTACAGGGAAAACCTCTTCCTCACCGGCCACAACGGCAACCATTGCCAGGGGCAGGCTGCCGCAATAGCCATTCGTAGTCGTGATCCAGCCATGCATATACCCTCCGGGCTGCACGGTTGTGCCGTACTGGTATAAAATTTTCGCACCGGCAATCAGGTTCGCAATGCCCCCGCTCTGCACGGTAAAAGCACCTCCTGCCCCACCCACGGTGATTGTGTTGGAAGCATCATAGCACACGGTGGTCCCATTCGGGATCGTGCCTGCAGCGGTGGAATTGGTGTTCACGATGATCATTGTGATCGTATTGGAGGTTGCAGGATTTCCGGAAGGACAGACATAATTGGATGTCAGGATGCATTTTACCTGATTGTTGTTCGCAGGCACATAAGAGTATGTGGGCAGACCCGTGCCGACATTCACATCATTGACCTTCCACTGATAGGAAGGCAATGGTCCTCCGTTGACCGGAGTGGCGGTGAAGGTAACAAGATTGCCCGGAGGAGATGGATTTGCAGAGGCAGTGATCGAAACGCTGACCGGAAGCACCGGCATAACCGTGAGCAGGATACTGCTGGTCGTCTGGGTCGCAAGGTTATCCGTTACAGTTACAAAATATGTAGTGGTCGCGGCAGGGGTGGCAACAGGATAGGGAATGCTGGGGTTGGACAACCCGGTTGTCGGACTCCAGGAATAGGTGTATGAACCAAATCCGCCTTCGGCAATGGTATTAAGCTGGGAAGAAGAACCGGAACATATGGTGCCCGGGGTGGCTGTAGCTGTTGCAGTTAAGGTCGGCACCCAGTCGATCAGGTTCCATCCGTCCGCATCGTAGTTCTCTCCGGAATAGCCGCCCGTGTAATCCACAAAATAGACATGCCCGGTGTTCAACGTTTTGGCAACATTGCTGCCGCCACTCCAGGTATTCGTCGGGAAATTGGCATTCCTGATCGTAAGTACCTGGTCATTATTCAGGGCCAGCAAAGTTCCGCCGGCAGCGCCATCCTGGAAGGTGCAGCCTGTGAACGGATGGGCCGGGCTGACGATCGCGCCCGGGGCTACATACACGCCGTTCGCCCCCATGTTCATGAATTTGCAATACTCAGCGGAGATCGTACCGCCCCCATTAACAGTGAGATTGTAATGCGCTGTGGGAATATTCGCCATGATTTCAGTATTATTACCATCTGTCCCGTTCGCTTCAAGAATACCCCCGGCATTGACATTCAAATTGTGGATGTCTGACAGTATTAATGCGGATCCTGCAGGCAACAAGAGTTTCCCTCCATTATTAATGTTCACATTATCAAAAACACTCATCGCATATCCATTAAGGTTATATATTCCATTATCAACGGTAAGGGCCCCATTATTATGGCAATATATGCTGCTCAGTTGTGTAACGCTTGCTGCGTTGAGTTTATCTATGACCAGGTTATGGAAGTACCCGCTGGTACCGGAATATGTAAGCACGGATGGTCCGTTACCTGAAAAAGTCACGGTGTTCTTGTTGGTATAATTATTAAAGGTGCCGTTTGACCCGACCGTGAAATCACGATACACCGAATGATGTAAACCATCTATGTTATCCTCCCATATACCATTCTGGATCAGAAGGTTAGTCGATACCTGGATGTTGTCGTTTGATTTGAATTTTCCCGAAGGTTTGTCGATCGTAATATTATTAAAATCCTCCTGCGTGCAGGCAGTTGTGAGAAATTGATCTGCAGCACCATTGAAAGTAACCGTTGAATAGGCCCCCGGATCAAACCCGTATTCTATGCTAATACCCGTATTGGCGTTTGTCCAGTTCTTCCCCACAGTGATCTGTGCTGCATGATCATTCGCATTAATACCGACGCCATCGTCAATCGTTACATTACCGGTGATGAACAGGTCGACCTGGTAGTTTAGTTCCATGCTGCCATCCATGACATGCAGGTCGTTGGCGACAGTCACATCATTAAATAATTCAAGACCGTCGAAGGAAGGATATGTTTTATCCAGGTTCAGGTTATAGAATGTTTCATCTGATACAATTTCAGCAGCATTTGCCCCATTGAAGAGCACAGTGCTTGTTCCTTCATTGAATGCAGCCGTTCCAACCAGGTTGTTCCAGTTACCTCCGACATTGATTGCATAGATGCTTGCTGCCAGAATGCCCGATTGAATCGTAACATTCCCATTGATGTGTCGTGCAGCGAAAGGGTCTGCGTGTTGTGGACGGACAGAAACGAAGAGGTGCTGAAGTGGAGGAGTACTGGCGAAAATTCCCACCGGCAAAACTCACCGTGCCGGTTCCTTCCACAAACCCGGCCGCTCCGACATTGTTATACCAGTTGCCGAATAATCTTACCATGTTATTCTGCGGATCAAAAATCCCTGACTGGATGGTCATATTGCCCATTAACTGCAGGAAGTTATCAATGGTAACCGTTCCGCCGCTCTTGATCAGCAGGTTATTGAACATGTCGCTGGTGTTGACCTGGATGGCCTGTGTGCCTGAAGCTTTTTCCATGCTGACGGTGCCTATACCAAAAGAAAAATGTCCGCTGTTGTTGAGGTTACCGGCAAAAATGGTTATAATATTTCCCAGGCTTAATAAAGTTGAACCACTGTTGATCGTGACCGTACTGTTAAAATTCAAATTGGCGGTGGATGTGCTGCCGATGGTGACCGTATTCCCGCTGTTCTTATCGATCGATACCGAAGAAAAACTACTACCGATGCCTTTGCTGATCAGCAGGGTATTGGAGCCTCCTGTAAAAGCGACATCGCAATATCCCATCGATACGGCAGAACCCGTCGAAAATTCCCAGTCTCCTGAAACCACGATGCCGCCATTTATAAATCCCGACATCGAAGAGGTGGAGGCCCAGGTGATGTTCACCACGATCAGTTTTCCAGTTTTTGTGATTGAACCGCCAATGCTGAGGGCACCATTGATAACTGCGTTTCCCGAAGCGGTCAGCAACCCGTTGTTCAGGGGCGTTGCACCGATGGTAAGGATGGCGCCCGCATTGATCGTCAGGTTCTGGCACACCCCGGTGGCTCCCGATAACAAAGGCTGGTTTACCGGTGCCGACGGAATAACCACATCCTCAGTAGAAAGCGGTGCATGGCCGAGCGACCAGTTCGCGGCTACCTCCCAGGCTGTGCTGGTGGTATACGATGGTGAGGTTGCGCTTTATCTGAACATCCTTCCGGAGCATGTCGTTCTCCAGTTTCATCTTTCATTGTCAAACCGCGCCTGGAATTCAGCCAGCCGTGCATCGCTCTCCGAATTGAACACAGAGTCCTTGACCACCAGGAACTTCTTCAGGGCATCCAGCGCCTCCTTTGTTCTGCCCGATTTTTCAAATGATTCAGCCAGTCCGTGGAGATTTCCCATCTGCAAAGGCTTCAGGTTCTTCCGTTGGGCATATTCCTGGCTCCTCCCGAAAAACTCCACAGCCTTCGGATAGCTGCGCACGGCCAGGTAATATTTTCCGTAAATGTTATACAGCCGGGCAAGTTCATCGAACAGACCCGATTTTTCAATCAAAGGAAGTGCCTGATCCAGAAAGGAAATACATTGATCATATTTCCCCATTTCGAGGTATGTCGCCCCGATGTATGCCAGGCGCTTGCCGGCTTTATCGGTGTTCCCGACCGACCGGTCTATTTCGAGCGCATCATTGAAATAACTGAGGGCCTCGAGATACTTTTTCCATGATTTGTACACGATGCCCAGGTTATTCAACCTGACGGCGATCATGGGCAGTTGCCCTGTTTTTTTTGCAATATCCAGGGCATCAATGTAATATTTTACAGCAAGGTCATATTTTCCCCATTGCTCGTAGATTTTACCGATATTATTCAAGTCGGTTGATACCTGCACCTGATCACCGGTGCGTTTGTCAATTACCATGGCCATCTGATTATTGATCAGTCCCTTGTTATAATCACCCCATTCAGTGTATATCGACCCGATGTTACTGTACATGCTGGCGGCCTGGGTGTCAAACCCTCCCCTTACCGATAGCTGAAGGCTCTTCTGCAGGTAGCCGAGCGCTTTCACCGGCTGTTCCATGATGTAATAGCAATAGCCGATGTCGCCCAGCCTACTGGCATAGTTCTCTTCTCGATCGCCGCCGACTGCTCGTAATACCCGATCGCACCTGCATGGTCGCCCATCGTCACCGCCAATTCGGCCAGCAGAAACTGTGCGCGGGCCTCCTCCTGCAAATTGCCCGATTCAAGGGCGTTTTCCAAAACTTCCGCTGCATAAAGCTTTGCCTGTCCGGGATCATCCTCCATGATTTTCAAGGCCAGGTTGTTGAGCATCTCAGCGCGGTCGCGCTGCTTGATCGATGCCAGCACCTGTTTCAGACTGTCCCGGTCAATCCCGGCCGATGCGGACAGAAAAGCAAAAAAAACGATCAGGAAGGGAATTAGCTTAGCAAATATTTTCCAGGTCAGCCTTCTCACAACAGGTAGTTTTACAGTGCACTCAGAACCCCGGTCGGGGATGTTGAAAATCGTCGGTTAAAAATATAAAATTCTGCCGTATTAACAAAAAAAATATTGACTTTTGCAGGATTAAACAAATTCAACCTTAAAAGCCATGCCAGGAAAAACTTTTGCCGAAAAAATCTTCGGCGCTGCCACAGGGAGTATCGTGTTCGCCCGCCCCGACATCATTCTTTCACACGACAACACTTCGAGCATTTACAGCACATTCAAAAAAATGGGTGGAACAACCCTCGCCAACCCGGATGCGTTGCTCATCACCCTTGATCACAACGCCCCGCCCACCAACTCCAAACTTGCCAACGACTACCAGGTAATCCGTGAATTCGTTGAAAATTCCGGCATCAAAAAATTCCACGACGTCGGCGACGGCATCTGTCACCAGTTGATGTCGTACTATGCG
>JBBQUQ010000135.1:0-5732 GCA_038212325.1 Bacteroidales bacterium
GGGTACAGGAAATATATCACTTGAAGAACTGGCAAGGATCATTGAAAGCAAAAACAGGTCGAATGCCGGGGATTCGGTACCTGCCAAAGGGCTTACTTTATATCAGATTGTTTACCCGGAGGAGCTGTTTATCGTACCAGAGTCCTTAAACAATGTAACATGCAGAGATCAAAAATAACAATTCGGGGGGGAGCAAAATTGGTTACCGCATATCGATGACTTCCACCCCGGGGAATTTTTTGGCGTCAAAGGTAAAGTCAGCATCAGTGACAGGGGTATCCGTCGCATATGTTTTAATTTTATAGGTAAACGTATTTCCGCTTTTATCGTACAGGGTGAAACTCTTTACCTGTTTTTTTACTTTGTCAATTCCAAGGATGGCCTTTGTGAAGTTCTTGCCGGTATTTGGGATCAATTCGACACGCTCGACTGTGGGATCGGTGCTTTTGATGATTTTTGACTTATAATTGGCGTTGTAGGAAGTCAATAATTTAGATGGGGTCATCGCGTCGTCTTTGTTTTCCAGGGCATTCACCTGTACTTCATTCGACTCTTTGATATAGGTCCAGATGGTTTTTCCGTCGCATATGATCGTTTGTCCGGCAGCCGACATCTTATATTTATCTCCGGCTACGAGCAGGGTCCCTGTTTTTTCCTCATTGATCCTGGCCTTGGTGTTCTCCATGGAAAAGGCAAAGTCGACCTTGATCGATTTAAACGACTTTGCCTTTTTGCTAACCTCTTCAAGCAGGGCGGATGCTTTGGTGTCTTTTGCCTGGCTGAAAACCAGGAAGGCCGAAAAAATAAATAAACCTGTTAAAATGATTTTCGTTTTCATAATTTCATAAGCTATTTCTGTCCGAGTATGGATAGGTGTTCCTCGAGTGAGGTAAGGTCTTTATAGCGCACCTCTCTCGCTTTGCTTCCTTCAAACGGCCCGACGATACCTGCACTTTCAAGCTGGTCGATGATACGGCCGGCGCGGTTGTAGCCAAGCTTCAGTTTACGTTGAATCAGGGAGGTTGAACCATGCTGATGCTGTACGACCAGCCTTGCAGCCTCCCCGAAAAAATCGTCTTTTTCATTGGCATTGAATTCCTTGGATGCCGATCCGCCCTCTTCATCGGAAAATTCGGGCAAAGCAAAGGCTTCGGGATATCCTCGCTGTGAACCGATGAATTCAGTCAGTCTGTCAATTTCCGGAGTATCGACAAAGGCGCACTGGATCCTGATCAGGTCACTGCCGGTTGACAGCAGCATGTCGCCGCGTCCGATCAACTGGTCTGCGCCCGAAGAGTCGAGAATGGTGCGGGAATCTATTTTGGAAATGACCCGGAAGGCAATTCGTGCAGGGAAATTGGCCTTGATGGTTCCGGTAATGATATTCACCGACGGTCGCTGGGTGGCAATAATCAGGTGGATCCCGGTTGCGCGGGCAAGTTGTGCCAGCCGTGCCAGGGGTGTTTCAATTTCCCGGCCTGCCGTCATAATCAGGTCGGCAAATTCATCAATCACAATTACAATGTACGGGAGGAACTGATGGCCGTCGTTGGGGTTGAGTTTACGGGTGAAGAATTTTTCATTGTATTCCTTGATGTTCCTCACCTGGGCATCGCGCAGGAGGTCATATCGCGTGTCCATTTCGATATTCAGTGAATTCAGGGTCCTGATCACCTTCTTGGTGTCGGTGATGATGGCCTCTTCAGCGTCGGGCAGTTTGGCCAGGAAATGGCGTTCAATTTTGTTGTATAGGGTAAGTTCAACTTTCTTCGGGTCGATCAGCACAAACTTGACCTGCGACGGGTGCTTTTTGTAAAGCAGGGAGGTGATGATGGTGTTAAGCCCTACTGATTTGCCCTGACCTGTTGCTCCGGCCATCAGGAGGTGGGGCATCTTTGCCAGGTCGGCAATGAATGTTTCGTTGGAGATGGTTTTTCCCAGCACAAAGGGCAGCTCAAATGTTGTGTTTTTGAACTTGTCGGTCCCGAGGAGTGATTTGATTGAAACAATTTCCGGGTTTTGATTGGGGACCTCGATGCCGATGGTTCCCTTGCCGGGAATTGGGGCTATGATGCGGATACCCATGGCAGCAAGGCTTAGGGCAATATCATCTTCCAGGTTTTTTATCCGCGAAATGCGCACGCCGGCTTCAGGAACAATTTCATAAAGGGTTACGGCAGGTCCGATGGTCGCCTTTATCTTGGCAATTTTGATGTCATAATTTAACAGGGTGCTTACAATTTTATCTTTGTTGGCCTCCAGTTCTTCTTTGTTAACATTCAGCGATTCACCCCCGTAATCGCTGAGCAGGTCGAGCGGAGGAAATTTATACCCCGAAAGGTCCAGTGTTGGGTCATACCTTGTTTCCAGGGTTTGATGCTCAGTTACTCCTTTGGCGGGAACATCCTCAACCAGGGTCTCTATCTGAAGTTCGAGATCCGCATGCTTTTCGGGTTTCGGAGCGTGCCTTGATTCAAGTTCCAGGTCAATTTCATTGGTTGCCGGCGCTTCAGGTTCCTTCATGAAATTCACCGGGCTAACCGGAGAAACCACGATCTCCGGTTCTGCGGCAACTGGTTCTTCGGTTGATGCAACCACCGACGATGGATATTCCACCGGAATTTCGTTCTTTGCCTTGTGTTTAAACCAGCGAAAAGGGATGTTGAAGGCAAGGATCAGGAAACTGAGGGCTGTGAACCCAAGGAGCATGGCCATGCCTGAAATCCCAAGAAATTCTGCAAGCCAGATGTTCATCTGAAAGCCATAAACACCGGTATAAATGTCATTGCCAGGCACAACCAGGGCAAGCAGGACCGGTACCCACAGGATGCCAAAAAAACAATATTCCAGTGTTTTCCATACCGGAAAGATCGTAATATGAAAAAAATGATTCATCCCGGTGTTAAACAGGATGATAACAAAGAAGAATGAGGCGACACCAAACCATTTTGAGACGAAAAGGTACCCGGTAAGCGCTCCGATTTTACCCATCCAGTTTTCAGCGGGGATCTTATTGTCAAAGAATCCTTCGAGCGTGAAATGCTTGAAAATTGTATCTGCAAAACTGAAATCAGCCTGCCAGGTGAGGATATAAGAGGTGAATGAAAAAAGCAGGTATAATGACAAGAGCAGCGAAAACAGCCCGAATACCCTGAATTTCTGTTCCATGCGGGCAAGATCCTGCTCGGTCCGCACCTTTTTTTCTTTAGGTGGTTTAGGCGCCCGTACAGGCTTCTCCTTCTTTTCCTTACGCTTTTTTACCGTTAAATCAGGTACCGGTATTTCAGCAGGCTTAAACTCCTCATACCGCGGTTCGTCCTTAAATGTATTCGATCTTGGCGGGTTGTTCGTTCGGGCCATTTGATTTATTCGTTACCGCCACCGAACTTGCTTTTCAGTTCATCCTGGGTGGTAAGTGTGTAATCGGAAGGGATTTCAAAATCTTTTGAAGGGAGACTCTTTTTTTCAACGGAGGTAGCTGAAAATTTCATGCTGATCTCCTGGTTTTTCATCAAAAATTCGAGCAATGCCCCATCGATGTCTTTATAAAGGGGGTTGTTGAAATTTGAAAGTTTTGAACCAAGCTCGCTGGTATACCAGGCCTCGTAGGTGGTTTTAACGCCATCGTCATTCACCGTCACCACAACTTTTTTGCAGGTGAAGCCGGCAATGACTTTAGTCTCCTTCATTTCTTCAACGGTGATGGCTCCTTCAGCGGCCAATTCCTTTTCGATTTCGGCTGTTGTTTTTTTTATGGCATATTTCTGGCCCATCATGTTCAGCAGTGAAACACTGGTCTTTTCCATATAATCGGTGATTTCGACGGTGTTCATGCCACTCATCTGTAGGTCGGTTCTCGACTTTGACCCTTTAACAGAAACCGTAAGCACCTTTGGAAACATCGCCAACTGACTTTCTGAAAATTTGCTGCCGGGATAGCTGATTTTAAAGGTGATAACACCTTCAAACGGTTTGCCGGAGATTGCGCTGCTACTGCTTACAAATACAGCAAGCATTAAAACACTGCAGAGGACAAGAACTTTTCTCATGGTTTTTGGTTTTTTATTTGACTTACAAATGTAGTTATTTTACGATTCTCATCAGTTTACCCCAGCGGATTTTTCCGTCAAAGAGTGATTTATTGGGGGCCAGCGAAAGCCAGACAAACACAGCTTTACCAACCACATGGTCGTCGGGCACAAACCCCCAGTAGCGCGAATCGGCTGAATTATGCCGGTTATCGCCCATCATCCAGTAATAATTCATCTTGAAGGTATAGGATGTTGCTTCTTTTCCGTTGATAAAAATTTTGCCACCGGTGATGTCGAGCTTGTTGTTTTCAAACACCCCAATGATCCGCTTGTAGAAGCAGATATTTGACATGTTTATGGGGATGGTAACACCTTTTTTCGGGACCCACACAGGCCCGAAATTATCCACATTCCACCGGTAATTTGTATCGAACGGAAAAATATTCGGATCGGGGCTTCCGGCGGGAATGATCATCGGTTCGATGGAAACGACGTTGCTGTATTGTTTAAGGCCTGCAATGGCCTCCTCAGAGAGGGTTAGTTCGTAGGTGCCATTGTTGTCGGTAGAAATGGTTTCGGTGATATCCAGTTTTTCAAAATTCTTTTGATTGATCGGGTCGCCGTTGGTTTTTACCAGGTATCTGAATTGCCGTTTTCCCGGGTTCTGCTCAGGCTTGCCATTGATGTAAACCACCCTGTCGACGATCCTGATCGTATCGCCTGCTATGCCGATACACCGTTTGATGAAATTCTCGCGCTTATCGACCGGGCGGGGAATGATTTCGCCGAAATACTGCTTGTTGTTCCAAACGGCATCCCTGCCATAGCCTCTGACAAGCTGATAATAGCTGACATTGCTTTGCAATTTTGACGAGAGGGTGTCGCCGTCGGGGTAGTTAAACACCACCACATCCATATTTTTGATAACGGACATGCCCGGGAAGCGGTAGTAAGGCAGCTTGATCCATTCGAGGTATGACTTTGTGCTTTCGGTAAGGGGGAGGGTGTGGTGCACAAATGGAAACGCCAGCGGTGTGTTAGGCACTTTTGGCCCGAAACTCAGTTTACTGACAAAAAGATAATCGCCGACCAGCAGTGTTTTCTCCATGGATGAGGTGGGGATGGTATACGCTTCAATCAGGAAAATGCGGATGATGCTTGCGGCGATAACGGCAAAAATGATTGCATCGACCCATTCGCGCACTGCTGTTTTATGTACGGGAGGCTGCTTGGAAGGGTCGGAATAATGTTCTTTTGGCGAAAATCCCAGGTAGGGGAGGTAGACAAAAGGGAACAGCACGCCTAAAGCCTGGTCGAGAAGGCCATGCTTTTTAAAGCATTTTAAAAGTTCAACTATCATCAGAAGTATCACGAAAACATTGATAAAAGGGATCAGCAGAAAAATGTACCACCACAACGGTTTCCTGGTGATTTGAAGCCATATGTACCAGTTATAGAACGGGACCAGGACTTTCCACCCTTTTTCGCCTGCTTTTTCGAAAATGCCCCACAATCCGATGATCGAGAGGATGAAAAAAATGATGGTTACGATCAGGTAAAGATTCATGTCACAGTATTTAATTTATTTTAATTAACGGAGAAACATCGCTTTTCTTATTCAGTGCCAGATAATATTTGCGCCTCAATAATGTTCTTCATGTCAAAAAAGCCTCTCTTTCCGATCACCCATTCCGCTGCCAG
>JBBQUQ010000136.1:0-5651 GCA_038212325.1 Bacteroidales bacterium
ACACCCCGCATCGGAGGGCCAACAGTGCCTACTTCTATTCCGTTGGGGTCAGAACTGGTTGTTGCGATCACGGGCGATGTTTCAGTAAGCCCGTAACCTTCATAAATAGGAAGACCGGCTGCCCTGAATGTTCTGATTAAACGTGGCTGTATCGCAGCTCCTCCGGAAACAATGATCTTAAAATTGCCTCCCAGAGCTTCACGCCATTTGCTGTAAACCAGTCTGTCAGCAATCAGATGCCTAAGTTTATACCAGGGATTGTTTCTTCCCTTTACATCGAAATGAAGTGCCAGATTAACAGCCCAAAAAAAGACAGCTCGCTTGATTCCTTTTTGCTTTCTGCCTGTAGCCTGTATCTTATCGTAAATCTTCTCCAACAGGCGGGGCACGCAACACATCATATCGGGTTTTATCTCCTTGATGTTATCGGTGATTGTTGCAAGGCTTTCCGCGTAATATATTGAGATGCCAAGATAAAGATACATGTAATTGAGCATTCTCTCGTATATGTGACAGAGTGGAAGAAAACTTAGTGCTTTGCCTTCCTCTCCGAAAGTTGGAATATAGGAAACTGCTTTAAAATTGGAAATGATGTTGTTGTGCGAAAGCATGACCCCTTTTGGATTTCCGGTGGTGCCTGAAGTATAGATGATGGTGGCAAGGTCGTTGGTTCCGATGCTGTTTCGGATTGAATCGACCAGTTCCGGCTCCGGATTCGATTGACCCAGTTCAGCTACATCATAAATACTGCGGAATCCTTCGCGATATTTGAATGTAAAAATCTCTTCAATAGAAGGACAATTCAGGGCTATCTCACTTATCTTCCGGGTCATCTCCTCCCCTGTCACAAACACCAGTTTAACCTCAGCATGGGTGAAAATATATTGGTAATCAGCCGGCGCAATGGTCGGATAAACGGGCACATGGATAGCCCCTGCCTGCATAATCGCAATATCAAGGAAATTCCATTCGGGCCGGTTGTTGGATATGGTAACTATTTTATCACCTTTCGTGACACCCAAAGCAATAAGACCACTGGTGATGCTATCCGACATCTGAACAAAGTGAGCTAAGGTGTATTTTTTCCATATACCATCTTCTTTGAATGCAAGCACATCGTCCTTGGGTTTAAAACTGGCAGCGTAATGTGGCAAAAGATCAAAAATCCTTGTTATTGTCATGGCATCCGGCATTAGAGGTTCTTTATGATTCAATTCAGAAAAGCTACATTTAATTTAATAAACTAAGAGGTCAGGATTGAATTTGTTTAAGCAACCAAAATCCTGTGAAAGAATCTGATAATAATCCCCGCAAAACTAAAATAAGATATTCCTTTAAAAAGCAACTCCTTACCCGGGCGTTTTTTGGTATCTGGCTGCTCATGAGGTTTCAAATTATTAAATCTCTTAATCAAAAACACCTCAGGTACGGTGAATCTGTGTCGCTGCTGCCTGGGCAGTTGGCATTAACAGCAAATCGTTGATATTTACGTGTGGTGGCAATGAAGCTGCATAATGAACCACTTCGGCCACATCATCCGGATGCAATGGCTCGTAACCATCATATACTGATTTTGCCCGCTTTTCATCCCCGCTGAACCTGACCGTTGAAAATTCCGTTTCAACAGCACCCGGAGCAATCTGGGTTACTTTTATTCCGTAAGGCAGCAAATCTATCCGCATTGCCTTGCTGATACTGTCAACTGCGGCTTTGGTTGCACAATAAACATTCCCCTTGTAATAAACTTCGCGTCCGGCTATGGATCCAATATTGATAATATGCCCTTTCCCCCGCTCAATCATAAGCGGCATAATTGCATGTGAGATATTGAGAATACCTTTAACATTGGTGTCAATCATTCTGTCCCAATCTGCCGGATTCCCATCCTGCAAAGGATCAAGTCCCAGAGCCAGACCTGCATTGTTGATGAGTACATCTATTTTCCGGAAAGGGCCGGAAAGACTTTTCACAGCATTTATCACGCTTTCACGATCCGTAACATCAAGTAACAAAGGCACAACCTGAACATTAAACCTGCGCTTTAATTCAGCCTCAACATCAGCCAGCCGATCCGGGCGGCGGCCGGTAATAATTACATGGTATCCTGATTCAGCAAATCTGAATGCACAGGAACGACCAATACCACTAGTGGCTCCGGTAATAAATACGATTTTATCCATAATTTCCCCTGAGGGTTGTTGGACTTATTATCAAAAATAAAGCACAACCAAACTCACCCCGGTAAAAGTATATAATAAAACCTGAACATGCAATACCTGAAAACCTAAATATTAACTTTTCGAAATACAATTGGCTATCAGCCATTTACGTGCATTTACAAAGGCTTCAATCCAGGGTGTTACTTCATCCTGACACCTTCCGGCAGGATAATAGGCCCAATTCCATGGATAAAGTGAACGCTCAAGATGTGGCATGATTGCCAGATGCCTTCCGTCAGGAGAGGCTATGGCCGCCGCATGATAATCTGACCCGTTGGGATTGCCCGGATATTCCCCGTAACTGTATTTGACAGGTATATTATAATTGCCTTCATCCAATGGCAGCCTGAACCGGCCCTCGCCATGTGCTACCCATATTCCAAGCCGTTTTCCGGCCATATTTCCCAGCATTACTGAGCTGTTCTCCAGTATATCAACATTCAGGAAATTTGATTCAAATTTACCTGACAGGTTATGAAGCATCACAGGCTTTTCGAGATGTTCAGGATAGATCAGACCAAGCTCAACCATTAACTGACAGCCATTGCAAACGCCCAGGCTAAGGGTATCGGGTCTGCTGTAGAAATTATCGAGCGCGGCTTTGGCGCTGGGATTATAAAGGAATGCCCCTGCCCAGCCTTTGGCTGAACCAAGCACATCAGAATTACTGAACCCACCCACAAAAACGATCATATTGATCTCTTCGAGGGTCTCGCGACCGGATACAAGATCCGTCATGTGAACATCCTTCACATCAAATCCGGCCAGGTAGAGCGACCATGCCATTTCCCTGTCGCCGTTTACACCTTTTTCGCGTATGATGGCAGCCTTAAGACCGGTTTGCTCTTTACGGCCGGCAACGATACCAAATTGAACGAACTCTCCTGTAAAATCCTCCCCAAACTCAAAAGACAGTGGCTGATTCTCAAAATTTACAAACCGTTCGCGTGCCAGATCTTCTCCGCTTTGCTTCCGGTCGAGCAGGTAGGATGTTTTATACCAAAGTTTCCGCAATTTGTCAATATCAAACTCCGTGGTCCCATCGTTGTATCGAAGGGTGAGGTAGCGCCTGAAAGAAGGTTTGCCAAGCACCCGGTAATTCAGCCCGGCTTCATGCAGAAATACAGAAGTAAAATCAAGGTCATTTACCTGAAGCACAACCCCGGGATTTTCACTGAACAATAGTTTTACGATGTCGCTTTCCCCAAAACCACTCAAATCAGCATCGAGACCTATACCCGGTTGGGCAAACAACATTTCAAGCAGGGTTGTAACAAGGCCACCTGCCGAAATATCATGGCCTGCAAGCACCACGCCTCTTGATATCAATGTCTGCACTGCATCGAATGCCCGGGCAAAATATTGGGGATCGGCTACTGTCGGCGCCTCGTCACCAAGACAACCCAGGGTCTGGGCAAAACTACTTCCTCCGGTTTTAAATGGTTCAGCAGAAAAATCGAGGTAAATTAAAGTAGAAGTGAATTCTGGCTGAATCACAGGTTTAACAACTGTTCTGATGTTGCTTACTTCAGCAACAGCGGTAACAATAACAGTTCCTGGCGAAAAAACCTTGCTTCCGTCGGGATACCGTTGTGTCATCGACAGAGAGTCTTTACCTGTCGGAATGTTTATGCCGAGGGCAATGGCAAAATCGCTGGCGGCTTTAACAGCCTGGTAAAGGCGGGCATCCTCACCGGGATTGCGGCATGGCCACATCCAGTTGGCACTGAGCGAAACGCCCTTCAAACCACCTTCGAGTGGCGCCCAAACGATGTTGGTAAGCGCTTCGGCAATCGAAAGTACAGAACCCGCCGCCGCATCAATCAAACCCGCTGCCGGTGCGTGACCTATCGAGGTTGCAATCCCCTTGATGCCATAAAAATCGAGTGCAACCACACCCAGATTGTTCAATGGCAACTGCAAAGGTCCTGCCGTTTGCTGAACAGCCACCCGTCCTGTTACCGAGCGATCAACCTTGTTGGTGAGCCAGTCTTTGCAGGCTACCGCTTCGAGTTGCAAAACATTTTCCACGTAAGCCTGCAGATTGGATGCTTTGTATATCAGTGCCGGAAAGATTGTCTCTAAGGTTGCATCATCCATCATTGTCCGGGGAGGATTTCCAAACATATCGGACATACTCAGATCGATGGCTTTGTTCTCCGTTTTGCTGTTGACAAAGGTAAGGCGATGGTCACCGGTAGTTTCGCCGGCAACAAAAAGCGGGGCACGCTCACGCCCGGCAACCCTGGTAAGCAAATCAACATCGCCGGGATGCATAATCAGTCCCATCCGCTCCTGCGACTCGTTTCCGATGATCTCACGGTCGGAAAGTGTAGGATCACCAACCGGTAGTTTATCAATGTCAATGCGGCCACCGGTTATCTCAACCAATTCCGACAGGGAATTCAGGTGTCCGCCAGCCCCGTGGTCATGAATTGAAACCACCGGATTCTGCTCCATCTCGGCCATAGCCCTGATGGCATTGTAAACCCGTTTCTGCATTTCGGGGTTGGAACGCTGAACCGCGTTCAGTTCGATTGAATTGCTGAACTGTCCGGTCGCAACCGACGATACTGCTCCCCCACCCATTCCGATGCGGTAATTATCGCCACCCATTACAACCACCTTATCACCGGGCACCGGAGCATCTTTATGGCTGTCTGCTTTTTTAGCATAACCAACGCCTCCGGCCATCATTATCACCTTATCGTAGCCGTAGGTTTTCCCGTTTTCCTGATGTTCAAAAGTTAACAAACTTCCGCAAATCAGGGGCTGCCCAAATTTATTACCGAAATCACTTGCTCCGTTCGATGCTTTGATAAGAATTTCTTCCGGGGATTGATACAGCCATTTACGCGGTTTCACTGCAGAAGCCCAGGTGTGGCTTTCGCTTGTGCGCGGATAGGAGGTCATGTAAACTGCAGTACCGGCAATGGGCATCGAACCTTTGCCACCTGCCATGCGGTCGCGTATTTCACCACCACTACCAGTTGCCGCCCCGTTAAATGGCTCAACGGTTGTCGGGAAATTATGGGTTTCTGCTTTCAGCGAAATGACAGAATCAAATTCTTGCAACCTGAAAAAGTCAGGTCTGTCCTGATTCAGCGGGGCAAATTGCCAGACTCTGGGGCCATTAATAAATGCCACATTATCGCTGTATGCTGATATGATGAGGTTAGGATTGAGCCGCGATGTCTTCCTGATCATCGAAAAGAGCGTCTCATCCTGCTCTTTTCCATCAATCACGAAAGTGCCATTGAAGATTTTATGCCTACAATGTTCCGAGTTCACCTGCGAGAACCCAAAAACCTCGCTGTCAGTAAGTGGTCTGCCAATCTTTTTACTAAGCTTTTCCAGATAATCAACTTCCTCTGAAGAAAGAGCCAGCCCTTCCTGTTGATTATAAGAGGAAATATCTGAAATAAGACGAAT
>JBBQUQ010000137.1:0-5238 GCA_038212325.1 Bacteroidales bacterium
TATTGAGTTCCACAGGGGTGCTCCAGGTTTGCGCCTCATTGTCGGTGTAAGCGATCATCATGGGAAACGGGTAGGCAAATTTGATCCAGGCGGCAAGGGTTCTTCCATAGCCTTGAGTTCCGGGGATAACATTGGTCGCAACGGCTGCCCGTTCAAGGTCGTCGGTCGAGATCGCTTTCTGGGCGGACCAGTTTTGTCCGTTATCGGTTGAATAGTGCGAATATAACCCGGTAAATGGGGCCCGGCCCATGCGTGTGAGAATGAAGGTCCCGTTCTGGTTGATTGAAATGCCGGGATCGCCGCCGTGAAATGCAATCGGCGAGCCAGTACACGTGTCATTGCCCTGCCAGGATTTTCCGCCATCGACGGTGGTGTAAATCCCTTCGCTTACGAAAAAGGGTATAAAGTTCAGGGTGTTGCAGGATACCCAGAGGATATCAGCGTTCGCGGGATTATTTGCAATAAAGACCTCTGTCTGGTTTATTCCATCAGGGTGGATCCGGTAATTGGCGCCGATTTTCAGCGGAGCATCTTTGTTTGTGCTCTCCTGTGCAACAAGACCTGTGCTGCACGCTGAAAAGAGTGCAGCGATCAGGACAATCCTACATAAGAAACTGGTTTCAGACATCAGTTTTTGAACAGGCAATTGCATCGGTACCATAAAACGTAAACAAGAACGATTTTTTTGATCAAAACGTATATCCCAGGTTCAGGTTGATGAAATAATCCCTTGGCGCCCCGGCCTCGTAGAACCGTTTATTCGCTGAGTTTGTATTGGTAAAGCCTACATAAACCTCATCGAACAGGTTGTTCACCCCGCCCGAAGCCATGATGTTCAATTTCCCGAATTTCAGGTCGGCGCCAATCAATCCGTTCAGCAGGCTGTAAGCCTTGGTTTTATCGGTGTTTGCATCGTCGACATACATGCCGCTGATTCCCTGATAGCTGGCTTTGGCAAAAAGGCTTGCATGTTTCCCGATGGGGTAGGCATACGAAAGCGAGATGAACAGGTTATTCACCGGCACACTTGGAACGATGTTTCCCCCGAAATCTTCATATGCCGATACCAGGTTCCCAAGCGAATCCTCGATGATCGTTTGCGCCTCATAGGTCAGATAGTCAAAATGCGACCAGGTATAGGACACTCCGAAATTCAGGTTCCTCACAACCTCAAGCTGAGCACCCAGTTCAACGCCTGTGCGGTTTGTCTTGGCGGCATTGCGGTAATAAACTTCACCAAGCACCTCATAGGGCACGATCTCGTTGCTTATCCTGATGTTAAATACAGTTGCCTCATAAGTCAGCCTCCTGAAAGCCTCCTTATCCCACCGGAACATATTTCCTTTGATCCCGATCTCAAAGTTACCCGATTCCTGCGGATTGAGGTCCTGATTGAAGAGGTATTCAGGGTCGGCGCTTGACATTTCATTGGCTGCAGGAGCGTCGAAGCTAAATCCGTAGGAAGTATAGAGGGCGACCAAGGGTGTAAGCTTATAATTGAGCGCCAGTTTGGGCGTGAATGCGCTGTATGGCTGCATGTCGGTTCGTGAGGGCAACGTCTCTTCCTGCTGGGTATACTGCACATAGTCAAAACGGCAGGTGAGCAGAACAAACATTTTCTCTTTCAGAATTTCAAAATTATCCGAAACATAGAAGCCTCTGTTAATGATATTTTCACTTTCAAGTTGCTTGAGCTCATCACCTTTGGCGCCATGGATGTTGTCGTAATACTCCGTGCGGGCAGGTTGGGAGAACAGGTCGCCCCCGACTGAAAATTCATTGTGCCGCGAACCAACCAGGGATTTGTTCACATACCGGGCACTCAAACCCAAACCGTACCGGTTGATGATCCGGTAATCCTTTGCCGTTCTTTCAAAATATTTAATGGTTCCGAAGGCGGTGACTTCAATTTCATTATTCAGGTTTCCGCCAAAAACGGCGTCGTATTTTATGGCAGCTCTTCCTTTGGTGGTGATCCGTTTTTCATCACGATCGACCGACCGTTGATCGGCCTGGTATGGATCCTCTTCAAATTCGCTTTTCGTGAGTGAACCAGGCAATTTGATGGCCCCGTCGACAAAATAACCCAGCACCGACAACTTTGTATGGGCCGAGGGAGTGGCTTCCAGCACCATGTTCACAATGTTCCAGTATTCGCTGTTGTGCACCCGGTAGCCGTCGTAATTCACATAGCTGTATGTGGTAAGGAATTTGTACTTGTCGGTCTTCACCGCAGCTTTAAAGCCGTTTTTATGAAGCCCGAAGGATCCGGACTGGTTGAACTGAACCACAGACGACCGCTCAAAATCGAGGTCGTTTATAAAATTGGCAACTCCGCCGGGTGCATTTGTATATAAGGAGGAGGCATTCCCCTTGACGATCTCTATTCTGCCGATTGAGTTGAAATCAAGGGCCTCAAGCCGGGTTTGGCCATCGGGTTCCGATTCGGGAATATCATCAAGCAGGATACGGATCCCCCTCACCCCGGAATTTGAACGGCTTCCAAATCCGCGGATCGAAAACCGCACGTCGTGATCGCCGTACCGCGACTGTAAAAAGAGCCCCGGCACAGCAGAAAGCATATCGCTTGATCCGATCTTCCGGTCGTATTTGTAGTTGGAATAGTTGATGCGCACCACCGAATAGGGGATGTCGATGATGCGCTGCGAAACCCGGGTGGCGGTAATAACTACTTCGTCGAGGTCCCTGACTACAGTGTCCTGCACTTTTGTAACAGTATCGTTTAACGAAATCTGTTGTGCTGAAGCAGCCGAACGACCGGCAACAGTTGCAAACAAGACGATCATTACCTGCAATGCAACTCTGTTCAAATGAATATATTTTTCCATGTCTGAATGATTAATGTGGTCAAAATAATAATTGATTAGGCACTTTTATACCAGTAAGTTTTTCTTCTGATTTAAGACTTCTCCCTAAGAGTTGTTCAAACAGTTGGGCTTAACGTATAACCGCACCGGCGCAGAGTTCAGGGCCATTAAAATTCACCAGAAATCCTAATTTTTTGCCGGCTGGCTTTAAATATGAAATTAGCTGCACTTCATGAACGGGATGTAACATAAATTCTCTCATAAGACCATGTTCAAAAGGTAATATGCTTCTGACGGAAACTTTGCTCCTCTGCGGCTCTGCGACTCTGCGGTGACACAGGTATAAAAGTGCCTAATCAATTACATTTTGCATTTTAAAAAATATCCCGGTAATACCTGATCAGGTTATTGGTCGAACTGTCGTGATTGAGCGGTTTTTGAGGATCCTGCAATTCGGGAATAATATTCATTGCCAGTACTTTGCCAAGTTCAACGCCCATCTGGTCGAACGGGTTGATATCCCAGATCACGGCCTGCACAAACACGGCATGTTCATACATCGCGACCAGTTTGCCGAGATTCGCAGGGGTTAATGTTTCCATGAGGAAGGTGGAAGATGGCCGGTTTCCTTCGAACACCTTATGGGGCACCAGGTTGTCGGGAACACCCTCTTTTTTTACCTCTTCAGCGGTTTTCCCGAACGCGAGGGCCTCGCCCTGGGCGATCATGTTAGCTACCAGGTAATCCTGGTGCATGGGCATCGGGTTCAGGGAGGTCCTGAATCCGATGAAATCGCATGGGATGAGCAGCGTTCCCTGGTGGATCATCTGGTAAAAGGAATGCTGGCCATTGGTGCCCGGCTCTCCCCAGTAAACCGAGCCGGTGGCATAACCCGTCGTTAAACCATCGAGGGTGACATGCTTGCCGTTGCTCTCCATGGTCATTTGCTGCAGGTAGGCCGGGAAACGTTTGAGATAGTTGTCGTAAGGCAGCACCGCCTGGGTTTGCGCCCCGAAGAAATCAATGTACCAGATCCCGAGCAGGGCCATAATAACGGGGATGTTTCTTTCAGGCGGCGCCGTGCGGAAGTGTTCATCCATTTCGTGAAACCCGTTCAACATGGCATTGTAATGATCCGGCCCGATGGCGATCATGGTGGAGAGCCCGATGGCCGAGGTCATCGAGTACCTTCCGCCCACCCAGTCCCAGAATCCGAACATGTTGGCGGCGTCGATCCCGAATTTTGTCACCAGCTCGATGTTGGTGGAGAGCGCAACAAAATGACGGGCCACAGCCTTGTCATCGGCAAGTTGGTCAAGCAGCCATTTTCTCGCCGTGCGCGCATTGGTCATGGTTTCCAGGGTGGTGAAGGTCTTGGATGCAACGATGAACAGCGTCTCCTCCGGCTCAAGGTCTTTTACCGCCTCCGCAAAATCATTTCCGTCGATGTTGGACACGAAGCGGAAAACCAGGTTGCGCTGCG
The DNA here is from genome assembly GCA_038212325.1 of Bacteroidales bacterium. GTDB lineage: Bacteria > Bacteroidota > Bacteroidia > Bacteroidales > FEN-979 > CAIVAT01. Next base: position 4,312 of record JBBQUQ010000137.1, read on the forward strand.
AATAAAATTTAAGGGCTTCGTAAGCCATTACCGGCCCAAGGTCGGAACCGCCGATGCCGATGTTCACGATGTTCCGGATGGGTTTGCCGGTATACCCTTTCCATTCTCCTGTCCGGATGCTGTTTGCAAACACAGCCATCTGCTCCAACACCCGGTGCACCTCCGGCATCACATTCACGCCATCCACAAAAACTACCGATCCTTTGGGCGCGCGCAGGGCTGTATGAAGGACCGCCCTGCCTTCGGTCAGGTTGATCTTGCTGCCCGAGAACATGGCTTCTGTTTTTTCACCAAGCCCGCGTTCCCCGGCAAGCTGAATCAGCAGTTTGAGGGTGTGGTCATTTATGCGATGTTTCGAAAAATCAAAACAGATGCCAAGCTCCTCTATGCGGAACCGGTCACCTCGTTGTTCATCGCCGCAGAACATCGCTTTGAGGGATATGTTTTTCAACTCCGCGAAGTGTTGTTCCAGTAATTTCCATGCGGGTGATCCTGGTAATGGTTTTTTCATCTTATAGTTTTTCTCTGTACAGGTTTTTAATTGGAAAAATCATATCATAACTCTTCAGTTATTTTCATTTGATTCGGGTATTAATTTTCTCAAATTCAACATCTTTGGCATTGTTTCCTTTTGTCTGCAAAATTAATGTTTCCGAATCACGAATGCAATAATAACCTAAATTCAAGTAGTAAATGCAACTTTTTGAGAGGAGAAAAAGATTAAATTTTTCAAGACAAAGGAGGAAGAAAATAATCTTCCCCACTTTGCCTCGATGGATAAAGTTTAACTTTACGTCCTCCTCGTCTAAAAAAAGTTGTAAGATGAAACATTTAACCGTAGAACAAAGGTACACGATTTCTACAATGATAGCGAACGGGTTCAATCAAAATGAAACAGCTCGTGTCATAGGGAAAGATAAATCAGTA
>JBBQUQ010000138.1:0-5175 GCA_038212325.1 Bacteroidales bacterium
CTTAAGATTCAGTTGATAAAGATATTGAAAAATCCTAATTGCACAAATAATCTGTGAAATAATTAGCAATAACCGGAGTTATAAAATGGACCCTTTAAAATCAAGGTTGATCCGGCTTTGAAAATCGGTTACCTGGGATAATACTTTTTTAAGTACAGTTACCTCATAATCAGGCAATTCATTGAGATCAATAAGATTATTCACCTCCTCGCTTTTTTCAAATTGAGCGGCCTGGGATCTGTACCGCAACATCATCAGGAAATTATAGCCGTAAATGATCTCTTTAAGGGTGGAGGATGGAATTATCCCCGAAGCATACAAAGCTTGTATCCTCCCGATCGTGTTCGTACGGGGAATTTTATGCAAAACTGAATAAATCCGGGCAAACATGATATAGGGAATCATGGCATTTTTCAAGTCAAACAGTTCCTTATTATCCTTCTTTTCAGTATGCACAGCTCCGGTCAGTCCGACGGAGGGTTTAAAGGAAAGAACATTTTCCGCAAGATTATAAAAGAAGGACGACTGGCCGCCGGAAACCAGGTTGATGTGCTGACGCAGATCATGGATCATAGCCGTATTGCCATAAACGGTTCTGAAATCAAAAAAAATGGATATATCCAGCAGATTTTTTGGTTCAGGGGTTGAAATCCATTGTGTAAAATAATTTTTCCATGTTTGCAGCGGTTTGCACCAAAGCGGGTTTTTAGCCATGACCCTGCCCCTGCAATACCTGAATCCTATGGTGTTGAGTTGGTCGCAAACAAGTTCACCCAATTTATTGAACCAGGCCTGAACCCGCTCCGCATCCCCGGCAGCAACATCCTGGTATATGATCGCATTGTCCTGGTCGGTTGCCAGGGTCTGCTCCATTCTCCCCTCACTACCCAGGGAAATAAAAGCAAATTCCACCGGGGGTTCCCCGATCTCCTCAATGGCCAGCGTGATCAGCCTTGTGGTGATCAGATCAGAAACCGAAGCGATGCTTCTGCCGATAATAACGGGGTTTGAAGTTTGTTTGACCATTAAGGACACATAGTTTAAAAACCGTTTATTCAGGGAAGAGAGTTCGCCGACAGAAGTTGCCCTTTTGATCTTGTCTTCTATAAAAGAGAATGAATTATACAGGATCAGTGTAATGTCATGTTCATGGATTATTCCAGAAACGGATCCGTTCGGGTTTTTTGCTACCAGGTGCGATATCCCGGATTCCTGCATCAGTTTCATTGCCTGGTTCAGCGAATCGCCGGCATTTATATAAATCAATGGCGCAGTCATGAACTGGTAAGCCGGACGCTGCAGGTCGAGTCCCTGGAAAAGAATTCTGCCGCTGATATCACCTGCCGTGATAATTCCAATATTAGCCTGGTCACCGTTTGAAACCAGGACCACCTTCGTGTGATCCCTTTTCATAATTTCAATAATGCGAAGGGCAGGTGTGTCCATCTGAACTTCAGGAACCGGAACAATGATTGAGTCAAGGGAGTGATACAAAAGGAGGGCATATGCCTGCAATTGTTCAATAACCTCATTTTTCTCCTGCGCTTCATACGTTCTCTTTGTAATATCTTCGATGATCCCGTCGAAGAGCAACTGCTGTGACTCATTTTTAATCATCATCATTGAAGCGGAAACAATACAGACAGAGCCATCCTTGCGTTTAAGGCGGATCGGGGCCCTCTTAATGCTCCCTTCAGTGAGCAGTTGGTGGCGATATTTCTTCTTTTCCGCCGGATCAATAAAGAAATCGAGGATACTGTATTGCGACAGTTCCTTCCCATCCGAAAACCCGAGCATCTGGACCATGGCCCTGCTGGAATAAACAATTTTTCCCTTGACGTCAAGCAGGACCCTGATGAATCCGTGTCCTGAAAGCTCCAGAATCTGCAGGATCTCTTCCGTTTTCCCCTCAGGAGTTCTATGTATGGAAGCATCCTTAATGGTGATCAACTTTCCTTCCTTTTCGGAAAAGAATATGGAACTGATGGTCGCAATCGAGTCGAGCGTGTCTCCGCTTTTTAAGGAGAGGAATAATTCATATTGCCCGTCGGGCAAATTTCTGTGTTGAAACAGTTTGAGGGTTTCAGGATTGTTTTTTTCGCTGATCAGCCTGGAAAATGGATGCTTTGACAATTCATTTTCATTGAAGCCGGTTAGTTCTTGCACTTTATTGTTTGAAAAAACCATCTTATGGTCAAGCACCATGATCAATCCTTCGGTGGTAGCGTCGACCAGGGTCTTGTATTTTTCGCGGGAAATGCGCAGAAGCGATTCGGCATGTTTTCTCTTACGCTCTATCCTCATGCTCTGTAGGGTGATATAGGTCAGTAAAAGGGCAATAACCAGGGAAATCCCCAGCGACAGGACCAGCAACCGCCGGGTCAGGGATGCAATCTCTTTTTTTACATCCTCAATGTAAATCCCCGTCCCGATAATCCAGCCCCACGGTTTAAATGCCTGTACATAGGATAATTTAGGAACAATATGTGCCGTATCGTCTTTCCATTGCCACATGTATTCAACATATCCGTGCCCGCTCTTACGGCAAACGTCGACCATCTCCACAAAAAGTCTTTTTCCGTGCGGATCGGTAAAATTCTTCAGGCTTTTCCCGTTCAGGTCGCTTCGGTAAGGGTGCATGATCATATCCGGCCCCATATCGGTGATCCAGAAATAATCCTTGTTTTCAGCACCATACCGCAGGTATTGAATTCTGGAAATGGCCGTCATTTGTGCCTCTTCCCTGGTTATAAAACCGTTTTGTTCGTCACTCTCGTATTTTTCAAGAATACTTGAAGCTGAACGGGTAAGTTCTTCGATCATCTGGCGTTTTCCCAGCAGCGTATTTTCCTTGAACCTGGGAATAATGATAAAAAAAATGGTAAGGAAAAATAACAGAATGGTAAGAAAAGTAGGAAGAATGATATGGAGGAAGAAGTTACTCCTGACAACATCTTCTTTTTTTTGTACCAAAGGCAATTTGAAAGGTTCTTCCTCTGCGTCTGCAATATCGATAAGGTGAGACGACAAAAGCTTGAAAAATATTTTTGCGGCTGCGGAGGCATCCACCCAGGCATCATGCAATCCTGAAATCTTCAGGTCATTGAGCCTTCCAAAAAAACATACGTTGTATAATTCTTCCAGCGAAGGATACCTGTAGCCGTTCCCATCCTCTGAGGGGATCCTGCAAAGCTCTTTTCCCAGTTTCATGGTACAGAGCTTTCGTTTTCCGGCAAAAGGGTTGTGAATTTGCAACCGGCCCAACTCCGATTCAATAACCGGAACATCGAAATCAAGGTTGTGTGCAATCAGAAAATCGCAATTCTCCAGCGCCCTGATAAAATCATTCCAGACAGCATATGGTTGTTCGCCTTTTTGAATGACAGCGGTATCATTGATTCCATGGATCAGGGTGGAGTGAGGCGGAATCGGCTGGCTCTGAATAATATAGCAGTTGTTCTTTTCGATTAGCCTTCCTTCCTCATCGAAAAGCAACCAGGCGAGCTGGATAACACGCGGGAAAGTATCCGGGTCAGCATTGTCCATTGACTCCTTTGGAAGCAATCCGGTTGTTTCAGTATCCAGAACCAGGAACTTTCCCTTAGTCAACGGAGAAAAATCAAATTTGAGATCAATATTTGAATGAGGGGTCAACTCCATTGGGCTTAGATTTTGCACTTGTAAAATTAACCTTTCCAATGTCATTCTCCAAATGAATTGAAAGGGGTCATAAATGATTCTCAAACACGATGACAAACCGATTTTCATAAATAACCACCATTTTTATGAACGTCCCTGACCGGGATTGTCGTGAAAACAGGCAGCTAAACCGGATATTCTCTGGGGTTTGTCTAATTATTTTTTATATTTTGGTTAAATGAAATATTTTTATTTCCTATGATAACCCCCGGATCACATTCTCCAACAGGCATTATCAGCCCAAGGATCATTCTACTTTTTCTTCTGTTGTTAATGCATGTTATCTCTTTGTCGCAGGAAACCATCAGGTTGCTTGATTCATCATTCCTTTCAAGAAAAAACATCGGTGCAGTGCGCATTACAGTTCCCCCGAAAATCGACGGCTGCCCGGATGATGCAGCCTGGAACACCGCTCCCGTTGCATCTGGTTTTGTGGAATACAGCCCGAGGAACGGCACCCTTCCCGCATTGCGCACCGAGATCAGGTTTGTGTATGACGACATAGCCCTGTACATTTTTGCCGTGATGTACGACCCGCGCCCCGACAGCATCTGCAAGGAGCTTGGCCGCCGCGACCAGATCGAGGCGCTGAACACCGACTATATCTCCTTCGATATTCTGCCATACAACGACGGGCTCAACATGTACGAGTTCAAGGTGAGCCCGGCGAACCTGCAGAACGACTGCAAATATTCGGCCATCGGGCAGGATATCACCTGGGATGCTGTGTGGGAAAGTGCAACAGTAATTACCGATACAGGATGGATCGCCGAGGTGAAGATCCCATATTCCGCTTTACGTTTCCCGAAAATCCAGGACCAGGTATGGGGCATTAACATGTGGCGGAACACCCACCGCTATCATGAATATTCCACATGGTCGTGGGTTGACAATAAAACGCAGGACATATTCCGCTACTATGGCACCCTGTCGGGAATCCACGCGATCAAGCCGCCGGTACGACTATCCATTTCTCCATATGTTTCGGGATATGCCGAGAAGAATCCCGTTGTCAAAAACTGGTCTTATTTTCTCCGCGGTGGGCTCGACCTGCGCTATGGCCTCAATGAAAGCTACACCCTCGATATGATGCTGATCCCCGACTTCGGGCAGGTGCAGTCGGACGACCAGGTGCTCAATCTCACCCCATTCGAGATCCGTTATGATGAAAAGCGGCAGTTTTTCACCGAGGGCACGGAGCTATTTGACAAATGTAAGATTTTTTATACCCGCAGGGTGGGGAGCACGCCTGATAACTATTATGGTGCCTACGACAGCCTGGGGGTGAATGAGCAGGTGACCGGCAACCCCGAACAGACCCGGATCATCAATGCGACCAAAATATCGGGAAGGAATTCACAAGGGCTTGGCATTGGCTTTTTTAACGGGATGACCACCAACACATGGGCCAGTGTGCAGGATACCGTTACGGGGCAGTCGCGCCGGATCATGACCCAGCCTTATACCAATTACAAT
>JBBQUQ010000139.1:0-5059 GCA_038212325.1 Bacteroidales bacterium
TGCCGAGAACTGGGACCTGAAGTTTGCAAGCACTGTCATGTACCACTTTTCATTTTGGTGCAGTTCATAGCCGTATGCGGTGGTAAGTTCGATTTTATCATTTGTTTTATTGAACTGGGCATCATTGCCTTTTCCAAGGATGTTGAAACCATATCCAAGGTCGACGTTGTTGGCCCACACATGTTTGCCTTTCTTATAATTTGCCTTAAAAGTGATCCAGGCAACCAGGCCAAGGGAGTTCTGTCCGCCTGAAGCCCAGTTGGTGAAGGATGCCTGTGAAAATGCAATTGATCCGGAACCGGATACCAGCCAGTGTTTCCCCGAGGTGTCGGCAGGCACTTTTGCCATCAGATCGGATTTGGCTTTGGCAACTTTCTCGATCTCCTGGGCTGAAATGTTGCCTGCCAGGATCATACAGAGTAGGATTATCGTGATTTTTTTCATTTCTGTGTTTATGTTTGGGATTTATTAATTAGGTTTTTACGACATAGTGAAACGTACAGCGATAAACTGTCAGATCAATATTCGTGCTACGTACTTCGCACTTCTCAATTACTTTTTCAACAGGTCCCTGATCTCGGTGAGCAGTTCCTGGTCTTTGGTGGGAGCGGGAGGTTGAGCAGGGGCCTCTTCAGCTTTCTTTTTGCTGAGGTTCATCACAGCTTTTACCATCATGAAGATCGCAAAAGCAACGATGGTAAAGTCAACAAGCGTCTGGATGAAGTTGCCGTATTTAATGGTGACTGCCTCCTTGGCGACTTTGCCGGTAGCAGGATCCATCACAGCTTCGCGAATGGTGACAGCCAGGCTTTTAAAGTCCATCCCGCCCACCAGCACGCCGATCGGAGGCATGATGATGTCGTTGACCAGCGATCCGACAACTTTCCCGAAAGCTGCACCGATGATCACACCAACTGCCAGGTCAATAACATTGCCCCGCATGGCAAATTCCTTAAATTCTTTCACTATTTTCATGTCACGTGTGGTTTAATGATCGACAAAAATAATAATGAAATGGACAAAATCCAAATAATTACCTGAACAAGCGGACAGGTCGACGCCTGCGTAAAAGGGAGTACGAATTTTGAAGCACGAAGTACGAATATATCGAATGGCAAAGATAAATGATTTGGTGTTTAAACACGAGGTTCACCATAACATGGAGGATTTTTGTTACCTTTGCAAAATAACCAGCAAAAACACACAAACCATGAAACGAAACTTACTTTTTACTGCGGTATTCTCATTGGTGATGCTTGTAATACAGGCACAAAACGTACCAATTCATCCTTCGGATATTGTTACCGGCACCTATCATGGTTTAAGCAAGCCGTTGCGTGATATTCCCCCGATGTCGGCTGAGGAATTCCATAAACTGGAATTGATAGGCCTGACACGGACCTTAAACAAGGACCTGAAAAACCGTATTTTCCCGTTCGCTGCGACCGCACTTCCCAGGGGAGCCGATCCCGCCTGGCAGGACTTTATGGGATCAACCATCGGAAACAAAGGGCCGGTCATGAATTTCGACGGACAAACCTCTCCCTACTATCCTCCCGACTGTAACGGAACAGCAGGCCCCAACCACTTTATGCAGACCATTAACACCGTTTATGCCATTTATGACAAAGCCGGCGTCATTGTGGCGGGTCCGACAAATATGAACCTGCTGTTTGGAAATGTACCCGGTGCCAACCGCAATGACGGTGATCCGATCATTTTATACGATGAGCAGGCCGACCGGTGGGTGGTGACCGAATTCTCGGTTCCTTTTTCTGGTCCGAATTATATTCTCTTTGCTGTATCTGCCACCAACGACCCTACCGGAACCTGGCACCAGTATTCTTTTCAGGTTGCTTCGATGCCCGACTACCCGAAATTCAGCGTATGGCAGGATGGGTATTATATGGGTGACAACAACAATGGCGGCAACGACACCTATGTTTTTCAGCGCTCACAGATGCTTACCGGCGCACCTGCCCAGGCTGTCGGATTCAATAACGCATGGCGTCCGACCTCTGTGGATGGATTCATGTGCGTGCCACCGATCGATAATGATGGCGCTTTTGCTCCGGCAGGATCTCCGGGTATGTATATTGCCTTCAATGACGATGCATTGGGCGGTGGTGCAGATGAACTGTGGCTTTATGAATTAACCGTGGACTGGATAACACCTGCGAACTCGGCATTTGTGCGCACACAGCAAATTGTTGTACAACCTTTCAACAGCAGTTTTGGCAATAACTGGAACAACATCGAGCAAAAAGGGACCAATCAGCGCGTGGATGGAATCCCCCAGGTGATCATGAATGTACCTCAGTACCGTAATTTTGGATCGTATCAAACCATTGTATGCTGCCAAACGGTTAATGTTGATGGTGTTCGCCATGCCGGAATCCGTTGGTACGAATTACGCAAGACTACAGGCGACTGGGTGTTACGGCAGCAGGGGACTTACGCGCCTGATGTGCATAGCCGGTGGATGGGCAGTATCATGCTCAACGGCAGCAACGAGATAGGGCTCGGTTATTCTGTTTCAAGTACCACCATGAATCCCAGTATCTTCTTCTGTGGACAATCGGCAGGGGAGTATGCAATAGGTTCAGGCATTCTTGATATTACCGAGGATACAATTTATTTAGGGACTAACTCACAAACAGGAGCCAACAGGTGGGGCGATTATTCGCAGCTTTCGGTGGATCCAACTGATGATAAAACATTTTGGTTCACCACGGAATATATCGGAAGTGGCGGCAGCCGTAAAACAAGGATCGCATCGTTTAAATACACCTTCGCCCCGGTCGCTGTCACAGTTCCTGCTACGTCAGTAACGGCATCTACGGCAACACTGAACGGCACCGTTAACCCAAACGGACTCGCCACCGACTACCATTTTGAATATGGCAACACCCCCGGTTCTCTTGACCTTTTCACCCCTTCAGTCTCTGCAGGTTCAGGCAGTGCAACCATAGATGTAAGTGCCGATGTGACAAACCTTTTGAGCGATACAAACTATTTCTTCAGAGTTGTTGCGGTAAGCTCAGGCGGAACCGCAAACGGTTTGAAAATTAAATTCACCACAGGCACGGCGCCGTTTATTTCAGTCACCCCACCCAATCAAAACGTCGCGGCAGCAGCTGGCAATACTGATTTCACCATTGCCTCAAACACCGATTGGACAGTCGAGAGCGCAACTCCATGGTGTACGCTCACCAGCCCGGCATCTGGCAATGGCAACGGTACCATCGCAGCGGCGTATGAGGCAAATCCATCAGCCAGCCTGCGCATGGCACAAATAATGGTTGCAGCAACAGGTGCCGGTGTGGAAGTAGTAACGGTGACCCAGGAAGGTGCGGCGCCCATGCTGTCGGTCACACCCCCGAACCAGAATGTGCCGCCAGAAGCCGGGAATACACAGTTTGATGTTGCTTCAAATACTTCCTGGTCGGTTTCTGGCGATGCAATCTGGTGCACGCTGACTCCAGCCGGTTCAAACAACGGGATCATCACGGCAACCTGCGCTGAAAATGTGTTGGTTACGACCAGGGTATGCCTGGTTACCGTGACTGCTGCCGGTCTGCCGTCGCAAACGGTTACCGTAACGCAGGCCGGTGTCGCCCCTATATTGTCCGTTACCCCGCCCAATCAGAACGTTCCGGCCGCTGCAGGCAATACCTCTTTTGCAGTTGCTTCCAACACTGCATGGACCGTTATCGGTGATGCATCCTGGTGCACGCTTACCCCTGCCGGATCGAACAATGGAACCATCGAGGCTGTGTGTGCTGAGAATTTGGGTGCTACATCCAGAATATGCTCTGTATCCGTGAGTGCGTCCGGACTTCCAACGGAAATAGTTACCATCACCCAGGCAGGCGCTGCCCCACTTTTATCCGTCAATCCACTCAACCAGAACGTTACATCCAATGCAGGAAGTACCACCTTTGAAGTTACCTCCAATACAAGCTGGACGGTGTCAGGCGATGCATCATGGTGCACGCTTACCCCTGCCGGATCGAACAACGGTACCATCGCGGCGAATTTTATTGAGAATGTATCCGCAGCACCCAGAACTTGCTCAGTCACGGTGAGCGTTTCCGGCCTTCCACCCGTTACCGTAACCGTTGCACAGGCAGGTGCCGCCCCGACGTTATCCGTTACACCTGTCAATCAGAATGTTTCATCAGTTGCAGGAAGCACCGCCTTTGTGGTTGCTTCCAATTCAAGCTGGACGGCATCCGGCAATGCCGGTTGGTTTACGCTTACTTCATCAGGTACCGGCAATGGTACGATTGTGACAGATTATACGCAGAATACTGCAGATCAATCGAGGATAGCGAATATAGACATCACTGTTGCCGGACTTCCTGTGCAAACTGTCACCGTTACCCAGGCCAGGTCGAGCATCGGGGTTAATGAGACTGCCGGCAGCGACATCCGGATCTATCCGAATCCGACCCGTGGCTTATTTAAAATTGTCAGCAGCCAGGCCGGGTACCGGAACATGGATGTCACCGTTCAGGACCTGAACGGCAAAGTCATTTTGAAGAAACATTTCAAGGGTGAACAGGAATACCAGGTCGATCTTTCTGCGGCCGTGAATGGAACTTACAATATAGTCATCAGTACTGAGACAAGTTTGTTAGTTAAAAAGCTGGTAGTGATTAAGTAAAATTTCGAATCGCGAATCACGAATTCGCAGGAATATAATCTGTGTCCCGATAGCTGACGGAAAAAAAATCCGGCCAGCTGTCGGGATGCCTTTTTTTATTCGTATATTGGTAACCTGCATATTGCCAGTTTATATCCAATCTAAATTTCCGCTTTTGATGCTAAGTTGAGACAACTTTTCATATAGATATGTATCTTTGTATATATAATGCGAATCAAGAGTCGAAAAATCGTTAATACGGTTGTCTCAATATGTGGCTAAAGCCAATGAGTTGGAATACAACCATAAACAGTTGGCTGAAGCCAACTGCAATAGATGGAAGATAAATAATAAACACCAGGAAGATTTTTGAAGGACAATAAATCGATAAAAGGGGCTAAAAGCAGAAAT
>JBBQUQ010000140.1:0-4995 GCA_038212325.1 Bacteroidales bacterium
TTACCAGGAACTTTCACCCAACGTAATCAATGCATTGATTGCCACTGAAGACGCCCGGTTTGAAGATCATTCCGGCATTGATGCAATCGCGATGCTCAGGGTTTTCTGGGGCTTGGCAACCGGTTCGTCCAAAGGTGGAGGTTCAACCATTACCCAGCAGCTTGCCAAGAACCTGTTTCCCCGCAAACAAGACCGGTCGGCCATCCAGACTGCGCTGATAAAATTTAAAGAGTGGATTACCGCCGTTAAGCTCGAACGCAATTATTCCAAAGATGAAATCCTGGCCATGTACCTTAACACGGTTGATTTCGGAAGTCAGTCGTATGGAATCAAATCAGCTGCAAAAACCTATTTCAACAAGGAGCCGTCCCAGCTAAATGTTGAAGAGGCTGCAGTGCTCATCGGGATTCTGAAAGCACCTACCTGGTTCAGCCCGGTTCGAAATCCTGCCAGGGCCTTTGATCGCCGCAACATAGTCATGCGCCAGATGTTGAAATATGATTATATCACCGAAGCCGCGTTTGATTCCCTGAAAAAACTTCCCGTTAACATGGAAAATTACCGGCTTCAGGATCACACTGCCGGCATTGCAACCTATTTCCGTGAATACCTGCGGATGGTGCTGGCCGAGTGGTGCGTACAGCACCCCAAGGAAGACGGCACTCCCTATAACCTATACCGCGACGGGCTTAAAGTTTATACTACCATCAATTTTAAAATGCAGGAATATGCAGAATCGGCCATGCTCGAGTACTTGGGAAAAGAACTGCAACCTGCTTTTTTCAAACACTGGAAGGGCGTTCCAAATGCTCCATTTGCTTTTGAGGAAAGCATGGCAAAAAAGGAGACCGATAATCTGATGCATTCATCCATGCGCCGTACCGACCGGTATTCACATTATAAGACCAGGGGGATGAGCGATGCTCAGATAATCCAGGAATTCAAGGTTCCGGTCAAGATGAAAGTCTTTTCCTACCGCGGGGAGATCGATACAGTGATGACCCCCATGGATTCAATCCGGTACTACAAATTTTTCCTCCAATCAGGGATTATGTCGATGGATCCGCTTACCGGACAAGTGAAGGCCTATGTTGGAGGCATTAACTACCGTTTCTTTCAGTACGACCATGTAAAACTCAGCAAACGGCAGGTTGGGTCTACCTTTAAGCCCTTTCTTTACACCCTTGCGATGCAGGAGGGTGAGTCGCCATGCTCGCTTTATCCCAATGTACAGCCTGTAATCGACTTGGGAAACGGGGATGTGTGGGCGCCGGAAAATGCAAGCGAGGAGCGGCTCGGACAGCAGGTCACCCTTAAATGGGCCCTGGCCAATTCAAACAACTGGGTTTCCGGGCAACTGATCCGCAAGTATTCTCCGAAGGCAGTCGTGGCCATGGCACATAAAATGGGAGTTACAAGCGACATCCCGGTCGTATACTCCATTGCTTTGGGCTCCTGCGATATCAGCCTTTATGAAATGGTAGGCGCTATGAGCGTATTCGCCAACAAAGGAGTTTATATTGAACCAAGTTTCATCACGCGGATTGAGGATAAAAACGGCAATGTGCTGCAGGCTTTCAATGCAAAATCGCAGGAGGTCATCAGCGAGGAAACAGCATACCTGATGATCAGGTTGATGCAGGGCGTGGTTGATGGAGGAACAGGGGTAAGGTTAAGGTACAAGTACGGACTTGACAATCCGATTGCCGGCAAAACCGGAACAACCCAGAATCAAAGCGATGGCTGGTTCATGGGGATCACCCCCGATCTCGTTACCGGCGTATGGGTGGGTTGCGAGGACCGTGCGGCCCATTTCAGGAGCATTACCCTGGGCCAGGGCGCAAACATGGCCCTGCCCATTTGGGGGCTTTATATGCAACGGGTATACGGCGACTTCAGCCTGCACTGTTCCAAACGCGATTTCGATCGACCCAGGAAACCCCTCGAATTTGACATGGATTGCGGAAATGAACAAACACCCGGGCCGGCGAAAGGCAACAGGAAAAAGCAAGTAATCGACACGGATGAGTTCTAATTTTCCATTAAATTTCGAACAAAAACTGGGTTTTGATATAATTCGCCAGATGCTTCAGGACCATTGCCTGTCGACCCTGGGAAGAGCCTGGGTGACGAAGATGACCTTCTCAACCGATGCACGCGAAATACAGACCTCACTTCTGCAAACCTCCGAGCTAAAAACGATTTTACAGTTTGAAGAGCAGTTCCCGGCCCAGGATTATTATGATCTTATTCCTGAATTGCTGCGCATCCGGATTCCGGGAAGTTACCTGGAAACAGATCAACTCTCGGAACTTAAGTTGTCTGTTTTCACCATCACTGCGTTGCTGCTATTTCTTGAAGAAAAAAAAGAAAAATTTCCTTCCTTGTATTTAATGGCATGCGATGAAGGAGGAGAGCGGCCAGGATATTCACCGTTGTCGTCAACTCCAGTGTTGCAGTCGATTTCAGCCCGGGTGGAACGGATCGTGGACGACAAATCAGAAGTGCGGGACACTGCATCACAGGAGTTGAACCGAATCAGGAAAGAAAAATCGAGACTGCTCGCTTCGGTCGAACATAAAATTGTACAGAGTTTTAAACTTGCCCGGCAGAATGGCTGGACGCCAGATGATGCCGAAGTGACCATCAGGAACGGTCGGCTGGTAATTCCGATGATCAGCACCCATAAGCGTAAGATCCAGGGGTTCGTTCACGATGAATCAGCTACAGGACACACGGTTTACATTGAGCCTGCCGAAATTTTCGAAACAAATAACGAAATCAGGGAACTCGATTATGCCGAGCGCAGGGAAATCATAAAGATCCTGATCGAATTTGCCGGGGTTATCAGGCCGGAAATCGATCTGCTGGTTCATGCCTACCAATTCCTTGGCAAGGTGGATTTTATACGGGCGAAGGCGTGGTTTGCTATCTCGGTAAATGGCACAAAACCAATAAATCTTCCCGAATTCCTGGTCCCGGAGCCATCAACAGCAACTGATCGCCCGAATTTCCTGAACCCGGGTTCTTTCTCCTGGCGCCAGGCAAGCCATCCATTGCTGTTCCTTTCGCATCAAAAACAGAAAAAAAGCATAATTCCGCTCGATATCTCGCTCAATCCTGATCAACGGATCCTGATTATTTCCGGGCCGAATGCAGGGGGCAAATCGGTATGCCTGAAAACCGTCGGGCTCCTTCAATACATGTTCCAATGCGGATTGTTGCCGCCGGTGAAGGAGGACTCGGAATTTTGCATCTTCCGTAAGATATTTATCGATATCGGGGACGAACAATCCATTGACAACGATCTGAGCACCTATTCATCCAAACTGATCAACCTCAAGTATTTCATTGAAAATGTCGATAAACATTCTCTTTTCCTGATTGATGAAATGGGCACCGGTACGGATCCATCACTTGGCGGAGCCATTGCCGAAGCCACGCTCGAAGCGTTGAATGCCAAATCGGCCATGGGTATTGTTACAACCCATTACTCCAACCTGAAGCTTCTTGCCACCCGTGAGCATGGCATCGTAAATGGCGCAATGCTATATGACATTAAAAAATTAAAACCATTATACCAGCTTAAAATTGGAAAACCCGGAAGTTCATTTGCGTTGGAGATCGCACATGAAATCGGTTTTCCGAACGACGTTCTGATAAATGCCAAGTCAAAAACAGGCAAAAGCCAGCTTGATTTTGACCGTGAATTGCAAAATCTTGAAGTTGAGAAACAGGAAATAGGCAAAAAAAATACGGAATTAAAAGTCGCAGATGATTTTCTTGCCGAATTAATCAGTAAGTATGAAAAGCTGACTGCCGATCTTGAATTGAAAAAGAAGGAGATCATTGGAAAGGCAAGGGATGAAGCACAGCAATTATTAGCCAATTCAAATAAAATAATTGAAAAAACAATCAAAGAAATCCGCGAATCCCAGGCCGAAAAAAACCGCACGAAAGAGATCCGGGCAGAACTAATTGCAGTAAAGGAAAAATTATTGCAGCAACCGAAACCTGAAATGCAAAATCCCAAATCGCAAATTCAAATTACACAACCTGAACCTCCTCATAAACCCGCAATTAAACCAGGATTAATTGGAAGTGAAGCGAGGCCTCACCGATTTCAAACCTACTTCGACGATCTCAACGCCAAACAGATAAATTTTTCACTTACCCTTGACTTGCGCGGAAACCGAGTTGATGAATCACTGGCCCTTTTGCAGCGATACATTGACGATGCGGTGTTGTTCTCCATTCATGAGGTCAGAATTTTGCATGGAAAAGGAAATGGGGTGTTAAGGCAGGTTACACGCGACTATCAGCGAACCCAGAAAGAGGTAAAATCGGTACGTGATGCACCCATTGAAAGCGGCGGTGCGGGTATTACCGTTGTGTCATTTCGTTAACCCGCCAGTCAAGCCATTGCCCCACTGTCACTCAGTTACCGTGTCACCCTGTCACCCTGTTACTTTGTCACCTTGTTACCCAATTAATTACAACTACCTTGAAGTATCCTTATCTCACCTTTGCAACAACCTTCCATGAACCTTGTTTTACTTAGCGTTGAACTTACATCAAGCTTACCGATCATTTACCGGAATGCAGCAAGACCCTTATCCTGAATAAAGTTTTTGGTCTCTCCATTTTGCAATGTTTGAGGATACAGGTACAATTGTGATTAATCAATTTAGATAAATTGATTAGGCACTTTTATACCAGTAAGTTTTTTCTTTTGATTTCAGACCTTTCCCTAAGAGTTGTTCAAACAGTCGGGCTTTAAATATAACCGCAGAGGCGCAGGGATTACGTTCTTTAATATTTCTGATCTGAAATTCTCTCATAAGACATTGTTCAAAAAGGTAATACGCTTCTGATGGAAACTTTGCTCCTCTGCGGCTCTGCGCGTCTGTGGTGACATTAAAGAATCCACCTTCTAAGAAGGTGGACTTGAAAAGCCCCTATAAGGGGCCAAACTCGAAACTCTGTTGTTCTGCT
>JBBQUQ010000141.1:0-4954 GCA_038212325.1 Bacteroidales bacterium
GATTGCAGATGCCTGGCTGAAGGGTATCCGGGGCTTTGACGGTGAAAAAGCATTCGAGGCGATGAAACACAGTGCAGAACAGGATCATCTCGGCTTGAAATATTATATTAAAAAGGGCTATATCCCCGCCGACCTCGAGAGTGAGTCTGTGTCGAAGACGCTGGAATATGCCTATGACGACTGGTGTATTGCCATGATGGCCAAGTCGTTGGGGAAGCAGGATGATTACAAGCGCTATCTGATCAGGTCGCAGAATTACAAGAACCAGTACGACCGGATCACCGGATTTATGCGTGCAAAATCGAATGAAACCTGGTTCACCCCGTTCGATCCGGCAGAGGTGAATTTTAACTACACCGAAGCCAATGCCTGGCAGTATAGTTTTTATGTTCCGCAGGATCTGAGTGGGCTCATGAGGCTAATGGGCGGACGTGACAACTTTGCCCTTAAGCTGGATGCCCTTTTTACTGCAGATCCACAAACAACCGGCCGTGACCAGGCCGATATCAGCGGGCTGATCGGGCAGTATGCACATGGCAATGAGCCAAGCCATCATATGGCCTATCTCTATGATTATGCAGGAATTCCGTGGAAGACACAGGAACTGGTTCACAGGATATGCAATGATTTTTATAAAAACGCCCCCGACGGGCTGATCGGCAATGAAGATTGCGGGCAGATGTCGGCCTGGTATGTGTTCAGCGCCCTGGGATTTTATCCTGTCACCCCCGGTTCGGGCATCTATGCCTTTGGAACTCCGGCATTTCCAAGGGCCACAATCACCCTGGAGAACGGAAAATCATTCACCATCAGGGCGACAAACATCAGCAGCCAGAATTTTTACATACAGTCGGCCAACCTGAATGGGAAACCTTACACCAAATGCTACATCAACCATGCGGATATACTGAAGGGGGGCGACCTTGCGCTTACCATGGGCCCGCAGCCGAACAAGGCCTGGGGTGTAATTTACGGCGGATTTCCTGAATCTCACATCGCTGAATATCAAACACTTCCGGTGCCATCGGTATACCAGGGAAATCATACATTTATGGATTCAACGGTCATCGGATTGTCGGGCGCAATGCCAGGAATGAATATTCATTACACCCTTGATGGTTCTGAACCATCCCTGAGGTCGAATATTTACCAACGCCCGTTCGAGATACGAAAATCAACCACCCTCCGGGCACTTTGCATCAACCAGGACTTGCAGAAAAGCCTGACCATAGAAGCCCGGTTTATCAAGATACCAAAGAACCGGAAAATAATCCTGAAAACTGCCTGGTCAGGCCAGTATTCCGCAGGTGGCGACCTTGCCCTGATCGACTTTTTACGGGGAGGAGAAAACTTCCGCACAGGCCAATGGCAGGGATATGAAGGAGTTGACATCGAAGCCATTGTTGATCTTGGTGTACTGCAAACAATTCACAAACTGTCACTTGGATGCATCCAGGACCAGGGAGCGTGGATCTTTATGCCTGCTGAGGTTACCTGGTGGATCTCAGACGACGGCATGGCGTTCACCAAGCTTTCAACCGCATTAAATGATGTGGACGAACATCATGAAGGCGCCATCACCAAAGAATTTTCTGCAACGCTTAAAGGAAGTAAATGCCGGTATATTAAGGTTATCGCGAAGAACCGCGGCGTTTGCCCCGCCTGGCACCCGGGCGCCGGAAACAAAGCATGGATTTTTGCAGATGAAATCACCATTGAATAATATGCGAATGACGAATATGGGAATGACGAATTCGACATTTCGGTCTGATATAATCCTGCTTATAGCTGCCATCATCTGGGGTTTTGCCTTCGTTGCCCAGCGCATCGGGATGGATTACGTCGGCCCGTTTACTTACAATGGGGTGCGGTTTTCACTTGGCGTGCTGGTCCTTCTCCCCTTCTTATTCGTAAGCGCTTCAAAAAACGAGCCGCTGGTAAAGGTGACACATCCGGCCGACCGGCGCAAAATCATCATCGGCAGCCTGATGACAGGGCTTTTTCTCTTCGGTGGCGTTGCGCTGCAGCAACTCGGCCTGCAGCATACCACAGCAGGGAAAGCGGGCTTCATTACGGGGTTGTACGTGGTATTTGTTCCGATCGTTGGCCTGCTCTTCGGCCAGCGTTCGCATGCTTCAATGTGGATCGGTGCGCTCCTTTCACTGGCCGGGCTTTACCTGCTCAGCATGACTGGTGGTTTCACTATTGCCACCGGGGATAAACTGGTGCTCTACTGCGCCATCATATTCACCTTTCATGTGCTTTTCGTCGCCTGGCTTTCGCCCCTGATGAACAGCCTCCTGCTTGCAGTTATCCAGTTTACGATCTGCGCCCTGCTCAATCTGGTCATCGCATTTGCCATCGAGCCGGTCAGCCTTGATTCTGTCATGCAAGCCTGGTTGCCGATCGCCTACGGAGGCATCCTGTCGGTTGGGGTAGCTTATACCTTGCAGGTAGTCGCCCAGAAAACCGCCCACCCGGCCCATGCATCCATTATTCTGAGCCTTGAAGCCGTATTTGCAGTGATCGGGGGCTGGCTGGTGCTCCATGAGGGGATCACCACGCGGATGATGGCCGGGTGTTTGCTGATGCTGGCAGGGATGGTAGTGGTGCAGGTGAAAGGGAAATAGTGAAATAGTGAAATGGTGAAATGGTGAAATGGTGATAGAAATCTATGAGTATGAGACAAATTGCAACATTATTGATTTTAATGGCAGGTGCACACATGGCTTTTCCGGTAACGGCCGGTGCACAGGTCGGAACTGCTGTGAATGCAGTTGCAACGGAGGATGGCAGCGCTGCCTTTGATGAGAATTTTGTCGCGAAAACACTCAGGGTCGACTACCTGCTTGCCGGTGATTCCGGATCAGAAACAGCTTTCTTCGTGCAGATGAAGGAGGAGCCCAGTTGGGGAGGTCCGCATAAAAACCTTACCGATCCCTTTGGTTATGGCACATACCGTTATTCAGCCTATGACTCTGCATCAAAAAAACTGTTGTACTCCCGGGGGTTCAGCACACTGTTCCAGGAATGGAAGGGCACAGATGAGGCAAAAAAAATGAAGCGGGCCTACCCCATGACAGCCGTGATGCCTTTCCCAAAAAACACCATACGGTTCGTGATCGAAAAAAGATCTTATGCAACCAACGAGTTTGAATTGCTCTTCGAAAGGTTCATAAACCCCTTCGATTACTTCATCACGCGGGAAACCACCCATCCGTATAAATATCTTAAAATCAAGGATTCAGGTGATCCGCAGAACCATGTCGATGTTGCATTTCTTGCCGAAGGATACACCACCCTCGAGATGGATAAATTCCTTGCGGATGCCAAACGCATGTGTGACTATTTTTTATCTGTTGAGCCCTATGCAGGCAATGCAGGATCGTTTAATTTTTATGCCGTGGAATCGCCCTCTGATGAATCGGGCGTTACCATCTCCGGAAAGGATATCTATGTAAACACCAATATCCACAGCAGTTTTTACACTTTTGCCATGGACAGGTACCTTACAACATCCGACACAAAGTCAGTGTACGACATCGCTGCCGTTGTGCCTTATGATGTAATTTTTGTACTGGTAAACAGCAAGCGCTACGGCGGCGGCGGATTTTACAACCATTACGGGCAGAGCACTGTCGACCATCAGCTTTCGAACATCGTGGCCATTCACGAATTCGGCCATGGGTTTGCCGGCCTTGCCGATGAGTATTATGCGTCGGAGATCACCTATTCCGACTACTACAACCTTAAGTTTGAGCCATGGGAGCCGAATATCACCACCAATGTGAATTTTGAATCAAAATGGAAGAAGCTGGTGGCACCGGGAACACCTGTCCCAACACCCCGAGAAGAGAAATTCAAGGGGATTACCGGCATGTTTGAAGGCGGAGGGTATCTTTCAAAAGGTATTTACAGCCCGGTGATGGATTGCCGCATGAAGAGCAATGAAGCCCATGCATTTTGTCCCGCGTGCCGGGATGCAATTGCCAGGATGATAGGGTTCTATTGCGAGAGGTGACAGGTAATACGTGACGCGTGACACGTGACGCGTGACTGGCCGGGGTTATAGTTTAATCGAATAGCCGATGGATATTCCGGCAGATATGGTTCGTCCGATCACAAATGCATCTTCCAACACATCGCTCATTCCATAAATATATGACAATTTAAGGGCAATGTCCCCCGGGCCAAGTTTATAGGAGACCCCTCCCTCAGACATCCAACCGAAATCGATCTCGTTGAACCGGCTAAAAGGCATGAAAAAGCGGTAATAGGGGCCTGAGAAGAGGGCGCCGCCATTTGGCAGGCCCACGGCGAAATCAGCCTTAAACCCTGTGGCAAGCAACAGCCCGAATTTACTCTCCTTAAAATGATAATGGTAGCCGATCAGCATTGACAGACCCACATAGTACTGCCTGGCAGGTGTTTGCCAGGGCCACCCCGTTGAATCCGTAAATATGACATTCGCCAATCCTTTTTCGCTGTAGTGAAAACCGCCAGCAAAGTAGAAATTCTTTCCCAGGCCGATATTCACATTCACGGCAGCCTGGAATGATCCGACATCAGGTTTTATGGTCATCGAATCGATCAGGTAATCCTGCCGGTCAATGCGCTCGTACTCTGCGATGCTGGTATGAGTTCCAAGGAAGCCCACCTGGATGCCGACTGAATTTTGGGCCTGCATTGTCAGGTATAGACAGCTTATGGATAGAAAAAGGATGGTTTTTTTCATTCGAAACAATTAATTGTAACATGAGGAATCCGGATCAGGATCCGATGTGCAAAAGTAAGTAAGTTCTATGAATGAACGAATGACTATCCTTATTGAGTTGAGTGTTTCATGGAATGCCCTGCCAGTACCAAACGAAGTTTAGCGTATCGGACATCGGGGTAATTAAATCATTCATCGCCATTTCCCCGCCCAAGATGGTTGGATGTTGTGCTAGTATTT
>JBBQUQ010000142.1:0-4790 GCA_038212325.1 Bacteroidales bacterium
ATGTCAACATTGATTTTGAATAAGATAAAGAATGGATGCTGTGTTATGCCAGGTTAATAAGATAAAAATACACCTGTTTTGGTCGTTTTTTTATGAAAATTTAACAATTGAGGGGAGCTGAGCTGCAAAATGGGTTAACATTGTCAATCAAATAATGTACAATTCGGTGGACTTGGAGGATTTTATTTTTAGTCCACCGAATAGTCCACCTGATTTATGCTTCAGGATGCGTTAATTTGGACTTTGGTGAAAACAAAAAACCACCGAAATGTCAGTATTTCAGTGGTTTTCGTTTTTTTGCCTTCTATTCCAGCGGAGAGCAAGGGATTCGAACCCCCGGAACCTTTCGGTTCAACGGTTTTCAAGACCGCCGCAATCGACCACTCTGCCAACTCTCCGGGGGCAAAATTACACATATTTCAGAGAATGCCAAACATTAATCAGCCTTTTACATGCACCATTTCACCCGGCCATATCTCTGCCTTGCCGATTTCCCTTGTAATTTTACCTGACCAACCGTATCTTTGCAATTAAATCCGTAAACTGCAATTAAAACTCCCATCCATGAAAAAGATATTTCGCCTTGCGTTCGTTCTGGTCATAACATGCACCGTTTCCGGCATTCAGGCAGGAAACTTATGGGCATTCCTGAGCTATGCGGCATTTAATTCACCGGAAGGTCCTTATGTCGAGACCTATCTGTCGGTTGCCGCAAACAGTGTTAAATTCGTAAAAAAAGACAATGGAAAATTTCAGGCTACGGTCAATATCCTCATGACCTTTAAACAGGAAAAGGAAATCAAAGCATTTAAAAAATACGAACTGAACTCAACCGAAATTTCAGATACGCTGGCGACTGACTTTCAATTTGTCGATCAGCAGCGTTTTGCCATACCAAATGGCACCTATGAGTTTGAGATTCAACTTGCCGACAAAAACAAAACCATTTCGGCAAAGCCATACACTCAAACCATATCTGTTGATTTTCCCGCAGGTAAACCCTCCTTTTCCAGCA
The DNA here is from genome assembly GCA_038212325.1 of Bacteroidales bacterium. Classification (GTDB taxonomy): domain Bacteria; phylum Bacteroidota; class Bacteroidia; order Bacteroidales; family FEN-979; genus CAIVAT01. Next base: position 1,016 of record JBBQUQ010000142.1, read on the forward strand.
TTGAACTCGTTAAATCATATGCGAAAACTTCAATGCCTACAACCCTGACGAAGAGCGGATACGACCTTGTTCCTTACACGTTTACCTTTTTCCCGGAGAACGAAACAAAAATGATATTTTACAGTGAGTTGTATAACATGGGAAAACTGACCGGCATGGATCAGAAGTTCCTGATTTCTTACTTTTTCGAATCATTTGAGAGCAATGTCAGGCTGACCTCCTATTCAAAGGTAAAAAAGGAGATCGCGAAAGAGGTGAATGTTTTACTGACAGAGATTGATTTAACAGTTTTGCCTTCAGGAAATTACAACCTTGTACTTGAAGCCAGAAATCAACAAAACGAATTGGTGGCATCAAAAAAAATGTTCTTCCAGCGAATCAATCCAAATGCGCAGATTTCAATGGCCGATCTTGGATCAACAGAGATTGGCAACACCTTTGCTGAAAGGATCACAAATGCCGACACGCTGAGAGAGTACGTCAACAGCACCTACCCGATCGCAACGGGCCTCGAAAAAGCTTACATCCGCGAATCGCTTAAAAAAGCTGACCTGAAGACGATGCAGCAATTTTTATATACTTTTTGGGTGAACCGCGATGGCAAAAACCCGGAACTTGCCTGGAATTTTTACAAGGGGCAGGTTTTTAAAGTGCAGGTAAATTTCGGAACACCCGTTAAAAAAGGTTACCAGACCGACCGCGGCAGGGTGTACCTCCAATATGGTCCTCCCAACACCAGGAGCGATAACCAGAATGTAGAGCCAAGCAATTACCCTTATGAAATATGGCAATACTATACCCTCACAAATAACCAGCGAAACAGAAAGTTTGTATTTTATTCACCCGATATGGTCACCAGCGACTTCACCCTCCTCCATTCGGATGCAACCGGTGAAATCAATAACCCACGATGGCAGATCGATTTACGTAACCGGATCTATTCAACCATCGATATCCAGGATACCCAGGTGATCAATTCATGGGGCGACATGCAGTCAAGCTACTGGGAACTTCCCAACTAATTTTAATTTATATTAAGAACTTCCGGGCCATTTATTGTACTTTTACGGCGGGGAAAGGGTGACGTGTGACGCGTGACGCGTGACGCGTGACGGGTGACAAGATATCTGAAAGTCCGGAGAAGATTAAAAAAGGGATTCAACTCATAAATTGTAACTCATAAATTTCATCAGGTGCGCATTGCTGTTATTATTTTGAATTGGAACGGGAAGAAATACCTGCAGCAATTTCTTCCATCCCTCATTCAATACAGCAAAGATGAGGCGGAAATAATCGTTGCCGACAATGCATCCACCGACGATTCCGTTGCGTTCCTGAAATCCGCCTACCCTGCTATCCGCATCATTCAGAATCTTGACAATGCAGGGTTTGCCGGAGGATACAACATTGCGCTCAGGCAGGTAGATGCCGATTACTATATCCTGCTGAATTCAGATATTGAAGTTACGGAAAACTGGATAGCGCCTGTGATTAAGCTGATGGAACAGGATAAACGGATCGCTGCCTGTCAGCCCAAGATCCGTTCATATCTTGAGCCGAAGAAGTTTGAATATGCCGGGGCTGCCGGAGGGTTCATCGACAAATACGGCTATCCGTTCTGCCGGGGCCGGATTTTCCAGTCGATTGAAGAAGATCACGGCCAATATGATGATGTGAGTGAAATATTCTGGGCCACCGGGGCATGCATGTTTGTGAAGGCCAGCCTATTTCATGAATTCGGGGGATTTGATGAAGATTTCTTTGCGCACATGGAGGAGATTGACTTTTGCTGGAGGCTCAAAAACAATGGCTTTAAAATTATGTACTGTCCGTATTCCACGGTTTTTCACATCGGCGGCGGCACATTACCCAAAGCATCCTGGCGAAAAACCTACCTGAATTTCCGCAACAACTTCTTCCTGCTATACAAAAATCTGCCCGACGACCGGCTGATCAAGGTTTTTGCCGTGCGCTACCTCCTCGACACCATTGCTGCCTTCAAATTCCTGTTCCAGGCCGGGTTCAAGGACTTCTGGGCTGTGACACGCGCCCACTTCAGTTTCTACCGGAACCTTTCCAAAATCAAACAGAAACGGAAGTTGCTCAGGCATGGTTCGATGAAGGACGTTTACAGTAAAAATATCGTGGTCGGTTACTACCTCAGGGGCCAGCGGAAGTTCTCCCAGTTGAATGCGTCGAAGTTTTACTCCAGTTAGCCTGTTAACTGATCCTGTTGATCAGGCTTTCCACTGCCAGCCGGTAGGATTCCATTCCAAAACCGATGATGCTGCCTTTTACAGATGCAGCCAGTATGGATGTATGGCGGTAAGGTTCCCTTGCGAAGGTATTTGAGATGTGTACCTCAACCACAGGCGTTTTTATTGCTTTCACTGCATCTGCAATGGCGACGGAGGTATGCGTATACCCTCCTGCATTGATGATGATGCCATCGTAAAGAAATCCCGCTTTGTGCAGTGCATCAATGATTTCCCCTTCGATATTGCTCTGGAAATATTCGATCGAAATTTCATGATAATGCTTGCGCAATTTCTTCAAATAAACTTCAAAAGACTGATTTCCATAAACATCCGTCTCCCTGGTTCCCAACAGGTTAAGGTTCGGGCCATTGATAACTAAAATTTTCATACCTTCAGATAGTTGTACAAATATAACAATTTCATCTCCTCACTATCTCACAATTTTGTATTTTTGCAGCGATACTTCTCCTCAGGGGGTGCCATGATATAAGGGCTGAGATTATACCCCAATAACCTGATCCGGGTAATGCCGGCGTAGGAAAAATGAACACACATGAAAAATCTGATCAGTGCATTATGCCGGCACCAAGCCATTGCCGCAATGTTGATTTCAGGGCTGACCCTGTTTATGAATAGCGTTACCGCGCAGGTAACCATTTCAGGAACGATTGTTGATAAAACCACGGGGACCCCTTTGCCAGGTGCGCATTTCTCGGCCGGGAACAGCTCCGCAACTGCTGTTTCCGACCTCAACGGGCAGTACCGTTTGACGTTGACCAAAAGAGGCAATATCAATCTCAAGGCCACCTACATGGGGTTTAAAACATTTAATGCGGGGATGACCGTAACCCGGGATACAACCTTAAACATTGCCATGGAGGGCAGTGCCCTTCTGGGCGAAGAGGTGAATATTATCGGCACCCGGGCGCAGGATAAATACCCGACGGCCTATTCCTCCATCTCAAACCAGGAGATAAGAGATGTGAACCTGGGGAAGGATTTTCCCTCCATGATCCAGGGAAGCACCTCAACCGTGGTTACCTCCGATGCCGGCAATGGCGTCGGTTATTCCGGACTGACCATCAGGGGGACAGACCTTACCCGCATCAATGTTACCATAAATTCCATCCCCCTTAACGATGCCGAATCGCAGGGAGTGTGGTTTGTCGACCTGCCCGACCTGGCTTCATCAACAGAAAATATCCAGGTGCAGCGCGGGGTTGGCACATCATCCAATGGCGCAGGCGCTTTCGGAGCATCGATCAATTTTATAACCTCCGACCTGCACCAGGACCCCTATGGCGAACTTGACATTTCGGGAGGTTCTTATAAAACATTCAAATCGACCTTGCGATTCGGCACCGGGCTTATGTCCAATAAATTAAGTGTTGATGGCAGGTTGTCATACATTCATTCCGACGGTTATGTTGACAGGGCTTTTTCCAATCTTAAATCGTATTATTTAGGTGCAGGGTATTATGCAAAAAATACGACAATCAGGCTGATCACATTTTCCG
>JBBQUQ010000143.1:0-4703 GCA_038212325.1 Bacteroidales bacterium
GATTTTTACTATTGGTGGACCGATCCCAAACTTTCGGATTCAATAAAATTAGAAGGAAAGGCCTATCTTCAGACTGTTTTCGGCGAATATATGAACAACTAATCCAGCGCATGAACAACCAGCCCTGAACGTAGTTTTGGCTCAAACCAGGTGGTTTTCGGAGGCATGATGTTGCCTGAATCTGCGATGTCGATCAATTGTTTCATCGAAACAGGATACAGGGCAAAAGCAACTTTCATCTCACCTGAATCCACCCGTTTCTTCAATTCTTCGAGTCCGCGGATGCCTCCGACAAAATCAATCCTGTCTGAAGTTCTAAGATCCGTAATGCCAAGAATGTTGTCCAAAACCAGCCTGGAGAGGATCGTAACATCAAGCACCCCGATGGGATCAGTATCATTGTAGGTTCCGTCCCTTGCAGTAAGGGAAAACCAGGTTCCTTCAAGATATAGTCCGAAATTGTGTAAAGCCACGGGCTTATATATTTCCGTACCTTTCTTTTCAATGGTGAAGACAGCTTCAAGCTTTTCCAGGAATTTATCACCGCTCAACCCATTTAAATCCTTTACCACGCGGTTGTAATCGATGATGGAAAGCTGATTGTCGGGAAAATGAACCGCCAGGAAGTAGTTGTATTCTTCCGTTCCATTGTGATGGGGATTATTGATCCGCTTCTCATTTCCAACAAGTGCAGCTGCCGCGGTACGATGATGACCGTCCGCCACATAAGTGAAAGGTACCTTATTATAAAAGAGGTTGACGATTAAATTAATCAATTCCTTATTTTCAATGACCCAGAAATGATGACCAACACCATCATCAGCAGTAAAATCATATACCGGCTGATGGTTTTTTACGAAGTCGGTAATTAACCAGTCTATTTCAGGCACTGCAGGGTAGGTAAAGAAAACAGGCTCCATATTGGCATTGGTGATGCGAACATGCTTCATCCTGTCCTCTTCCTTGTCTTTGCGCGTCAGTTCATGTTTTTTAATTATGCCATTCAGGTAATCCAATACCCCAGCACAACCCACAATTCCATATTGGGTTTTTCCATTCATGGTTTGCGCATAAATGTACAGCAACTCTTTGTTGTCAGGTGCAAGCCAGCCTTGTTTCCTGAATGATTCGAAATTTTCCTTCGCTTTATCATAAACCGGCTGTGAATGGATGTCGACGGATGGCGGCAGATCAATTTCAGGTTTAATGATATGGAGCAGTGAATACTGGTTATCTGCTGCCTCCTCCCTGGCTTCTGTTGAGTTCAGGACATCATAAGGCCTTGAAGCCAGTAACTTAGCAATTGTCGCGGGAGGTCTCAGCCCCTTAAATGGTTTAAGTATTGCCATATAAATGGTTCTAAATAATTTAAAAATACAATGAAACTAACCCTGCCGGGCAGAGAGGAGGTTGAAATTAATCCGGACCTTCATCATCGTCAAGTTCACCTGGTTTTACGCTGCGCTGCAATGACCCTATCAGCGCTCCGATCATCTTGGTCATCTCCATCAGGTGATTCTTGGAGCTATCATATTCCGCAGGGTTGATAAAACCGCGGCTTTGCGCAATGGTTGCTAAAACCACGCATTCCCTCACTGAACTTTTTGCCATTTTCAAATAATAAACGAATTGGCTCTTATTGCGCGAGGACCCTTCTGCAATGTTCAAAGGGATTCCATTGGCCGAGGTAAGGAATCGTTGAAAAAATGATTCCATGAATGGGTCATCATTGATATGTTTTGCCATTAAATACACCCAATCGACGTATTCAAGAGCCTTATGGTAGATTCTGAGATCCTCAAACCTGAAAAAGGTAGTTGGTCTTTCGTGTTCGTTTTCCATGAGTTAGCTCTGTTAATAACAAATTTAGGTCAAAATATCAAATTGTTGCAGGTGCAATAATAGTTAATAAATAATCCAAAAGCTTATTTATTAACCTGGAAAGTCCTGTCGCCGTCCTTGATAAAGTTAACAATCTGTCGTGCTGCGGCGATACCGGCGTTGATGTTTGCCTCCTCCGTTTGAGCCCCGCTTTTTTTAGGTGTGCAGAAAAATTTCGGTTTGAAACCAGCCTCGATATCTGCTTTGTTTGTTGGCTCAACATCGGTAAGGTAAGCGAAGTCCTTTCTTTCCTGGAACATTTTCAGCAGGTCGGCCTCATGGATCACTTCAGCTCGTGCAGTATTCACCAGGCATGCCGGGGAAGGCATTCTGGAGAGTAAGGCATAGTTAACCGAAAGTTTTGTCTGACTGTTTGCAGGGATATGCAGTGAGATGAAATGACAGGTGCTGTAGAGTTCCTCGACCGTTCCGATCCATTTTACGCCGTCTTTCTCAATTTCCTGGCGTGAAATAAATGGATCAAAGGCATAAACCTCCATGCCAAAGCCCTTCGCAATGCGCGCAACATTCTTGCCCACAAAACCATAAGCGTGAATGCCTAGCTTTTTACCCATCAGTTCACTGCCTGATTTTCCATTGAAGAAACCCCTGGCATAATAGACCATCATTCCGAGTGCAAGTTCCGCCACTGCATTTGAATTCTGGCCGGGGGTGTTCATGGCAACCATACCTTTGGCTGTGGCAGCCTGAAGGTCGATGTTATCGTATCCTGCACCTGCCCTTACAATGATCTTCAGTTTTGCGCCGGCCCCGATAACTGCTGTATCTGCTTTATCGCTTCGGATAATGACGGCATCAACATCGGCCACGGCTTTGATAAAATCATCCTGGCTGGTATAATTTTCAAGAAGAGCTAACTCAAATCCAGCATCTTCGATTACTTTGCGTATCCCTTTAACGGCTACCGGAGCGAAAGGCTTATCAGTAGCAACCAATACTTTTGTCATAGTTGTAATATTAATGAAATAAATTTCTTATGATATGATGCTACTCAACCAATCCTGGTTTTGTGCGGTTGATTAATTATGCGTTTCCTTTTTCAAATTCATGCATGGCATCAACGAGGACCTGGATGCTTTCGATCGGCATGGCGTTGTAAGTGGAAGCCCTGAAACCGCCAACTGACCTGTGACCCTTGATGCCGATCATGCCTTTGGTTTTTGCAAACTCCATAAAGGCATCCTCCTTGTCCTTGTATTGCTCTTTCATAACAAAGCAGATGTTCATCAGGGAACGGCTCTCTTTTTCGACAGTGCCGACAAACATCTTGCTGTTGTCGATGGCATCGTACAGGAGGTTTGCTTTTTTAATATTCATGGCTTCAACGGCTTTTACGCCGCCAAGACTTTTGATCCAGCGCAGGGTTTCGAGGCATGTGTAAATTGCAAAAACCGGTGGTGTGTTGTAGAGTGAAGGCTCTTTGGTGTGTGTGGCATAATTTAGCATCGTTGGAATTTTGCGCTCGGCCTTGCCCAGCATGTCTTCCTTGACGATCACAAAGGTAACTCCAGCGGGGCCAAGGTTCTTCTGCGCACCGCCATAGATCATGGCATACTTGGCGACATCGACCGGGCGGCTCAGGATATCCGACGACATATCCGCAATCAGGGGAACCGGGCAATCCATATCATGCCTGATCTCAGAGCCATAAATGGTATTGTTGGTTGTAATATGGAAGTAATCGGCGTCTTCGGGAATTTGATATTTCGTAGGGATATAGTTGAAATTCTTGTCGGCCGACGATGCAACGACATCGACTTCGCCAAAAAATTTCGCTTCCTTGATGGCTTTTTGAGCCCAGACACCTGTTTCCAGGTAGGCGGCCTTCTTGTTCAGAAAGTTATACGGGATCATGCAAAATTGTAAACTGGCGCCTCCGCCCAGAAAAATCACCTGGTAGCCTGCAGGAATATTGAGGAGTTCATTAAACAGTGCAACAGTTTCATCCAGAATTGACTGAAAATCTTTGCTGCGATGAGATATTTCCAGCAAGGATAATCCAATGCCATTAAGGTCAAGAACTGCTTTAGCGGAGTTTTCGACAGCAATACGGGGAAGAATTGAGGGGCCTGCATTAAAATTGTGCTTTTTCATGGGATGAAGGTTTGAAAGTTAGTTGTGCGGTTAGTATTTTAGTTTTGCAATAATAAGAAAACAAAGTAAACAAATATACAGATGAATTCAAAAAATATTACACTATTTTTTATTCCTGAAATCAATTTCGCCCATGTAATTCCAAACGTTTTTATTGAACAGAAACCCGTCGCAGACATCTCCTGCGGCCACATAGAACTGGAATTGACCAGCCAACTGGGGTTCGAGAGGCACCATCCTGTCGAAAACGATCATCTGAGGCTCAGCCATGGTGTATTCAAAAACCCTTTTTTTACTGTTCCAGTTCTTTTGATTTTGTATGGCTTGTTTCTGGTATTTCAGCGACATCGTTGTGGTAGCTGAAAAACGAAAAATAATCCGGGTCATATTTCCGCCTTGAAAATCCGGAAACAGTTTTGATCCGAAATGTACCATGTCCTGATCGTCAAAGTAAAGAATATCAATGACTTTCTGTGTTATCATGTTGTTTTTTCCCGCCCATCCCAGCAGTGTATAAACTTTCGTTCCCGTGGCGGATTCCCCGGGTATTATTTTGTAATACAAGGCACCGAACCAACTGGAATTCTTCAAGAGTGCTGTATCAGGCCATGGCATTGAATCTGACACGTCAACCAACGGATAAACCTTCGGCGGTTGCTGGTTAAGCATCTTGATGAAGCCAAAATAATGGTGTCGCCCATCACCAG
>JBBQUQ010000144.1:0-4650 GCA_038212325.1 Bacteroidales bacterium
ATTTCTATGTTAAAATCAGCCGGAAAAATATCTATTGTGAACTATTGTGCCTATTGTGGTGAAGAATTATGAAAATAAGAAAGACGAATCTATCTTATATCTAGGTTAAAATTTGTATTAAAATCTAAACTTGCTTAAAGGAGATAGGCAGTTTTTTTTATCTGTGGGCATCCGTATATTCTGCGTCATTTGTGTTCCATTGCTTTTATGTACCACTCGATCAAAACAAAAATACAATTATCATTTTCCGTTTTGTGCTAAAGATACCAGCCTGCCCAAACGCTTCACAGGGATATCCGGTCACCTCTCAAAAATTTTTCACCGAGCCTTGACTTCGACTTTTTTTTGATGTATCTTTGCGTGTAATTAGTCTAAATTAATATCGTGAATTTATTATGAAAAAATATACCCTCCTGCTTTTGTTCAACTTGCTGTCGGCGACAATTCTCGTCACTTCCAGTGCATATGCTGTTAAACACGTTGTATCTGTCAGCAACTTCCAGTTCAGTCCTCCAAGCACAACGGCCAGCGTGGGCGATACCATGCGCTGGGTGTGGGTTTCAGGATTTCACACCACCACCTCAACAATCATACCCATAGGCGCCGCACCGTGGGATTCGCCAATAACCAGCTCAAACCAGGTTTTTGAATATAAACTGACCGTCGGGGGTACTTATAACTATAAATGCAGCATTCATGCCAGCATGCTGGGTTCAATTACGGTTACCGTTCCTCTTTCAGCCACAGCAACCGCCGCCCCGGCCATAATCATTGTCGGCCAAAGCTCGCAGCTTGATGTCGCGCCGACGGGAGGTACTGGTATTTATACCTATTCATGGAGTTCTAATCCCGGAGGATTTACGTCGACCCTGAAAAGTCCCGTGGTCAGCCCGGGGTCGACGACAACGTATACCTGCCAGGTGACAAGTGGTGTGCAATCAACCAGCGCGTCGGCAATGGTAACTGTAAATCCTGTTCCGTTCATCACGGTCACCAGTCCGAACGGGGGCGAAAGTTACCTGCAGGGATCCGTACAAACCATTGCATGGAGTGACAACATTGCTGAAGGGGTAAAGATCGACCTGTATAGGGGGGGGATTTTCGTGCTGCAGATCGTTGCTTCGACACCATCGAACGGAACCTATTTGTGGGATGTTCCTCCAGCCCAAAACCCCGGAACCGACTACCAGGTTGTGATCACCAGCGTGACAAACAATACCCTATTTGATATCAGCGATGCGGATTTCACAGTTTCATCCAGTGTTCCGGCTACCCTGATGGTTCAGAATATTATTGTCGGCAACATGCAATCACTTTGCTACAATGCAACCCAGACCATCACCGTCGCCGGCAGTGCAACTGATTTTATTGTTCAGAACGGAGGCAGTGCGACCATGATCGCCGGAGAGAACATCATCTATCTCCCCGGTACCCTGGTGGAACCCGGCGGTTCGATGCACGGGTACATCACCACGACAAGCCAGTATTGCACCCCTCCCGCCCCAACAATTTCCGGCATGCCTGGCAGCGAAACAGCACCCTCCGGTTCATCGGCATTCATATGCAGGGTTTACCCGAATCCGACCACGGGGACATTCATCCTCGAGGTGACAGATGCACCGGGCAACGGAAAAACAGATGCCGAAATTATGGACATGGATGGCAGGGTCGTGATGCATGCGGATATTTCCGGCATCGGAAAACATGAACTTTCACTGCAGGGAAATTCTGCCGGAATCTATCTGTTGCGCCTGATTTCGGGCACCATGACGAAGACACTGAAGATCGTTCGGCAATAGATATACCCACCCCCTGCCTGCCTGGATCAGCCAATAATTTCATGATTTTTCAGAATATGTCAGAAAATGGTTAACTTTACGCTATCGTAAACGTAAATAATTCATTATGGCTACTTCAGGTTCAAAAGTGTTGCTTGCAGCAATGGCAGGCATGGCTGCCGGCATCGGGATCGGGATGCTCATCGCCCCGGCAAAGGGATCGAAAACCCGGAAACGAATTAAAAAGCGCATCATGGGCATTGCCGACATGATGCAGGATGGCCTTTCGGTGAAGGTCAATGCATTTAAATCTGCCTTCGCCACCGTGGAAGAGGAGGAACTTCCCGGGGAAGAGCCCGTGACGCAGTTGAAGGAGGACAAGTGATGGCACCAGGAAAAATTTCTGACAACGTCTCCCTGCTTACCGAGAATGTCAAGGATTATGTGAACCTCCGCATCGACCTTGCAAAGCTGATCCTCACCGAAAAGATCGTGCGGCTTGCATCATTTTTCCTGATCGCGGTTATCTTCTACATCCTCGCCATGTTCCTGTTTCTTTTCCTTTCCTTGTCGTTCGTTTACTGGTTTGGAAATGACATCGGGCCGGCCTGGCTTGGTGCGCTCATTATCGCAGCCGTGTACATCCTCATAGGCGTGCTGATTTGGGTCAAACGGCACCAGTTCTTCATCAATCCGCTGGTCATGCATTTAACGAAAATCCTGATGGAGGACAAAGATGAAAACGAGTAAGAGATACATGGTGAAGCCTGATAAAATCCATTCGCTCAACGATCTCCAGATGGAGAAGTTGCGGCTGCAGATGGAAATCATGAAAGCGGAGGCGAACATCCATTCCGGCTACCGAGGCATCCTCGATGCACTTTCCTTTAAAAACCTCGCCGGCACGCTGATCAGCGATGTTACAGCTTCCTCCTCGGTGGTGTCGCAGGCTTTCGCGTTTGGAAAATCCATGCTGGCCAAGCGCAAGCAAAAGAAACAGGACAAACTTACGGCAGGCGGCGACACTCCCGGGTCATGATCGTCGAAGCCTGCGTGAATTCTGCCGTTTCAGCCATCGAGGCCCGGAAAGGCGGCGCCGCCAGGGTTGAACTCTGCGAAAACCTGTACGACGGGGGCACAACGCCCAGCGCCGGCTCCATTTGGTATGCGCGCAAACATCTCAGCACCGGCCTGTTTGTGATGATCAGGCCCCGTGGTGGCGATTTTCTCTACTCCGACGATGAATTTGAGATCATGCAGCAGGATATCACAATAGCTAAGAACCTCGGCGCCGACGGCGTGGTGTTCGGCATCCTGCGGCCTGATGGCACGATAGATTCCGAACGCATGAAGGTGCTGATAGGCCTGGCCCGCCCCATGGGCATTACCTGCCACCGCGCCTTCGACATGACCCGCGATCCTGTTCAGGCCATGGAAGACCTTATATCCCTTGGCGTCGACCGCATCCTCACCTCCGGCCAGCAGCCTGCTGCCCTGCAAGGCTCCAGGCTGATCAGCGACCTTGTAAAAAAGTCGGCCGGCCGCATCATCATCATGCCCGGCAGCGGGGTGAAAGAGCACAATATCAAGGAGCTGGTGAGGCTTACCGACGTTACGGAGGTGCACATCCATCTTGAAAAACAGGAGGCCGGCGGCATGCAGTTCAAACAGCCCGCTGTCTTCATGGGAAATCCCGGCCAGCCGAAGTTTGAATATACCGTGACCGATCGGGAGCGCATCAGGCACGTGTGTGAAATGACCTTTGACGAATCATAACATAGCTGCAATATGAAAAAAATCTGCATCCTGCTGTTGATGATGACGGGCTATTGAATTACGGTGAATACATCTCCATTGTCAAAAAGCATGATCCGGCTAAAAGTGACTCAGCATCCCGGAAAGAATTTATCCTGTCGGTGGAACAGACATCCAATATTTATGATGTCATCCTGGGGCGTCATCATCCTCAATTCGCACATCAGGGTTTTTTGTTCGATCTGCCAAGGTCGCCGGCATTTCCTGCGGCTTCGCATGAATCGTCGAAATCTGCTTCGGTTGGCGTGGCCGGGGCCAGGCTCACCAAGTCAATTGCGACAACTGCGACCATGTCGTTAAAATCGGCCTCAAACGGAACTGCCGGAACCAGGGCACCCGGTTCAATTGCACCGGCTTCGTTAGCTTCAAAAGTAGCCTCCGCCGGCGTTGTTGGGGCAAGAGCAGCCAGGCAGTTCTCGGTGGTGCAAAGGAGTGATGTTTTTTCACTGCCTGCACAGAGAACATTTACCTGGAGAGCGAAGACTGCTGCGAGTATGATGGTTGTTGATTTCATGGCTTTGTTTTTGATGTTAGCATTGTTTGATTGATGCTGTAAAATTACATCGGAACAACAGCCTGGTTCAAGCGTTGAATTGCCTGATCTTCAAATTATTTTTGCGCATTGCGACGGGTATTTCTACGCAAGGCTTCGAGGGCATTTTTTCTACATCCTACAAATTCGCATTTCCATGACCCTCACAACTGCAGCTTTTTCCTTTGGCCTTTTCAAAGGCTTCCCTTCCTTCAGAAATTGAAAAATAGATCAACCCCAATGCCCCGATGGCATCAGCATATGCGAAACCTGTAACCTGGTATATCAAGCTTGATGCTAATAATACCAGCGACATATAAATGCAGATCTTGGTACAATTGGCATCTGAAATTATGGGTTCCGAATTTAAGCGTCTGCCGGTATCATCCCTGATATGACTTCAATAAAACTGTCGACACCAAAGCCAAACAATGCGAGGGTTTCGTCCTGATATCCTATGACCATTGACACAACACCTTCGATGATATTGTAGAAAACGGTGAATAAACTTAACAGGAAAGCATT
>JBBQUQ010000145.1:0-4541 GCA_038212325.1 Bacteroidales bacterium
TGGATTATCGACCCCAGCGGGGTCGTATTATGCCAACAAATCGCAAGATGAAAACCAAAACCGATTCTATGTCACCTTACAATCGGGGGATGAACGGTTAATCAGCAACCGGATAATTCGACCCCTCTGGGGTCGGGGTGAAATGCGGGGTATTTGCGCTACCAATATACGCCCCCTAAGGGGTCGCGGTCGGAGAAACGAATAATCCGCAGGAAAATAAATGTGTATAAAGCGTAGGCCTTTAGGAGAGGGGGCGCCGGGGGTAATGTTTACAGGGATTAGCAACGAAAAAACCCAACCGATTTAACCTAAGTGGTTTATCGATTGGGTTCTATTTTTTGCCAAATAAATTGTCAGTTATTTGGCAACTTGTTCTGAAATACCAGCAAAATCAGCATATTCAGAACTACTTGGTGACCCCAGAGGGATTCAAACCCCCAACCTGCTGATCCGTAGTCAGCTACTCTATTCAGTTGAGCTATGGGGCCTTTTCAAATTACGAATTAAGCATGACGAATTACGAATGTTGTGCTACTGAACTGGTCGTTCGTACTTCGTCGTTCGTACTTCGTCCTTCGTTTCGGGGTGCAAAGATAACATTATTTTCAAAATAAATTATACCTTTGCAAATTTGATTTCCGGCAGTAAAAAACCGGCAAGGTAAAACCAATTTACACGATGATAAGCGTAGGAATACAAAAACTTACACCCGACGATTTTTACAAAATTCTTTTCCTTGACGAAAAAATCTCACTCGACCCGAAAGCAGTGGAGAAGGTGAAGGCAAACTACCAGTTTCTGAAAGAATTTGCGAAGGGAAAAGTGATCTATGGAATCAACACGGGCCTCGGGCCTATGGCACAATATAAAATCACCGGTAACAACGAACTTCAGCTCCAGTACAACCTGATCCGCAGCCATAGTGCCGGATGCGGGACTCCCCTGCCCGGAATCTACGCCAAGGCGACGATGCTGGCCAGGCTTAACACGTTCATGCAGGCCAAATCGGGCATCCATATCGAGGTGGTCGAATTGCTTAAGGAGCTGATCAACCGCAACATCAACCCGCACATACCCGAACACGGCGGCGTTGGCGCCAGTGGCGACCTGGTGCAACTGGCCCACCTGGCGCTGAACCTGATCGGCGAAGGCGAGATATGGTACAAAGGCAAGCTGAAACCCGCAAAGGATGTTTTTGAGGCCGAAAAGCTGACGCCGGTTAAAATGCATATCCGTGAAGGACTGTCGCTCATCAACGGTACCTCGGCCATGACTGGCATCGGCATGATCAATATTGTTCATGCGAAAAACCTTCTCGACTGGGCCGTGCTCGCTTCCTCCATGATCAATGAGATCGTTGAATCGTACGATGATCATTTTTCTGATGGGCTGAACAAGGTGAAAACACACTATGGGCAAAACCAGGTGGCACGCATGATGCGCTCGATCCTTCAGGACAGTGACCTGATCCGCAGGCGCGCCGACCATTTGTACAACGGCAAGACTGAACAGGTGGAGGTGTTTACCCACAAGGTGCAGGAATATTACTCGCTCCGTTGCGTTCCACAGGTGCTCGGGCCGATCCTCGATACCATTTTGTACGCCGAAAAGGTGCTGATCAATGAAGTAAATTCTGCCAACGACAACCCCATTATCGACAGCGACGCCCGAAATGTGTTCCATGGCGGGAACTTCCATGGCGATTATGTGGCACTTGAAATGGATAAGCTGAAGATTGCGGTCACCAAACTCTCAATGCTTGCCGAGCGCCAGCTTAACTACCTGATGAACGATAAACTGAACCAGAAACTCCCGCCGTTTGTCAACCTTGGCAAACTGGGTTTCAACCTTGGCATGCAGGGAATGCAGTTTACAGCCGTATCCACGGTAGCTGAAAATCAAACGCTTTGCTTTCCGATGTCGATCCACAGCATCACCAACAACAACGACAACCAGGATATTGTGAGCATGGGCACCAACGCGGCGATGATGACCAAACGGGTGATAGACCATACCTATATCGTGATGTCCATCCATATGATCGCCATCCTCCAGGCCATTGATTTCATGAAGTTCAAGCCTAAACTATCGGCCTATTCACGCAAAAAATTTGAAGACCTGCGGAAGATTGTTCCGAAATTCACCGACGATACCACGAAATATAAGGAAATTCAGCAGATTGCAAACTATATTTTAGAGAACAAACCAAAATTTCCATTGAGTGACTTTCAGGCGTGAGGCGTGGGGCGGACGTCGTAAGGCGTGAGGCGTGTGACGTGAGTCGTAAATCGAATATAAATCTATGAAAATTGCACTTATCACCGGTGGTTCACGTGGCATTGGCCGGGCTGTTTCAGTCAGGCTGGCCGGGATGGGCTATTTCGTGTTAATTAACTACCACACCAATCAGCAGGAGGCTGAAATTACCCTGCAACAGGTGAGGGAAAAGGGCAGCGACGGGGAGATCCTGAAATTCGATGTTGCTTCGCAGAATGAGGTCGAACAGGTGCTTGGACAATGGCTTGCAGCCCATGAGGGAGCTTATATTCAAGTGCTCGTGAACAACGCCGGCATTCGTAAGGATGCCCTGATGATGTGGATGAAAAACGAGGAGTGGCACGATGTGCTAAACACGAACCTTCACAGCTTCCTCTATGTTACGCGGTTCCTGATCAAGGACATGCTCATCAATAAGTTTGGCAGGATCATCAATGTGGTCTCCCTTTCAGGACTGAAGGGACTGCCCGGCCAGGCCAACTACTCGGCGGCCAAGGCCGGAGTGATCGGCGCCACCAAAGCGCTTGCGCAGGAAATCGCCAAGAAAAATGTTACCGTAAATGCGGTTGCTCCCGGCTTTATCAAAACCGACATGACCAAGGACCTTGACGAAGCACAGCTTAAGGCGATGATCCCGATGGGACGGTTCGGTAAGCCGGAAGAAGTTGCAGCCATCGTGGGATTCCTGGCATCGGAGGAAGCTTCGTATGTGACCGGGGCGGTGATCAATGTGAATGGGGGACTGTATACGTAATGACGAATATGCGAATGACGAATATGCTGCTATTTTGCTATTTTGCTATTTTGCTATTTTGCTATTTAATATGAGCAGAGTTGTTATTACCGGCATGGGCATCTATTCCTCCATTGGGAAGAATCTTTCGGATGTTAAGGATTCATTGTTTCACGGGCGTTCGGGGATTATCTTTGACACGATTCGGAAGGAGATGGGTTTCCGTTCTGCACTCACAGGCATGGTTGAGCGCCCGCAGCTGAAAGGTGTGCTCGATCGCAGGATGCGTATCGGCTTGCCAGTTCAGGGCGAATATGCCTATATTTCAACGCTCGAAGCATTGAAACATGCCAATATTGACCAGTCCTACCTTGATGCAAACGAAGTCGGGATCCTTTTCGGCAATGACAGTTCAGCTGTGCCGGTGGTCGAATCGGTGGATATCCTACGACAGAAGAAAGACACGATGATGATCGGATCAGGATACATCTTCCAGTCGATGAATTCCACAGTTTCCATGAACCTTTCGGTCATATTCAGGCTGAAAGGGGTTAATTTCACCCTCAGTGGTGCCTGTGCCAGCGGATCCCATGCCATCGGAATTGGTTACCTGCTTATCAAACAAGGATTACAGGAGATGATCATCTGCGGCGGCGCCCAGGAGATCAACCCCGAATCGACTGCCAGCTTTGACGCCCTCAACGCCTTTTCGACCAGGGAATCAGAGCCAGCTAAAGCATCGCGGCCCTTCGACCGCGACCGCGACGGGCTGGTTCCAAGCGGCGGCGCAGCCACAGTGATCATCGAAAGCTATGAATCGGCAATGAAGCGCGGGGCCACAATCTACGGCGAAGTGATCGGCTACGGATTCTCTTCGAATGGAGAACATATTTCAATGCCCAACGTTGAAGGCCCCGTGCGTGCCATGCGAAAAGCGGTCAGGGACGCAGGGATCAGCCCGTCGCAAATTGATTACATCAACGCTCATGCAACGTCGACACCTGCCGGCGACAGCAACGAGGCAAACTCGATCGACATGGTCTTCGGATCGTCAAGACCGCTTGTGAGCAGCACCAAATCGATGACCGGCCACGAAATGTGGATGGGGGGCGCCAGCGAAGTTGTTTACTCCACGCTTATGATGAACCATGGTTTCGTTGCCCCTAACATCAATCTCGAAAACACCGATGAGGTTACGTCGAAACTTAACATCGCCCGTGAAACCACACCCTTCGAAATAAACGCATTCCTCTCGAATTCATTTGGTTTCGGTGGCACAAACTCTTCTTTGATCATCCGTCGTTTTGAGGGGTAGATCTGGGATTACGCTTGTTGTGGCGGGCATGGTAACCTGGATTTCATTGAATTATATTTTGAAAATGGGTGTTGCAACATAAAGAAATGAGGATTTTATAAGACGGGTCATTCATTTAGTTTTTTTCAACACAATAGTCACAGCAGGCACATTAGAAATCACAATAGGAGTTGTTTTAATACCGTTTTGGTAATCGCGCGAAAAGGTCAGAGCCAA
>JBBQUQ010000146.1:0-4398 GCA_038212325.1 Bacteroidales bacterium
GTCGTACTATGCGAAGCCCGGCCTGATCATCGTGGGCAGCGACAGCCATACCAGCACGGCCGGGGCCTACAACGCCTTTGCCGCAGGGATCGACCGCACCGAGACCGCCGGCTTGTGGAAGCAGGGCGAAACATGGTTCCGCGTTCCCGAATCGGTAAAAATAACGCTGACAGGCACGTTGCAGCAAGGCGTTTATGCCAAAGACCTCGCCTTGTGGATCATCGGGATGATCGGCTCAAGCGGGGCCGATTATATGTCGATCGAATACCATGGCGATGGCGTGAAAACACTCACAGTCTCCGACCGCATGGTGCTTTCGAACCTGGCCTCGGAAATGGGCGCCAAGAATGCAGTCTTCCCGGCCGATGAGGTGCTGGAGAACCACTTCGGGCATACCCTTGAAGGGGTGTGGGCCGACGCTGACGCCACCTACCTGAAAGAGATCGTGATCAGTCTTGGCGACATCTTCCCGGTTGTAGCCGCCCCGCATCATGTGGATAATGTGAAAGCCGTTTCGGAGGTTCAGGGAACAAAAATACACCAGGCGCTGATCGGCACCTGCACCAACGGCCGCCTGCAGGACCTGCGCGAAGCCGCCGCCGTGCTGAAGGGGCAGAAGGTCCCAAAATACATGCAGCTCCAGGTCATCCCGGCCTCGAAAGAAATTTTCATGCAGGCCATGAAAGAGGAGTTGATCGAAATTTTCATGGAGGCGGGGGCGAATGTGCTGTCATCCTCCTGCGGGCCATGCCTCGGAACAGGGCAGGGCATTCCCGCCGACAATACGAACATCATCTCAACCGCCAACCGCAATTTCAAGGGCAGGATGGGCAACAACGCCTCCAGTGTTTACCTGGCCTCTCCCGCCACCGTCGCCATGTCGGCATTAAAGGGAGAAATCGCCGATCCGAGGGGATCCGCTGCGAACGATAAATTCCCTTACCATGCGCCGCAAAGCGCCACCGTCGACATCAACGAGGGCGACGATCGGTACACAGGCGGAACCTGGAATTATGCAGATGTCGACAACCTCAACACCGACCAGATGTTTGCCGGCAACCTCACCTATAACGTGCAGAGCACCGAGCCCGACAAGATCATGCCCCACCTCTTCAAGGGTTTCGACAACAGCTTTTCCGACCGGGTTAAAGCCGGCGACATCATCATGGCCGGGGCCAACTTCGGCTGCGGCAGCTCCCGCGAGCATCCGTCGGTGGGGCTGGCCCATGCCGGCATCAAAGCCGTTATCTGCAAGTCGGTCAACCGGATCTTTTACCGCTCGGCGGTGAACCAGGGTCTGCCGATCATCCTGGTGCCTGAAGCCGTGGATGCCTACAAACAGGGCGACCAGGTGAACATCGACTTTGGCAAAGGGCTGGTGTATGTCGGCAGCAGCTCCTATGCATTTGCACCCCTTCCTTCGAAACTGATGGAGATTTTCGAAGCCAAAGGACTGGTGAACTATGTAAAGAATAAATGAGAAAAATCCTGTTTTCAGCACTGTTGGTACTGCTTTCGTTGATCCTTGTCCTGGTTTTGGGCGCCTTCATGCCTAAATATTCAGGAATGCTGATGTTCTTTTTCTTTTTCCTTCTTTTCGATGCATACTTGTGGTTATCGGTCCGCAAAGGCATGAAAGGCCAAGGCCGGCGGCTCCGCACCATGGTAATCTGGTTTTTCTGGCTGCCGGTCGCCCTCATGCTCAGCCTCATTGCTTATGCACTGTTTGTTCCGTTCATTGACTGGAACGTGCCGCTGCGCACCTACACCCAGAGTACCCTCCTGGTGCTTTTTCTCACTGCATTCATCCCGATGCTCACCCTGCTGCTTGCTGATCTTATCCGACTGTTGAGGTTTACGGCAGGATTTATGTTCCCGGGAAGGAGAACTGCCTTGCATTCGATACACCGGAATAAACCGCTGTTGATTGCGGGGTGGATGGCTGGCGGCTTAATTTTCATTACCATGACCGCCGGAACACTCTTCTGGCAATTCGATTTCATGGTGCGCCAGCCGGTGATCACGCTGAAAGACCTTCCATTGGCATTTGACGGGTTCACGATCGCCCAGGTTTCAGACATTCACGTGGGAAGCTGGGGGTCAAAGCAAAAGCTGCAGGATGCCATGAAGATGATCAACGGGCTTCATCCTGACGTGATCTTTTTCACCGGCGACATGTTCAATTACTGCACGGCCGATGGCAGGGGATTCGGACAGATTTTAAAAACTCTCCGGGCGCCGCATGGCATTTACGCCATCATGGGCAATCACGATTATGGCGATTACATTGCCTGGCCATCGGCGGCAGCGAAAAACCAGAATATGGAAGATTTGAAATCCTGGTATAAAAACCTGGGATGGAAACTGCTGCTGAATTCAAATGACATTTTGCGGAGGGGCGCCGACAGCATTGCCGTGATCGGGGTTGAAAACTGGGGTGCAACCGCCCGCTTCCAGAGGCTGGGCGACATCGCCCGCGCGCAGCAGGGTACCGAAACCATGGCCATCCAGTTATTGCTGTCGCACGACCCGTCGCACTGGGACAGCATTGTACGCAGGAAATTCCGGAACATCGACGTTACCTTTGCCGGGCATACCCACGGCGGGCAGATTGGCATCGACTGCTGCAACCTCCACTGGAGCCCGGTGGCATGGATCTCGAGGTTATGGTGCGGGCTTTATGAGAACCCCGATCCCGGCACCCCGCAATACCTTTACGTGAACCAGGGGCTCGGAAACATCGGCTATGCCGGTCGCGTGGGAATTTTACCGGAAATAACCCTGATAACCTTAAAATCCGCTCCCTCGCAATAGCATTTCACCATTTCACCATTTCACCATTTCACCATTTCCATATATGATTGCAGCATAATGGTCGCACTCACCGTATCCACCAACCCTTTATCCTGCCGGTCCTTTTTCTTCAAACCTGCCTCCCTGATCGTTCGGGTTGCCATGATGGATGTAAAACGCTCGTCGACACGTTTCACCGGAATTCCGGGAAATGCAGCCTGGAGGGCTTTAACAAACGGCTCAATGTAAACCGAAGATTCAGAAGCGGTATAGTTCATCTGTTTCGGTTCGCCGACAACGAAACAATCAATGACGTTCTTTTTCATGTAGTCCTTCAGGAACTCAAGCACATCCATCGATCGCACTGATGTAAGTCCCGTGGCTATGATCTTCAATTCATCCGTCACCGCAATGCCCGTTCTTTTCTGGCCATAATCGATTGCCAATATCCTGCCCATCCGCTAAATTTAGTGCAAAGGTACAAAGATTTGAAATTTTAGCTATGCTCAAAACGGGATAAAATTGCACATTGCAATTTGCATTTATTTTAACCACCTCAACCCCCTGACCCCATCTCCTGAAAGAGAAGGAGAATTGGCCGGGGTGTTGTTTGCCTAACGGAGAATGTCCCCCCTCGCCTTTAGGAGCTACGCATTATACACATCTTTTTCCTGCGGATTATTCGTTTTTCCGACCGCGACCCCGGAGGGGTCATATATTGGTAGCAATAATACCCCGCATCTCACCCCGACCCCAGAGGGGTCGAATTATACGGTTGCTGATTAACCGTTCATCCCCCGATTGTAAGGTGACATAGAATCGGTTTTGGTTTTCATCTTGCGATTTGTTGGCATAATACGACCCCGCTGGGGTCGAT
Source organism: Bacteroidales bacterium (assembly GCA_038212325.1). Lineage (GTDB taxonomy): Bacteria > Bacteroidota > Bacteroidia > Bacteroidales > FEN-979 > CAIVAT01. The sequence goes on from JBBQUQ010000146.1 coordinate 3,671, forward strand.
AATCCACCTGGACTTTCCGCAGCTACCAATATTTGATCCCTCTGGGATCACCCCTTTTCAGGGATATATTGTTAACTAAACCAAACTATATGTCATCATTTTATCCCAGCGTACTTTCCGGATTCAGAAAAATATTGATCAATAATGAAAAAACATGGATAACCCTTGTTTAAAAAGATATGTATAAAGCGTAGGCCTTTAGGAGAGGGGGTGCCGGGGGTGAGGTGCTTTGAGTTAAAATGTACAATTTTATCCCGTTTAATGTATAATTTTGGAGAAGTGGATTATAATAGGACAAAATACTGGACAAATTCCATTTTTTAAATTAAATTTGTCCAGTATTAAGTGGAGAGGCTATGATTCAAAGAGAAATCGCTGAGCGGCCCGGATCTCCTCAACATTACAGAAAGCTCACAACTTCAGACACACTATTTAAGGGGCAGTTTATTTGAAAACCTGGTGATCATGGAATTGGTAAAACACTATGCCAATGCCGGACAAGATGCTCCCATCTATTTTTGGCGAGACAAAACCGGAAATGAGATTGATTGCCTACTCGAGCTACCGGATGCATTACATCTGATCGAAATTAAAGAATCCACCTTCTAAGAAGGTGGACTTGAAAAGCCCCTATAAGGGGCCAAACTCGAAACTCTGTTGTTCTGCTAATCGTTCTTGTTTTTCTTGATAAATAACATACTTCTTGATCTTGTCTTCGTCAAGACCAA
>JBBQUQ010000147.1:0-3968 GCA_038212325.1 Bacteroidales bacterium
CGCATCCCCTCAAGCGGTTTCCCGTCCCAGGGTGCAAAGGGTTCGAGCAGTTGCAGCCTTTCGGAACCAGGACTGACACTTACCATGATGGCGGCAGCATTTTCAGGCGGCGCCAGGTAGCCCGGATCTTTAACCTCAAAGCCGTTCAGCGGAAGTTCCTCTCCCTGCGGTTCATCCAGTTTTACCGCATGTCCCGAATCATTGATCAGCGAATCCTTCAAAGGATTGAACACAAGGCTTCCGGCCAGGGTAAGGGCTGTAACGATTTCGGGTGAAGCGATAAAGCTGTGTGTTCCGGCATTGCCGTCGTTTCGTTTGGCAAAATTGCGGTTGAATGAGTTCAGGATGGAATTCCTGCGGTCGGGATTTTCCATTTTGCGCGACCATTGCCCGATGCAGGGGCCACAGGCATTGGCCATGATCACCCCTCCGATGTTGGTGAACACCTGCAGCAAACCGTCGCGTTCGCAGGTGTAGCGGATCTGTTCGGAGCCGGGCGTGACGATAAACTCTGATTTTACGGTTAAATTCTTTTCACCTGCCTGCCTCGCCACCGATGCAGCGCGTGAAATATCTTCGTAGGATGAGTTGGTGCAGGAGCCGATCAGCCCTACTTCCAGTGTTTCGGGATAGCGATTTTCCTCTATAAAAGCTTTAAATTCAGAGATCGGGTGGGCTATATCGGGCGAGTATGGGCCATTGATGTAAGGTTCCACCTCCGACAGGTCGATGCGGATAAACTGATCGTAATATAATTCCGGGTTGGCGCGAACTTCCGCATCGGGCGCGAGGTAGCCGGCATAGTTGTCGGCCAGCGCTGCAACTTCGCTTCGCCCGGTGGCATCGAGATAGGCTTTCATTTTCAAGTCGTAGGTGAAGAGGGAGCAAGTCGCCCCTATTTCAGCACCCATATTGCAAATCGTGCCCTTGCCTGTGCATGAAAGCGACTCCGCTCCGTCGCCAAAATACTCCACGATAAATCCGGTTCCGCCTTTTACCGTGAGAATGCCGGCAAGTTTCAGGATCACATCTTTGGCCGACGCCCATCCGCTCAACTTACCGGTAAGTTCAACCCCCAGGATTTTGGGCATCTTCAGCTCCAGCGGCATGCCCGACATCACATCCACCGCATCGGCACCGCCTACCCCGATAGCCACCATGCCCAATCCGCCGGCATTGGGCGTATGTGAATCGGTTCCGATCATCATCCCGCCCGGGAAGGCGTAGTTTTCAAAAATAACCTGGTGAATGATCCCGGCACCCGGTTTCCAGAAGCCGATGCCATATTTTGCCGATACCGTTTCGAGGAAATCATAAACCTCCTTGTTCTGAACCATGGCGGTCGCCAGGTCGCTCTTCACCCCAAGCTGGGCCTGGATCAGGTGATCGCAATGTACGGTGGAAGGAACAGCAGCAGTGTCGCGGCCCGCGGTCATGAATTGAAGGAGCGCCATCTGTGCAGTGGCATCCTGCATCGCAACCCTGTCGGGTGAAAAGTTGACGTAATCAACCCCGCGATGGTAGGGCTCCGATGGCTTTTCATCAAACAAATGGCCATAAAGTATCTTTTCAGTCAGCGTCAATGGTTTGTCCATCAGCCCTTTTGCCAGGGCGACCCCCCTGGAAATTTTTTCGTATGTGCTATGTATCAATTTAATATTCAGTAACATAAATAAATAATTATCAGGTAAAATAAACGATATATTCAGAAGTTTAAATGTAATGGTTATTATTAAAAATAACGTTATAAATTTATAAAATATTTCATCTTCAAACCAATTCTTACATGTTGGAATTAAAATCGTTCCTCGACATATGGAAATCATTGGATGGTTCTGCCCGCGATGGACACCCGGTTGCCCTGAAAATCCTGGCGGAATCAGAAAAAATTTTCGAGAACCACCAGGAAGGCCTGCTTCAACGGAACTTCTGGCTCGACTTTCTCGACCATACGAAAAAGCCCGGTTTTCTGCACTCCCTCGACGGCAGCGTCAACTGCCTGAGATGGTCCGAAGTCGTTTTCCGGATCATCCGGCACACCAATTATGGCATGCTCGACATGATGGAGCAGCGGGTCGCCGACCACCCTCACCATGTATTATTCAAGGATATGTCGTCGGCAACGGCAGTTGACTGGACCTACCTGCAGATTTATCACCACATTCGTGAAATTGCCGGGTTATTTTACAAAACCGTTCCCGTGGATCCCAGGGTTGCGTTTTATACCGAGAATTGCCTTGAAGGGGCTTGCACCGACCTGGCATGTTTGATGTTTGGCATCTTCGACACCCCGCTCAGTCCGCATTTCAAGGCTGATGTATTGCTTCCGGTTTTCAATGAACTGAAAATCAACGTTGCCCTTGCCGATACTGACGAGCGGCTGGTGGTTCTGCAGAAAATCCGTGAAAAAGCGGACGTTAAATTCACCATTTTTTCATTGCAGCCTGCCACGCTGAAAACACGCGGCATTCCCTATCTCGTCGAGGAGGGTAAAAAAATATCGCGCAGTGACATAGATTCCATCCTTGGAAATATCCCTTCAAGGCCAAACAACCTGGTGGCAACCACCATGTTTACCTCAGGGAGCACCGGCCTGCCCAAAGGGGTTTCCTTCTCCATCTACAACATTGTATCGAAGCGGTTTGCGCGGGCCGCAGCCCTGCCGGAGGTCGGCGATGAAGTATTCCTTTGCTACCTTCCCCTTTTTCACACTTTTGGCCGGTATCTTGAGATGACCGGGGCCATTTTCTGGAACGGGACCTATATTTTCGCAGGCAACACCTCGTCGGAAACCCTGCTGTCATTGTTCCCCCAGATGAACCCGTCGGGTTTTATCAGCATTCCGCTCCGCTGGCAGGAACTTTATGAAAGATGCCAGGAAAAGATCGGCCAGATCGAGAGCCGGGAGCTAAGGGAGCAGGCGGTTCGTGCGGTTGTCGGGCTCAGGCTGCATTGGGGATTGTCGGCGGCCGGTTACCTTGATCCGGAAGTATTCAGGTTTTTCAACCAATATGGCATTCACCTGAACAGTGGTTTCGGAATGACCGAGGCCACTGGTGGCATAACCATGACTCCCCCGGGGATGTACAAAGATTTTACGGTGGGCATTCCGCTGCCCGGCGTACGGACCAGGCTTACGGGTGGTTCTGAGCTTGAACTCAGCGGACACTATATCGGCCGGTATCTTGACGTCGCAGGCCCCGGCGACCAGATCCCCTATCCGGTTTCAGATGAGAAAGACCTGTGGCTGCCGACCGGCGATGTTTTCAGAATTTCGGGCGATGGCTATTACCAGATCGTCGACCGGGTGAAAGACATTTATAAGAACAACCGTGGCCAGACGGTTGCACCCCAGGTTATCGAGAAAAAATTTCACAAGGTCCCCGGCATCCTGAGTGTGTTTCTGGTTGGCGACAACCGTCCGTACAATGTGCTGCTCATTGTGCCCGACAGGTCCGACCCGATTTTCAATTCCCTGCAGGGCGACAACAAGGATGAGTATTTCCACCAGATTGTCATGGCGGCCAATTCAGATGTGGCCCCTTACGAACGGGTGATCAATTACACCCTTCTTCCCCGCGATTTCAGCACAGAGAAGGGTGAGCTCACGCCCAAAGGGTCGTTTAACCGCAAAGCCATTGAGGGCAACTTCAGGGAGGTAATTGAATCCCTTTATCAAAGCAGCGTGATCAGAATCGACACCGGCGATTTTACGATTTCCATTCCGAAATGGTTTTTCCGTGACCTGGGAATTCTGGAGACAGATATACAGCATGATGGCCACCGGCTGATCAACCGGCGAAACGGGACCAGTATGCCCGTCAGGCAGTTAAAGGGCAAATGGGTTCAGATTGGTCACCTGAAATACCTGGTTGATTCTGCGGTCATTGACCTCGGGCTACTTACCCGCCAGCCAAAGATATGGACCGGCAACCCGGCGCTTATCGCCTTCTGTCCTGTGAAAGAGG
>JBBQUQ010000148.1:0-3944 GCA_038212325.1 Bacteroidales bacterium
ATCACCTGCGAACTCACCTCCGGTGCAGTGTGCTCGACCGGAAGCCCGGCCACCTCGAACCCGGTTGCCATGACGGTGAATCCTGTTTTTGCGGTCAGCGTCAGCATATCTGCGAATCCATCCTACCCGGTTTGCTCCGGCCTGTCTGTTACCTATACTGCTGTGCCTGTGAATGGCGGGAGTGCCCCTCAATATATCTGGAGGGTTAACGGGATCATCGCAGGAACCAATTCCGACACATACACCTGTCAGCCCCAGGTGAATGACGTTGTCTCCTGCGAACTGAACGCAAATTTGTCATGCACCGCCGGAAATCCTGCAACGAGTTCCCTGGTTGCGGCGGTTAACGTTGCCCCGGTGGTCAGTATTTCAGCGTGCAACGATGTTGTGACCTCAACCAATGCAAAGCCATTTAAACTTCGTGGCGGGCTTCCCCTGGGCGGAGTTTATTCAGGGCCCGGGATTAACGCAGTCAATGGCAGTTATATATTTGATCCGCTTATGGCCGGTCAGGGAACTCATCTTGTTACATATACCTACACAACTGCAGGATTGTGCACTGGAACCAGCAGCCTGGCCATCATCAACCAGGTTCCGGCTCCCGTTAATTGCGGATTGTCGGCATTCACCGATATTCGCGATGGCCGCGATTACCCGACGGTTAAAATTGGAAATCAATGCTGGATGGCTGGCAATCTGAACTTTGGGGCAATGAAAAACTCATCTGTCCAGCAGACTGATAATTGCGTAGATGAAAAATACTGCCTCAATAATTTCGCTGTTAATTGCCAGCAAACGGGGGGGGTGTACCAGTGGGATGAGTTGATGAGGCATGATCCGGCGTTGGGTGGACAAGGATTATGTCCGCCGGGATGGCACGTGCCATCAGATGCGGAATGGATGGCGTTGTTCAATTTTTATGGCGGACAGTCAATTGCCGGAACGGCACTGAAGAACCAGGGCCCTGGAGGCTTTCATGCAATTCCAGGTGGTGTTTTGTACCAGAACAACAGTTTATGGTCGTTCTATCTGCCTGGTTTCTCCGCGACGTTTTTCTGGACCTCTGAACCGGCAGTTCAATCGAAGGTCAAATTGCATGGAGTGAACAGCGAAGTGCAATCGGTTTCGGACTATTCTTCCGGAAGAGAAAATGCATTTTCCGTGCGCTGTTTGTTCGATTATCCTGTCAACTGACAGCAGTTTCCGTCAAAACTGGCATAACTGCGGGCCAGGCCAGGATTTAAAACAAAACCAATTCCGGAAAATCACCAGATAGGAGGGCGGATATTACCTGTATTCGATTCTTGGAAGGATAATTTCCAATATTTTCTTAACCGACTCTTCAATCGAGAATAAATCAGTGCGGATTTCGATATCGATGTTTTCCGGTGTTTCGAAGGGCGCAGTAATTCCGGTGAAATCCTTAATCTCTCCCAGGCGGGCGCGTGAATAGAGCCCTTTCACATCGCGGTCTTCGCAAACCTGCAACGGGGCATTGACATAAATTTCAATGAAATCCTCCTTGCCGATAATGCGGCGGGCCATCTCACGGATATCTTCGGTGGGACTAATAAAACAGTTGATGGTTATGACACCGCAGTTGATAAACAATTTTGAAATTTCAGCGATTCTGCGGATATTTTCAAAACGGTCAATGTCAGAAAACCCCAGGTTGTTGTTAATTCCTGTCCTGATGTTATCCCCGTCAAGAACCTGGGTGAGGTATCCATTTTCGAACAATGCCTTTTCGATATGCTTTGCAAGGGTAGTCTTTCCGGCTCCCGATAAACCCGTAAGCCAGATCACCTTCGATCGCTGCTTTAATAATGTCTCTTTTGCTGTTCTGTCCAGTATTTCATTGTACACCGGAAATATGTTTTCGCTGATAGATGACATCTGAGGAAGGAAATATTTGATGAGTTTCTTGCAAATATATAGGAAAATTGCAGAATTTCAACTGCTTTTTTATTCGGAAATCGTCAGAATGATGTTCACCATTCACAAGGCCGTACAAATTGATCCGTGCCGGTCGACAATATTTGATCCTCTCACATAATTGATCTTCAAGAAGATGTGTGGTCAAATTAAACTAATGAAAAAGGATCATTAATATCCTGTATCTCGTTCAAAACGCTCTGTTAAACCTGCCCATTCTTTATTTGAGTCGTTATATCATCAATCATAAAGCCTTATATTATCAGCACCTTCAAAAGGTCAGAGAAAACGGAGAATGGGAACCGTGGATTATACTCGATGACATTGAAAAAACATCACTTGATTCGATCCTGCTCCTGACTTCGACACTTAAATGGCCTACATTAGCGCATGTTTATCCGTAAAAAGAAAAACCGTTCAGGCACTACCAGTATTGTTGTTGTGGAAAAATGCAAAGGTGCTTACCGTGAAATGAAAACTATTGGGACCACCAATGACCCCTCTGTGATAGACACCTTGTACCTGCAAGGTAAACGTTGGATATCCAGCCATTTAGGAGAACAGGATATTTTTTGATGCGATTCAAAATTCACAAATCTATGCAGCCATTCAATCGACTGGTACTTTCTTGCGATCCTTACAAGAGCCGTGTATATGGCACATTTCAACAGATCCGTGCCAATGGCGTACAGGTTCGCAAGGGCGAAAAGTCCACCATCGTAGTATTCTGGAAGAGTTCGGTCGAAAAGGACGAAATCACCGGCGAAACAAAGAAGATGTTCCTGCTGAAATTCTACCATGTATTCAACTCCAACAGGCCGATTTTGATGAGCAGGGCATCATCCGCAACTCAGCCGCTTACATCAAGGGATGGGCATCGGCGCTCCGTGACAACCAGAAATGGGTCATGTTGGCTGCTGCAAGGGCAGAAAAAGCCGCCGATTATATCCTGGGCAATACTACTGCTTTCGTGGCTTCTGAAGAAAAAACCACGGCAGAAGTGACCAGTGAAGTTCCGGTACTTGAGCCAGTCACTGAAGATTTTCTCTAAATGCACCCTCCTTTAGGAACCGGTGCCCTTCGGGTTCATTCAGATTTAAAGCTTCTCCGCCGGAATATGTTTGCCTCATGGAATCGGAAGAAACTTGTTCATGCAACTTACAACCGCGACACCGATACGTGCGATGGGATCAGGTATGTTAAGACCGCCCACCTTCGTGCGGCAGCCAAAGGCAATGACCTGGCTAATGCCGATTTTAAAAATCCCAGGACAACGTGATGGAGAAGTTCTCCATTGCCCTGGCCTTCTGATATTGGCAATTCGCTTCTTTTATGGGACGCCCTGCCTAAACAATCCGGGTGTTTTGTTTTGCATGTGGAAAGAGACTACAAGAATATTGCATAATAACCAATATACTTCGGTCGAATTGCTGCATAAAATTAACGAACTGCGTTAATGGATTATTTATTCGATACAAATATTTTCCTTGAGGTGCTTCTTGGTCAGGAGAAAAATGAAACTTGCAAATTTTCGGAAATAGCAATATCCTTTTCGGAAATGGCAACATCCTTTTCGGAAATGACAACATCCTTTTGTGCCAGTACAGATTCCAAAAATGCGACTCTTTGGAAGAAAAAACAAAAAGGTTGAGGTAGGAAAAATAGCGGCCGTACCCGGATTGTGATTCTTCCTTCATATAGGACGTGGAATAGACGTGGATGAGAAAACCAACACCTGTAATTATCAAAAGAAAAACCGATGTAAGCTGATCCACCTGGAACTCGAAGGGAATGCTAAAATTATCAAAGCTAATGAAGGGGAAATAATTTATGTTATGAGCAACAAATCCTTCTTTTGAGGCATCCAGGAAAATAAAAACGCTAAGACAAAAAGAGAGAAAAATAACTCCGCAAGCAATAATGCCGATGAGCTTTTTTGACATCGATTTCCTGGCAAGGCCATTAACCAGAAATCCTAAAAAAGGAAGTAATGGTATCCAATAAACCAG
>JBBQUQ010000149.1:0-3742 GCA_038212325.1 Bacteroidales bacterium
CGGCACCGAGATCCTCGATGAACACCGGCATTTTCGTTTTATCAAGGGGCCTGTCTTTGCCAATTTCATCCTGGCTGATGAAATCAACCGCACGCCGCCCAAAACTCAATCGGCGCTGCTCGAGGCCATGCAGGAGAAAGCGGTTACAGTTGCCGGGACCAGGTATACCCTCGACGAGCCATTCTTCGTGCTGGCCACGCAAAACCCCATCGAGCAGGAAGGCACCTATCCCTTGCCTGAGGCTCAGCTCGACAGGTTCATGTTTAATATCTGGCTCGATTATCCCTCTTTTGAAGAAGAAATACGCATTGTAAAGGCTACCACCACTGAAAAAACGGTGACCCCTTCCGTTGTTTTGTCGGCGGAAGAGATTCTCTTCTTCCAGAATCTCATCCGCAAGGTGCCTGTTCCTGATAATGTTTTCAACTTTGCTGTCAACCTGGTTTTTGCAACACGTCCAAAAACAGCCAAAGCCAATCCGTGGGCCAATGGATATCTCACCTGGGGTGCCGGACCAAGAGCTTCGCAATACCTGATTCTAGGGGCAAAATGTCATGCCGTGCTCAACGGGAAATATTCACCCGATATTGAAGATGTGCGGGCAGTTGCCACTTCGGTACTCAGGCACCGCATCGTGAGGAACTACAAGGCAGAAGCTGAAGGAGTCAGCGTGGAGGATATTATAAATTACTTCTTACAAAATCTTGTGTCATGAAATTGAAAAATCAAGTTGCTGCATTTGTTCTTATGGGTGGTTTTATCGGGTTGTTAGGGCTTACCTCATGCAACAATTCGTCAAAGGAAGCTTCCGGGGCAGGCTCTGACACCCTGAAAGGCAAGATCACGCTTTCAGGCGCTTTTGCACTCTATCCCCTCGCGGTCAAGTGGGCTGAGGAGTTTCAGAAATTGCATCCCAACGTGACCGTGAATGTTTCTGCCGGTGGGGCCGGCAAAGGAATGACGGATGCGTTGTCAAGAATGGTAGACCTGGGAATGTATTCAAAATCTGTGAGCCCTGAAGAACAAGCTAAAGGCGCCTGGTGGATCGCGGTGGCGAAGGATGCCGTGTTGCCCACTATTAATGCACATAACCCGGTTTTGGCCGAGCTTAAGAAAAAGGGGTTGACAAGGCAGAAACTTTTTGATATTTTTGTCAGCGGTAAAATGACAACCTGGGGACAGGCTGTTGGCAACAATTCAAAAGTTGACATTCAGGCATTTACACGGTCCGATGCTTGCGGTGCAGCCGATATGTGGGCAAAATACCTGAATGGCAAAAAGCAGGAAGATCTGCTGGGGCTTGGCGTCAATGGCGATCCGGGTGTGGCTGATGCCGTGAGACGCTCGCCCGAAGGAATAGGGTTTAATAACCTGGGTTTTGTGTACGAAATGCAAACGCGTAAAATCTACCAGGGATTGGATGTCATACCGATTGACTTGAATGAAAATGGTGTCATAGACCCGGATGAAAACTTTTACGGCAGCATGGACCTCGTCATGAAGGCTATTAACGATGGGAAATACCCATCGCCGCCCGCCCGCGACCTATATTTCGTTTCAGGTGGCAAACCCGGGAACATGCTGATTCAAACGTTTTTAAGGTGGGTGTTGTCTGATGGACAAAAGTTTGTCAATGAAGCCGGATATGTTACCATAAAACCCGAACAGGTAGCTGTTGAACTGCAAAAGCTGAACTAACATGCATCTTCTTAACCGGGAGCAGCGTCATTTTGTTAATTCCACATGGATGATCATCAGCCTGCTGCTGGTGGCTCTTCTGCCATTCCTGCTGTTCCTTGGCCTATACCTGAAATCAGTTATGCTGCTGTATGATCATTCCCTGTTCGACCTTATATTTTCCAAAACATGGAAGCCATCTGCAGGCAAATTCGGTTTTTATCCTTTTATCGTTGGCTCCATATGGGTGACACTTGTGGCCATGCTGATCACCGCCCCGGTTTGCCTGCTAACGGCAATTTATGTTACCCAGTATACAAAAAAATACTTTCTCCGGATCATGCATCCGGCCATCGACATATTGGCGGGTATCCCCTCAGTGGTTTATGGTTTGTGGGGTATCCTGGTAATCATACCGTTTATTTCCCGGTATCTTGGACCCTGGCTGGAGATTAAAACGATGGGGTACAGCATCCTGGCTGCATCATTTGTACTGTCGATCATGATCATCCCGTTTGTGCTGAATATCATGATTGAAATTTTCAGGGCAATTCCCACGGAATTGAAAGAGGCAACCTTGTCGCTGGGGGCAACCCAATGGCAAACCATCAAACATGTGCTTTTGCGAAAAGCGTTGCCTGGTATTATTGCGGCTTTCGGGTTTGGACTTGCCAGGGCATTTGGAGAAACCATGGCCGTACTGATGGTGGTGGGGAATGTGGTGCGCCTGCCAAAGAGCGTATTTGATCCGGGGTACACACTGCCTGCATTGATCGCCAACAATTACGGGGAGATGCTGTCAATTCCCAAATACGATTCTGCATTGATGTTTGCAGCATTGCTCCTGCTCGTTGTCTCCCTCTTTTTCAATCTGGTCATGCATTTTTTTATCGTCAGATATAACAAATATTAAGCGTTGAAAAGGTCGCAAAAAATAGAAGAGAAGATTTTCAAGTTGCTGATGATACTGGCAACCTATTTCATCCTTGCAATACTTGCCATCATCATCTACAGCATTTTTGAAAAGGGATTAAAATCCATTTCCTGGGAAATGCTCACACAGGTTCCCCAGGGCGGCTACTATTATGGAAAGGGGGGCGGTATCCTGAATGCAATCCTGGGATCCCTTGCCCTTGCCTTTGGCGCCACCGTGCTGGCCTTCATCATCGGCCTGCCGGTTGCGCTTTATCTCAATGTATTCCTGATCCGGCATAAAAGGGTGATCAGCGTGATGCGGTTCCTGCTCGACCTGGTTTGGGGGATTCCATCGATTGTTTACGGGGCCTTCGGATTTTCCCTGATGATTTTTTTTGGATTGCAGACGTCACTTTTAGCCGGAATTCTGACCGTTACCCTGTTTATCCTCCCGATCATGATCCGGTCGATGGATGAGATTTTATGCACTGTGCCGATCGGATTGCAGGAGGCGGCGTATTCACTGGGTTCGAACAAGTCGGAAATCGCCTTTAAAATATTTACGCGCCAGTCGGTTTCCGGTATCATCACGGCTGTTTTACTCTCCTTCGGCCGCGGAATCGGCGATGCTGCTGCCGTGCTGTTCACAGCAGGCTATACCGATCATCTTCCGAATGGCTTGCTCGAACCGGTTGCAACGCTGCCGTTGTCAATTTTCTTTCAACTTTCTTCACCGGTTGCCGAAGTTCAGAACCGGGCTTATGCGTCAGCATTGGTACTTACACTTATCATATTGCTCGTAAGTTTGTTTTCACGGGGACTTGGCAAGCGATACCACAAAACTAAAATCAACTTTTAGCAGGAATATGGAATGGAGCAGCATACAAAAATAGAAATCAGGAATTTGAATGTCTATGCCGGGAAAACACAGATTCTCAGGAATATCAACATTGATATTCCCAGGAACAAAATCACGGTCATCCTGGGGCCTTCAGGATGCGGAAAAACAACCCTGCTGAAGTGCCTGAACAGGCTTACCGACCTGTACCCCGAATTAAAGGTCAGCGGGAAGATCATGATCGACGACAACAATATTCTTGAAGCAAAGGAAGATATTTATAAACTCAGGCAACAGATGGAGCTTTTGTCG
>JBBQUQ010000150.1:0-3705 GCA_038212325.1 Bacteroidales bacterium
TTATCATAAGTAAAGTATCCGTTGGGTCTTATCCAGCCAACGCCGTCTTCCGTTGTATAATAGGCGAATTCGGCAGAACATGGGTTTAACAGGTCTTTACTGTAGTGAAAGCTATCGGCCGGCAAATTGAGTTGTTTCAGCAGTGTTGCCGCAATGTCATGCTGGTTTCCCAGTTTATGGCAAATTGTACCCTGGTAATTTTCTTTTATAACATTGCCATAGAACATCAATGGAATTTTATGATACTCCCTTGAATGCGGATGCCAGTTCCGGTATGAGTTATGGCTGTGGTCGGCAACAATGATAAACAGGGTATTGTCATACCATGGAGTTGATTTTGCCTTTCTGAAAAATTCCCCCAGGCAGTGATCCGTATAATATGCCGCATTGATGTAATCATGTTCATTATCTCCCCAATTCAGGGGTTTATTAAATGGCTGATCCCATGGCGAATGGGTGCTCATGGTAAACAGAGCTGCAAAGAAAGGCTGTTTCCTTTCACCAAGGTCATTTACCATGTAACCCAGGGTATATTCATCATGAATGCCCAGTTTTCCCTGTGGCATACTTGCTGGAAAGTTGTCGCCCTCCATGATTTTATCAAACCCATTGAAAATGATGTAGCTCTTGATGTTGCCGTAAATAAGCTGTCCTCCAAAATAGAATGCAGAACTGTAACCGGCATTTTCCACCACCTTAACCAAACTGGGCAATTTAACAAATTTGTCGGGCTGAACAGTGATTGAGCTGATAGGATGTGCCGGAAATCCTCCGAAAATTGATGCCATGCCCTGCTCCGAGCGCGCTCCGGAAGCATAAACCTGGTTAAACAGGATTCCATTCTTTTCCAGCTTTTTAAATTCAGGAGTGATTCCCGGTTCGCCGCCAAGGTCCTCGATTAAGTCGGCCGACCAGCTTTCCAGGATCAGAAGGACGATATTTGGCCGGTCGGTTTTTAGAATGGCCGCTGAGGAGTCGGCAGGAACAGCATAAAGATTTGCCATGATTCCTGCCGCCAGTTTGCGATCCATAAACACATAAGGATCATGATCGAAGTTTTTCAGGTTCTCGAAGATACTTATGTAAAGATTAAATGCATTATTTACAGAGGCGATATTCAGGATATTATGGTCTGAATAATACGACTGGCTCTGGTTGATCGGAATTTGCTGCACTCCTCCCCTCAATCCCATAAAAAGCAAGCCGGGCGTGATCACGATAAATGCAATCGAAAAAAATACGTTCCGGGTAACATTTACCAGGTTCATGTAAAACAGTTTTACATATGCCGTTATGGCCCCCGCAGAAATAAGAATAAAAAGGGCTACAAGCAGGTAGAATGTTCCCGTTTCAGCGGAGTTGAAGATCTCGCCAGGATGACTAAGGTATTTTATCACCTTATATGTCAGTTTCGTCTTCCACTCCGCATATATTCCCATTTCGCCTGTTGCAGTCAGGGTGTAACCGGCTATTGCAATGGCGGTGTATATTTTGTTGACCGTATTCAGCCATCCCGGGCTCCGGAAGGATTGCACGGCAAGAATAACAAAAGGGATGACCAGGATATAGCATGCTGTGGCCAGGTCAAGTTTGAAAGAATAAAAGAACACTCCGATAATTTCGGTGAACCGTATCTTTTCAACAAGGATAATGTTCAGATAATAAAGAACAAAAATCAGCCTGGTTAAATTGAAAAACAGGATCCAGAAGAGGGTTTGCCTGATAAATGAGGATAGGATTTTCTTCATATTGTTAAAAAATGCAAAGGTAAGCCTAAGAACCGTGCACTCAAATGTGTATTTTTGTTAAGTACAAAAAACCTCCGCATGAATATCGCCGGCAATATACTGAGGCTGAAAGGAATCATTCCCGGGCATGTTGGCATGATCGCCGTGTCGAAAATGCAGCCTGTCAGTGCGCTGATGGAAGCGTATGAAGCAGGCCAGCGCATATTTGGCGAAAACAAGGCCATGGAAATGGCCAGTAAGAGGTTGCAGTTGCCTTCTGATATAGAATGGCATTTTATCGGGCACCTGCAAACAAACAAAGTAAAATACCTGGCCTCATTTGTCAGCCTCATCCACAGCATCGACAGTGTAAATCTGCTGAAAGAGATCAACAGGGAGGCGATGAAACATAACAGGATAATTGATTGCCTGTTGCAATTTCACATTGCTACTGAAGAGACAAAGTTTGGCCTTTCACTCGCTGAAGCAAAAGAGATAATGGAATCAGGAACTTACCTGGCCTTGAAGTACATCAGGATAACCGGCGTAATGGGAATGAGCAGTTTTACGGACGACCAGGAACTGGTCAGACGAGAATTTAAAGCCTTGCATGAATCTTTTATCAGATTAAAAGAGCTTTATTTTAAGGACGAGGATTCGTTCAAGGTTATTTCAATGGGAATGTCGGGCGATTACATGATCGCCATTGATGAGGGCAGCACCATGGTAAGGATCGGCACAGCAATTTTCGGAGAGCGGCACTATTGATTCAGGCTGCCGGAGACGAAACGCTCCTTCCCATGAAAATCATTTTGCAGTGCGATATTTTCGAATCCTGAAGATTGCATGAGTTCACAAACTTCGTTTCCAAACTGTTCATTGATTTCAAAATACAATCGGCCCCGGGCAACAAGGTGGCCGGCAGCAAATCCGGCAATAGCTTTGTAAAATACCAGTGGGTATTGATCTTCCACAAACAACGCCACGGCCGGTTCAAATTCAACAACATTGCGGTGCATCTGTAATTTCTCCCGCTCCATCACATACGGCGGATTGCTGACGATGAGATCATATTTACCCAGGTCGGGCCATGTCGATTGGTCGAGGATGTTACCATGGAAGAAAGAAATTACGCAATGGTTATTCCGGGCATTCAGTTCAGCGGTTATTAATGCCCCGACAGAGATATCCATAGCTGTCACTACCGCCTGGGAAAAATGTTTTTTCAAGTCAATGGCGATGCAGCCCGACCCGGTGCCAATGTCAAGGACAGAATCCGGCCAACCCCGTTTTTCAGGATACCCTGCTTTAATGATTGAAGTGAGTTGTTCCGTTTCAGGCCGCGGGATCAGCACTTTTGAGTCTACCTTCAGCACCCACCCATTGAACCGGGTCTTCCCTATTATATATTGTATAGGTTTTCCGGTGTACAATTCCTCTAGCGCCAGGTTGAACAAGTCGGCCGTCTTCTCGGGAATTCCGGCATCATGAGAAAGGTGAACCCTGGCTTTATCCCATCCAAGGTATTCTTCAAAAAGAATATAGATAAATTGCCTGACCTCCTGGTCGGGGTAGATACCGGTAAGTTTCCGGTGAAAATCACGGATAAGGTTTTTTACTAAACAGCGTGCCGGTTCCATTCCACGAAATTAAAAATAAAAGTAACTTCGCTGCCGTGGAAGTTTTAAGAGATTCCTATAATTCGATTGCAGGTGAATCCCGGGCGATTTTCAGGGAGAAGGCCAGCAAATTCCTGGCTGTTGCAATCCCTGTTTCCTCGGAAGATGAGGTAAAAGCGCAACTTGAGGCCTTGCGCAAAGACTACCATGATGCCAACCATCATTGCTATGCATATAGCCTGGGTTTGGGAAACAGGACTTACCGCACCAACGACGATGGCGAGCCCTCGGGGTCGGCCGGAAAACCGATTTACGGGCAGATCCTTTCGCTGGGCCTTAGTGATGTACTGGTGGTGGTT
>JBBQUQ010000151.1:0-3369 GCA_038212325.1 Bacteroidales bacterium
CTTTCAGGAAAGTTCCATTCTTTTTATCCGCCTCATGTCCTCATGCTCATCTGTTCCTGAACAGGATCAGGGAATAATGTTCCCGCAAGTGAAGTTGGCTCTCTGCGTAAGAATCGATAATGGGGTTGGTGGGGCGGATACTTTTAACTATCAAAGAGTAATTTTCTTCCATTTTTATGGCAGTAAAGATAGCTTATTTAAATTAAATTAAGATAAGAATATATAGTAGCTCAAAGAGCGTGGGGAAATCATTGAATTTCATATCCTTTGAGGTTTTAACCAACATTTCAACCCCTTTAATATCGATATAAACGATCACATCTTTGTCCATGAACATCATAGAAGCCATTTTTAGCTCCATCAGCACCTTATGCGGGTTGTCGTACCCTGAGGAGATGTGAAGAAATATCCCGTCTTTATTGGCACAACAGGACATTGTTGAATCTGTTTTCATGCCCGTTTGACCGTGTTCGGTGTCTTTTCTTCAGCTTGTTTGCAGGAAACAATTGCAAAAATGGCAAAAATGTTTTAAGGCCATGAACATCCGATTCGGCAACAAGGTAATATATAAATGGTGTTTTCTTTTGGCCGTAACGGTCAATGCGTCCATTGCGTTGTTCAAGGGTAATCAGCGACCATGCAATGTCGTAATTGATCATCCGGTTGCAGAAAAAATGCAGGTTAACCCCCTGGGATGCAGCATCTGAGCAAATCATGATCCGGACCTCACTGTCTTTTTTGCCGAAATCATCGATCATGGCTTCCTGCTCCACATCAGATAAGCTGCCATGGAAAAAAGCGATCGTCTCCTCACGTAAATTGAAATCACGCTTGATGTTCTCTTTAAGGTATGTTCAATATCTGCCTTGTTGTATTCCCCGCTTCTTGGGATGGCGGTAGGTTCAATCATCCGGATGATGTTGGCGAAAGATTCTTTCCGTCCATTATGCGGTGTCGCAGAAGTAAGCACCAGTGCATCGCATTGTTGAGAGAGAAACTGTGCCAGGTCGCCCCGCTGGCTATCGACATTTGCAACGGTATGACATTCATCGATGACAATGATATCCCAGTGTGATTTTTCGATGTAGTGCCTGAATTTGGCATTATCCTTTGCCGCGCTTCATCTTTCTGAAACCCGAGTTTTAAGCTGCCCTGGCTCGCAAGGTGAAAATTTTCGGAAGGTTCAGTGCAATCATGACGATTGCGCCTCCAACGCCAAATATCAGCTATTGTGGAGCTCACCGAAATTAATACCCACAGCGTTACACCAAGAATCATGGGGCGGATGCTTATATTGAAATTGGGGAAGAAAGGGGTTAAAGTGCGGTAAAACCACTAAAATTATCGATCAACTAAAAAAAATAGTGATATTTATGCGATTCATAATAAATTATTGTTTACTTTTGCAAAACGGAAAAGTAGTGTTAACGCAGGATTAAAAATACCATTACAAAATTCACAATTCAATGGAAATAAAAGAAATAAACACCAGGTACAGCGAACTGGCCGAATCAGAATGCTGCCTTTCCTGCGGTGGCGCAATCAATTATGCCGAGCCAAAAACCGGTGAGATATGCGTTGACCTGGGTAGCGGCAGGGGCACGGATGTGCTGCGCATGGCCGAGTCGGTAGGTGAAACCGGGTTTGTTTACGGTATTGACATCTCGGACGGGATGCTTGAAAAAGCGCGTCGCAATGCCGAAAAATTCGGGGTATCCAATGTCAGTTTTATACGCTGTGAACTTGAAAAGATTGATCTTGCTGATAATATGGCTGATCTGGTCATATCCAATTGTACCCTCAACCATGCTGCCGATAAACAGGCTGTATGGAACGAGATTTACCGCATCCTGAAGAAGGGCGGACGGTTTGTGATCAGCGATATTTATGCCACAACAGCCATTGCTGACAAATACAGGAATGATCCGGCGGCTGTGGCGGAATGCTGGGCAGGGTCAGTTACCCGTTTCGAATATATGCAGCACCTGCAAAAAGCAGGGTTCACCTCAGTCGAAATTATCGAAGAATCTGCTCCCTATGCTAAGGGAAATGCCGAAGTTGCCAGTTTTACCATTGCCGGTAAAAAAGAGGCTTGTGGATGCGGGCACTAAGCAGCTAATATATTTGCCGTAATTACTGACAATGGTTATCTTTGTTACAGATAAAGAACATTCTTAAAAACTAAAATCGATATTATGAAAAGCTTGGTGAAAAAAAAGATTGAAGTAAAAAAAACAACGACCCGGAAAGTCGCTCAATGCTGTGCCAAAACCTCGAAGACCGTTGTGGGCTGCCACGACTAGGAAGTACTGATACAATGATTTATTCAAAACACAATATCTTTTCCAGGATTACCGGGTCAGACAACTTCTTTATCGTTAATCTGCTGAGCGGTACTGCTGATATTTTAGATCCTGAAGAAGGTACGATGCTTCATGATTTACTGGAGGGCAGAGACCTTCCGGAGGAATTTCGTGCAAGCCTCACTGCACAGGGATACCTCGTGGATGATGAAGAAGAAGAACGGCTGTTTCGCAGCAAATACCTGGATTTCATCGATGCCCGGGACGAGGATGAAGTACAGTTGTTTTTTGTCCCGAACTACAGTTGCAACTTTGCCTGCACATATTGTTACCAGGATGAATATGCCAATACCAGGCACGAACTGACAACCGCGGTGATAGATGCATTCTACAACTACATTAACCGTGAATTCGCAGGACGCAGAAAATACCTGACTGTATTCGGCGGTGAGCCTTTGTTGAATTCTCCGAAACAAAAAGAGTTGATTGCCCACCTGATCAAACGTGCCAATACCGCAAACCTGGAAGTCTGCTTTGTAACGAATGGTTATTCGCTGGTGGATTATATCAACATTTTAAAGAATGCCCCTATACGCGAAATCCAGGTCACACTTGATGGCAAGGGTCATGTTCATGATAAACGCCGCTTCCTCAAAGGGGGCGGAGCCACTTTTGAGAAAATTGTGGAAGGAATCGATGCCTGCCTGCAGAACGAATTGCCGGTAAACCTGCGCATGGTCATTGACAAGGAGAACATTGATGGCCTGCCGGAAATGGCGCAGTTTGCGATCGATAAAGGATGGACCAAAAATGATATCTTCAAAACACAACTCGGACGCAATTACGAATTGCATCATTGCCAGGCAACTTCCGAAAAATTATTCAGCCGGATTTCGCTGTACGAAACCATCTACCGGCAGGTGAAGCAGCATCCATACATTGTTGAATTTTATAAGCCTGCTTATTCCATTTCGAAATTCCTGGCCGAAAACGGCGCGCTGCCCGACCCGCTGTTCGATGCCTGCCCGGCCTGTAAAACCGAATGGGCTTTCGATTATACCGGGCA
>JBBQUQ010000152.1:0-3305 GCA_038212325.1 Bacteroidales bacterium
GACCGGGCATCAGCTTCACTATTCAGGCCTTCCTTACATCAGGTCGGTAATGGACAGGAAAATAAAAAATGAACTGTTTTTGTTTGTTGTACTTTCAATTATCATCGCGGCAATCATTCTTTTTCTCTTTTTCCGTTCCTATAAAGTGGTGCTCAGTTCACTGGTTGTTGTTGCAGTCAGTATAATATTTACCCTTGGGCTGATCGGACTGTTTGGCTTCCAGATAAGTATCCTCACGGGGATTATTCCATCACTTATCGTCATCATTGCCATTGAAAACTGCATTTACATTCTAAATAAGTACCATTGGGAGTATCGTTTACACGGGAATAAAATCAAGGCATTGTCGCGTGTTGTGCAGCGGATCGGGTTTGCATCCCTGATGGTAAATACTGCTACCGCCGCAGGTTTCGCAGCATTTATCCTTGTTTCGAACCAATTGCTCCGGGAATTTGGTATTATTGCTTCCATCAGCATCATGCTTGAGTACATTCTGTGCATCCTTTTGCTGCCCATTATCTTCAGCTTTATGAAGCCTCCGACTGAAAAGCATCTGGCTCATCTTGATAACAGGATTTTCAGTAAAGTACTCGATAAAATTATCTATCTGATTCAATTCCGCAGAAAGACCATCTTTATCATTGCCGGTATCTTGCTTGTTTTCGGAATTGCAGGGACGATGATGTTGCAGACTTCGGGAAAAGTTGTTGATGACATCAGTAAAAACAACATAATCTACAAAGACCTGAAGTTCTTCGAGAAACAGTTTGGCGGTGTAATGCCTTTTGAGATTTCAGTCAATACCAAAAAGAAAAAAGGAGTAATGACCCTTAGCACCATCGAAAAAATAGACGAGTTGCAAAATGAGGTTCTGAAAAATAAGGAATTCTCGAAACCACTTTCGGTTGCAGAACTTGCCAAGTTTGCCAAACAGGCTTATTTCAATGGGAACCCGGACATGTACTCGCTTCCGAATTCACAGGAACGCAATTTCGTGTTCTCCTATTTCCCCAGAACAAACGCCGGGCAGAAAGGGGTTTTAAACTCTTTTATTGATAGTACGCAGCAATACACAAGGGTTAGTTTCCAGATGGCTGACATCGGCACCAAAGAAATGATGCATTTGCTTGACAGCATCAGACCAAAAGTTGCCGAAATATTTCCTGCCGACAAGTTCGATGTCAAAATAACCGGAAACAGCGTAGTTTATACCCGAGGAACCGAATTCCTGATCAAGCATTTGTTCCAGAGTGTGCTCATAGCGATTGCCTTTATTTCGCTGCTGATGGCACTGATGTTTTCAAGTGCGAGAATGATTGTCGTTTCGATGCTACCCAACATCGTACCCCTTGTAATCACTGCTGCTATTATGGGTTTTACCGGAGTTCCGGTTAAACCGTCCACTATTATCGTTTTCAGCATAGCACTGGGAATTTCTGTTGACAATGCCATTCAGTACCTTTCACGATACCGGCACGAACTGAAAATTACCGGCAACAACATTGGGCTATCGACCATCAACGCGCTGCGTGAAGCCGGATTCAGTATGATCTACACCTCGATTGTGCTGGTGCTTGGATTCAGTGTATTCATGGTTTCAGGATTTGGTGGTACGCAGGCACTGGGAATGCTGGTTTCATCCACGCTCCTTATTGCCATGTTCTTCAACATGATGGTGTTGCCCTCATTGCTGCTTGTTCTCGACAAACACCTGGTAACCAAAGCATTTAAAGCTGAACCTTTCATCGAAATATATGACGGGGAGGATGTTGAGCATGGTTCAGATCCTGAAGAGAACAACAAATGATGGCTTACAATTGTGTAATTACCATTATAATCATTTTAATATCAAAGTGTGAGTCCACTCCGAAAACTAATTATTTGACACCAAGCGATGCACTGAGCCTGCCTGATTGCCATCTTGCAAACAGGCCTGTCGAAGTGTCACAAAAACACCAAATCTCACCAATTTCAATATGTTGATATACAATATTATACGAAAATTGGTGTCTTGGCCCCGCCAATGGCGGGGGGTGTCTATTCTTTTTTATTGACTTTTCGGAGGAGGCTCAAGTGTTGAATTATTCTTCATCGTAGTATAAAATATCGTAGTCATGAAAGGTATTATTCTTGCCGGTGGGTCCGGAACACGTTTGCATCCCCTCACCCTGGCTGTCAGCAAACAGCTTATGCCCATTTATGATAAACCAATGATCTACTATCCCTTATCGGTATTGATGATGGCCGGGATCAACGAGATACTTATTATTTCGACACCTTACGATCTACCGAACTTTGAAAAACTACTGGGTGACGGGAAATCCCTTGGATGTCGCTTCAGCTATGTGGCGCAGCATGTTCCCAACGGCCTGGCCCAGGCGTTTGTAATTGGTGCGCCTTTTATCGGCAACGATGATGCCGCCCTGATTCTTGGCGACAACATTTTTTACAGTTCGGGATTGCAGGGCTTACTGGGTGAATGCCGCAACCCTGAGGGAGGAATTATTTTCGCCTATCATGTTGCCGATCCCGAAAGATATGGCGTGGTGGAATTCGACAAATCGGGCACAGCCATTTCAATTGAGGAAAAACCCAAATTGCCCAGGTCGAATTATGCTGTCCCCGGACTCTATTTTTACGATAACTCAGTGGTTGAGGTCGCACAGAATATAACTCCCAGCGCCCGGGGCGAATATGAAATCACCGATGTTAACCGATATTACCTTGAAAAAGGGTTGCTCAAAGTTAAAGTAATGAGCCGCGGAACTGCCTGGCTCGACACCGGCACATTCTCATCGCTCAATCAGGCTTCACAATTTGTTGAGGTTATTGAAACCCGTCAGGGTTTGAAAGTCGGATGTATAGAGGAAGTCGCGTTCCGTATGGGATTTATTAGTAAAAACCAAATGCAAAAACTGGCTCAACCCCTGCTCAAGAGTGGATATGGCGAGTACCTGATGCATTTATCATAGCTGCTACAGATGTATTCAATTGAAGAATTACAGGAAAAGATTGCTGTCTCGCTTAAGCAATTGCCTGTTTACGAGAAACCGGCAGGATTATATCAACCCATAAGTTATACCCTGGAGCAGGGCGGCAAGAGGTTGCGTCCTTTGCTGGCACTTATTTCAGCTCAGGTTTTTGGCGGCAATCCCGACAAGGCTCTGCCAGCAGCTACAGCCATCGAGATATTTCATAATTTCACCCTGCTTCACGATGATATCATGGATAATGCCCCATTGCGCCGCGGAAGGGAAACGGTGCATCAGAAATGGGACATCAACGCGGCCATTCTTTCAGGAGAT
>JBBQUQ010000153.1:0-3132 GCA_038212325.1 Bacteroidales bacterium
AACTTATGCCGCTTTGCTTCCATTCTTCAACTTTGGCAAACATGGCCGCTGACTTTGGTGTTTTCATATTACCCCTTTTTTGGGAGCAAAGGTAAATCGGTAGCGGAGGTTGGGAAAGATGGAGTTAGTGGGGCGGATACAGTTAAAAGAAGCTTAAAACCAAACAATGATGAAATTCGCAATTACAATACTTTCGATAA
The DNA here is from genome assembly GCA_038212325.1 of Bacteroidales bacterium. GTDB lineage: Bacteria > Bacteroidota > Bacteroidia > Bacteroidales > FEN-979 > CAIVAT01. The sequence continues at coordinate 201 of JBBQUQ010000153.1, forward strand.
TCGTCTGGTTAAATTCGTATGGACAAAATCCAGGCGTTGGCATTGGTGTGGGGGAGGTGATCCCGCTGGCCATGCTTCATGTACAGAACAGCAGTGTGATTATAGTATCATTGGTAACGATACAACAGTGAACTCCATCGACATGCTTGGTGTTGCCTACAGCGCCATTCAGGCGCTGGAAAAACGCACCAGAGAATTGGAATTAATAAAATCCGAGATGGAGAACTTGAAAGCCAGCTTGTTGCAAATGCAACAAGAGATGGCTGAACTTCAGAAGAGTCAAGGGGAAGCTAAAATTTTGTCCCGGAACTGACAATTTCAGGGAACCGGGAAGTTAGATAGTAAATGATTATCCCGGTCGAACCACAAAAACCCGGATCACCAGCCTGCTGGCCTCGCTCTCTTCACCCGTATTAATCCAGAAAACATTTTTATCAGCGCTCACGATGCCTCCGAAGATGTATCCGACAAGCGTGGTGTCCGTGGGTAATTCATCCAGTTTTATAACACCGTTGGGATAAGACGGTATGTTTCCGGCAGGAATAAACTCAGCGCTTGTGCCCAGGAATGCAGGCATTTCAATATTCATCTTCATCTCCGACATTTCACCGGCCCTGTTCCTGGTTACACGGGCGATGGTTCTGACAAAGGGCACATCATCATTGCGAACCCTCACACCTGTGCTATCGTAAAACTGGGCGATGCCGCCAAAAAAAACCGTATGCATTTCTCTCTCCGAGGCGCTATACATCGGCAAATTAGCGCAATGATAATGGTTATAGTATTGATTGAAATCGTTGTCGACGTGGGATCCACTGCTGTCGATATTCACACAATTTAAATAGGGCACATCGGCAGTATATTGAAAAACACCGGAAAAGGCTGTCAGCCCTTCCCGGCCATCGGGGAATATTTGCGGAACAGCATTGAGATCGCGGCGATGGAGGTTGATCGAATCGATTATGGGGACCAGGTGATTGATCCGTATGGTAAGACCATCGTCATGCATGACAAACCTTCTGATGGCGTTTGTGTATTGCTGAAAGAACCCCGGGCCATGGTCAGGACCGTGCGGGTTATACCGGCCATCGAATTGCTGACCTCCCACAAGATACCAGATGTCATTGATCTTGTCAAGATGCCCGCCGGTTACTGCAAATTCCGGATCTTCGGTGAGGCGGAAAAATTTTTCGAACGGCCTGCCGTTCACGATGGCCGACATGACGTTGGGCAGATCAACCGCGATGAGGCCGGGAAAGGTTTTGTGGTCATCAAAAGTTGCGCTGTAACCGTAGCCTCCAACGAGATACAGGGTTTTCCCTTCCTGGTGAAATTCCATGTTCGTTGAACTTAGTTGCTCCTGCAATGAGACCGGGAGGGAAGTCAGTGGGGCTCGCCAACTCCTTCCGGCCACCGGGTCAACCACCATGAGTTCTTTGTTTTTACCTTCATCATCGAAGGATGCAAAGGGTTGCCGCCTGTGAAGTCCGTCGGTCCTGCCCCCGATAATAAGCCATTTTCCGTCATGACGGCCAAATGCATAGGCCTGGATACCCGGGAGCCCGGGAATTGAGTCCTGTTTAAGAATAACTAAAAATGGCGCTTTTTGTGCGTGAGCGGTTACCATCCAAAGTAGAAATAAGCTCCAATAACCTATAAGTCTTATCATGGTTGTCTTTGTTCTGAGAATACTCAATTAGTAAAGTTAAGTTTCATCCAAACTTACTGATCTTTTCCAACGTGGCAATTTCAAGTAATTTTATTTTCCGACCTTCCAGGCTAATCAACCCATCAGACACAAAATCATTCAATTGCTTGGTTACGCTTTCCCTGCTGGAGCCAATCAAATATGCAATTTCATTGCGGTTAAGCGGGAGGTCGAATGTATTGCAGTTAAAAATATTGTTTGAAAAATAGAGCAGGGTGTCGGCAATTTTTCCACCAAGCTGCTTGTGTTGCTTATTTACCAACCGGGAATAGTTATTTAGACTCTCCCGTTTATCTGCAGAATGTGCTCTTGCCCCCGATCATCTTTTGAAAACTCTTTGACAAGTCCCGATCTAAGATAAATTATATGCGAGGTGAATGATCCTTCCTTCAGGATGGTTTCATTGCAAACAAAGGTTGATTCACAGCAATTCTGGCTTAATAAAGCTAATTCCTCATGATTCAATGCCTGAGAGGCGCAAGACTTGTCATCGCACCGGCTGCATTTTAAAGTCGGTTCGGGGCTTGTTTCAAGATTAGTCATATTCCGTCGTAAATTATGTGAATTATCTCACATCCAGGTTTGGGATTGTTCAACAGGTGGTATATAGCCGGAGCCCTTGAATGTATTAATTTTATATAAAATTCTACATATGAAAAAGCTGATATTTGTTTCCGGTTTTTTGGCATTTGTCCTGTTTGCCGATTATGTTTTCATTGCACTCATAGGATGCGTTGCAAATGCTTGTGGCGCAAGCGAAAGTTTTTTTTGCGGACCATATTGTTACCTTGCACTTGCAATTATAACAACATCATTGATTATTCCTGGAAGTTTATGGTTGCATCATCAGTTAAAACTGCGTTGAACACTAAAATGGCATTAAAAACCCGGAAACTTCATGAGAGAGTTCCGGGTTTTTTGTTTGTTTATTTTTCGTTGATCTTCTCTTTGCTCAGTTTTTTGGTACAGAAAAACCAGTCGTAGCATGTTACGTCGGGATCTTTTGCTTCCATTCGATCTTTTGCAACGCCACACGAACCGGCTGGAGGTACAATTACATCATCACCCGGGCGCCAGTCGGCGGGAGTTGCAACCTGGAATTTATCAGCAGTCTGCATGGCGACCAGGGCTCTTTTCAGTTCATCGAAGTTCCGGCCCAGCGACAGCGGGTAATAGATGATCGCACGGATTATTCCTTTCGGGTCAATGAAAAATACAGCTCTG
>JBBQUQ010000154.1:0-3094 GCA_038212325.1 Bacteroidales bacterium
GAGATATATTGGATGGGTATAATAAACAATTGGTTTTATACAGCGGGGTAATAAACAACGGACTTGAAAAGAATCCAGAGAGAAGCATGGCGGCAATAATTACCACCAACAACTGACGCTTCCACTTAAGTACAATACCAATAATGTTTTTACTGTTGAAAAAACTGTCCATAAACGGGATTTTATTTTATGATTGTCCTAACTGAAATTTCTTGTGAGAATTGTAGCCCGAAATCTTTTCCATAACCATGATTATAATAATTGACATGAACAGCGCTGCAACCGTCGACACCATGATGATAAGCCATCGGAGCGGGTAGGATTTCCGCTCTGCTTTGAAGGCATCGCTGACAACAAATTTTTGAGGAAGGTTTTCCTCGGCATCTACTTTTGCCTGTTTATACTTTGTTTCGAGCAGGATCAGCTGTTCTGTTTTAAATTCCAGCGAATGTTTCAATGCCATGTATATACCGCCATACTTGCCCAGGATATCGAGCTTTTTCTGCAAGGCAGCCTGCGCCCTGGCGTTGCCGTTCATGATCGCAATGGCAAACTGCTGGTTATAAACCTGCGACTGATATTCCACATCATTCACGCCAAGACTGCCCAGGATCACCAGGGAATCCACTATTTTATCCTTTTCAGATTTCATTAAATTATACTCTGTTTCAACAACTTGGAAACCCTTGACAGAACGCTGGCGCATCATGTTGTTTTTTGCCGAATCAAGCAGTGAAGCAATCGTATTGGCAATATCAGCCGCCATCTGAGGATCAGTATCGTAAACGGAAATCTGAACCGCCATGTATTCCGTCCTCCTAAAGGTGATGTTGTTGTCATATTCCTTAAAAAGTTTGGAATACTTTATATCGGAGGTGCTGTCGATATCATAATGCCTCATTAAGTTAAACTTTCGAACAACCCGATCGCGGATCTGATTTGAGTTCAATATCTGGAGCAGTTGCTCAGCCTGGTCATCTTCACCAAAGGCGGTGATGTCCTGGCCCTTTACCGACTGTTCATCAAGCAATGATTTGGAAATGGAACTGCTGCTTGCCGGGAACATGATGACCGTTGAGTTGAATTTGGGCGTTATAAACCAGGAAGAGGAAAAAAAGCTTGAACCCGCCAACGCTATAACCATTATTATGAATAAGGGTTTTCGCCATTTGTAAAGAAAAATCACAAGGTTTGAGGAGTCGAAATCTTCCCCTTTTTTCATTTCATTGGACATAAATGACTGATCAAAATTATTGACAAAGGTACGAATTATACGGAAAGTACAATGGGAAGTTACATGGAAGGGCTAAATAATCAGCGGTCCTCACGGATGATCCTAAGAAGCGACCCGAAACTCCAAAGGCGCAGAGAAACTGCAAGAATTACCGACAAAAACAGCATTATTGCGAGGTTGCCGACCCATGCCATCTGGCCTGGCAGGAAAGCCCAGTGAATGACGACTAATTTTGACACTACATTCAAGGTGACCACCCCGCTGGCAAAAATAAGGAGGGTAAGCAGGTACCGGTAATTGATCTTGAATTTAAAAATCCGTTGAACCATCAATACCTGGAGAATCGCCATCGTAAATTGTGTTATGAGGCTCGCAATTGCTGAACCTGCTGCCAGCAATGACGGAATCAACAGATAATTCAGGATTAAATTGATAACCAGCCCCATCAATGCGATGAAGTTAAGTTGCTTCAGGTTCCCGTTGGCTGTGAGCAGGGTGCCAAAAATATAGGTGGTTGACACAGCAATAAAACCAGGTATCAGGAGGCGAAAAACAACAGTTGATGCTTCAATGTGTGTGTCATACAGTAAATCCATCAGTTCATAACTGTAGAACGAGAGCCCGAACCCGACAATGATGGCCAAGGTTATGATCAGGGTAAAAGACAACTTCAGCATATGCTCAACAGATTGTTGCTTTTTTAACATTTTCGAAAAAATCGGCACCAGCAGTACACCAAAGAGATAGGCAATCATGTTGGCAGCATCGAGCAGGCGAAAACCGGAGGCATAAATACCCACCTGCTCATTCCCTGTCGTTTCCGGAAGCATACGTTCAAGCATAACCGGATCAAGGCGATTGTAAAATGTCATCAATAAAACCAGCAATGCAAAAGGCATGCTCTGTTTCATGATCATCAAAAAAAATGGCCGGTTCCAGGTCAGCCTGCGAAAATGGGCTTTCTTCACGACTATCAGAAATGCCAGGCCTGCCGTAATTGAATATGCGGCCGTTTGTGAATAGACAAACCATTCGATGCGAAAAGGGGATGATATGACATGACCCCAGAGCAGCACTCCGCAAAAAAGGATCATCAGCAGGCGATCGAGAACAGATAATATGCTGTCTGTTCTGAACATCATATAACCTGATAAATTCGATCTCAGGTATAGAACAAACGATAGCAGAAACTGGTTGAATGCCAGCCATCCAAGCAGCCTCATTTGATCGGCATTGTAATGGAGGATCATGGCGGCAATAAATGCAATGACAACATACGTGAGCCCGAACAGGAGTTTTAATACCAGTATACCTGAAAAATGTTTGTTCAGCAAATGGTTGTGCTGGGCAATGTTCCGGTTATTAAAATTGGTGATCCCAAGGTCGAGAATAATGTTGAAAAGAAAGGAAAAATTAAGGATCACAAAATAGAAACCATATTCTGACACCCCAACACTTCGCTGAACAGTCAGGTCAATCCCAAAAATCCAAATGGGTTTTATGAGAAGATTTAAAAAGAGGAGTAACCCCAGATTTGTCAGGAACTTCCGCCGCATGAAAACCAAATAAAAGTTACCGGGAGTGGTATCTTTTCATTATAACTCAAAAAAAATTCAGATATTTGCTACAAAGTTAAGAAAATAAATGAACATCGCTGTCAATACCCGGCTGCTAATCCAAAACAAACTCGAAGGGATTGGGTGGTTTACATATGAATCACTGAAACGGATTACAGTTCAACATCCTGAACATCAATTTTACTTTATTTTTGACCGTGAATAAGATCCGGAATTCCTCTTTTCAGACAACATCACTCCGATAATCCAGAATCCGCATGCGCGGCCTTTGAGTGAAAAACAT
>JBBQUQ010000155.1:0-2836 GCA_038212325.1 Bacteroidales bacterium
CGGATATTACTCAGGTTCCCACCAGATCCGTCATCGAATAAAGGATGCAGATGAATATCCAGGAATGGCTCAACCCGGAGTTCATAATGCCCGCCCGATTCCTTGATCCGGCGGTTTATATTTTCATCAAGAAAAGGAGTAAGCCGGGCCTCAAATGCTTCCACATCGAAATCCCTGCCTGTGCGGATGTAGGTTACGTACTGGTTGCCTCCGTTCCAGTCCATAAACAGCGACTTGTCCCGATAAAGTGATGAAAAGGAAAGAAGCGCCCGAAATCGGATGCTTGAATTTGGAGGAGGGTCATCAACAATGCCGGTAACAACAAATTGATCTTTATTATTCAGCTTCAGCACTTTGCCAACTGACGCTTCTTTACCGAATATTGCCCTGGAAGTTGATTTAGTCAGCACTACACAGAAAATTTCACTCAGGGCTGTGCGTGGATTTCCTTCCAGAAGATCAAACGAAAAATTGCTGAAAATACTTGAATCAACATAACATATTTCATCGACTTCAAATAGTTTCTCCTTATAAAGAAAATATCCGCCCTGTCCCTCTGTCAGCCGGGTAAATGATTTAATTTCCGGAAAATTCGAAGCAAGAGATGGCCCAACCGCGGCAGGAATAGTGTAGGAAGGGAAGTTGCCATCCTGATTCACAAAAACCATGTTTACGCGGTGAATTTCATGGCCATTTTTGTGAAACCGGTCAAAACTCAGTTCATTGAAAATATATAACATGATTAATATTCCGGCGGCAAGACCAATGGATAGTCCAGCCAGGTTAATGAGCGTATAGCCGGGGTTGCGGCGAAAAATCCGGAAAGTGTTTTTTAAGAAATGAGTCATCATATTGGCGATCGGAACTCAAGTGATGTGAAATTCTGGAAAGGATAGGCTTGTGTTGATTTATCAGCCCGAAAATATCGTGCCAATGTATATATTGTTAATATTCAATAATATATAACACTGATTTTGAAAATATGTCCGGTTTTGCAGGCCTTGTGTCTCAAAATCGAACACCTTCAGGTCATTCAATGGTATTTCTAACTTCTTATGAATTTTTCAAACATGCAGTGTATTCTGGTGGTTAGGCCTGTTTCTTTGTCCTGGTCTGCCCCCGGCCCTAAAAGCAAAAACCATATCTTTGCAAAAAATATTAAATTATGAATCCGGAACTGAGCGAACAGGAATCTATCCGCAGGGAATCACTCAAAGAACTCGAAAAATTAGGTATCAATGCTTATCCGGCCGAAGCCTACGAAGTCAATATAAGCACCACTGAAATTCTTAAAAATTTTCCGGTTGACAGCAGTCTTTATCAGGACATCAGCATTGCAGGCCGTATTATGACGCGTCGCATCATGGGCGCTGCTTCCTTTGTTGATCTGCAGGACGCTGCCGGACGCATCCAGTTGTACATTAAGCGCGATGACATTTGTCCCGGTGAAGATAAAACCCTGTATAATACGGTTTTTAAACGACTGCTTGATATTGGGGATATTGTCGGTGTAACAGGTTTTGTTTTTGTGACCCAGATGGGTGAGATATCAATTCATGTTAAATCGCTGAAACTGCTGAGTAAATCATTGCGGGTGCTACCGGTCGTTAAAGAGAAAGACGACCAGGTATTTGATGCCTTCAGCGACCCCGAGGCACGCTACCGCCAGCGATATGTTGACCTGATCGTGAATCCTGAAATACGCGATGTTTTTATCAAACGCAGCCAGATCATTAATACCATGCGCTCATTTTTCAACGAAAGGGGTTACCTCGAAGTTGAAACCCCGGTTTTGCAACCCATCCCCGGCGGAGCTGCAGCCAGGCCTTTTATTACCCACCACAATGCGCTCGATATACCACTCTACCTTCGGGTTGCGGACGAACTTTATCTGAAAAAACTGATTGTGGGTGGCTTTGACGGTGTGTACGAGTTTGCCAAAGATTTTCGCAATGAAGGGATGGACCGCACCCACAACCCCGAGTTTACTGTGTTGGAAATTTATGTTGCATACAAGGACTATTTCTGGATGATGGAGTTTACGGAGAAAATGCTGGAACGTGTTGCCCTCAGCCTCCATAAGCAAACCACCGTTCAGGTAGGGGAGAGGTCAATCGATTTTAAAAGCCCGTTTCAACGCCTTACTATGTCAGATGCAATTAAACAGTATGCAGGTATTGACATCAATGGCAAGACCGAGGCCGACCTTCGCGAAGTCTGCAAAGAACTTGGCATTGAAACCAACCCGGCCATGGGCAAGGGCAAACTGATCGATGCCATCTTTGGCGAAAAGTGCGAGGAACATCTGGTTCAGCCTACATTTATCATGGACTATCCGATCGAAATGTCGCCCTTGTGCAAGCGTCACCGTTCCAACCCGGAACTGACCGAACGGTTTGAATTGTTCGTTAATGGTAAGGAACTTTGTAATGCTTACTCTGAACTTAATGATCCCATCGACCAGTTAAACCGGTTTCAGCAGCAGTTGGAACTTTCGCAGAAAGGGGATGACGAGGCCATGTTCATCGATATGGACTTTGTCCGCGCCCTGGAATACGGAATGCCAACCTGTTCGGGCATGGGCATTGGCATCGATCGGCTGACCATGTTTATGACCAATCAGCCTTCAATTCAGGATGTGTTGTTCTTCCCTCAAATGCGCCCGGAGAAAAAAACCACCCCTGTTGGTGATACCGACGAGGCTTTCGCAGCCATCGGAGTGCCTGAAGCCTGGTTGCCAGCCCTTCGGAAGTACGGATTTAAAACAGTTGCTGAGCTAAAAGCAGCCAACCCCAACAAACTGCTGAACGATTTGGGCGGTCTTCGCAAAAAGATG
>JBBQUQ010000156.1:0-2808 GCA_038212325.1 Bacteroidales bacterium
ACCTGGTGAATGTAAGTACCCATGATCACACCGTCGTTTGTAGCTATCCCGAATAGGGCAATAAACCCGACCCAAACAGCAACACTCAGGTTGATCGGATGAATCTGGAACATATCGCGCATGTTGATCCCGGCAACGGAGAAATTCAGAAACCAGTCCTGTCCGTAAAGCCATATCATGATAAACCCCCCGGCAAAGGCCACAAAAACGCCGGAAAAATGAATAAACGAGGCTGTTAACGTTTTGAACTGGAAGAACAGCAACAATAGGATCATCAATAGACTGATCGGGATAACAATCATGAGTCGTTTGGTCGCGCGAATCTGCTGTTCATAATTGCCGGCAAATTTGTAAGAAACTCCTCCAGCTAGTTTAATCGTTCCCGAGGCAATGTTCTGATCCAGAATTTTAGCGGCTTCTTCTACCACATCGACTTCTGCTTTTCCTTCAACTTTGTCAAAAATTACATAACCTACAAGAAAAGTATTTTCACTGCGGATCATTTGTGCACCTTTGGTATAGCTGATATCTGCAATTTCGCCCAGCGGAATTTGCACCCCGTTCATGGCAGAGACCAATATTCGTTTCAGATCATCTGGATTGTCTCTCAGTTCACGGGGATAGCGTACCCGAATCGGGAACCGTTCCCGTCCTTCGACTGAAGTGCTTAGGCTCATGCCGCCTACAGCTGCCTGCAAAATCTCCTGTACGTCGCTCACACTCATTCCATAGCGAGCCATTGCTACCCTGTTGAGTTTTATCTCGAGATAAGGAGCACCAACGGATCGGTCGTAAAATACGGAAGAGGGATTCACCGACGGCACTTCTTTCAGCGTCTGTTCAAACTGCAGTCCTGCCTTTTCGATAGTTTCCAGGTCGGGACCATAAATTTTTAATCCCATGGGCGCCCTCATCCCTGTAGAAAGCATCACGAGCCTTGCTTCGATCGGTTGTAATTTTGGAGCGGAAGTCAAACCGGGAATATTGGTCACTTTCACAATTTCATTCCAGATGTCCTGAGGCTTTTTGATATGAGGCCTCCACTGCCTGAAATATTCGCCATTATCGTCCTGTATCAGACTATCCACAGATATTGCTTTGAACCCCTCTTTACCAGGACTGTACTTACTACCGCTTTTGAAGATAAAATTGTTGTTTTTATCTATTTTAAACCGCATTCTTTGCCCGTTTTCGTTCAAAATATACTCAGAACGATAACTGATGGTATTCTCAAACATCTGCACCGGTGCCGGATCCAATGCCGAATTGACGCGTCCCCATTTTCCGACTGCAATTTCAACTTCAGGAATGGCTGAAAGCCGTTTGTCAAGCGTTTCGACATATTCAAGATTTTTTTCAATGCCAGTATGGGGCATGCTGGTAGGCATCAGTAGGAATGAACCTTCATTAAGTGAAGGCATAAATTCTTTGCCAATCCCCGGAAAGGTCTTTGAAAAACCCATCCAGACGGTTGTCTGCCGGAAACTGCTCCATCCTGCTTTTTCAAGCCCGGTTGCAGCAAAACCGAAAATCCCGTCGAAGCCCAGCCAGACCAGCATTCCAAAGAGCAGGGTGAAGGCAGGCAGCATCAGGAATTTCCATTTATTTTCCAGACCCCAGCGCAGGATAGGTTCATAAAAGTGGACCATGGACATGAGAAATACCAGGACAACAGATACAATACCTGCAACAAAGAGGAAATTGAAAAATAAGCTGTTGTGGGCCCCCAAAGGCAGCCACTCTTCCGACAGGAAGAAAACAGCCACAAATACGGTTATGGCAATGTTGAAATAACCTGTAAATGCTTTTCTGTTTTCAGGCCAGCGAGGTTCGTGTAAATTGTTCAAGCCAATGGCAATCAATGCCAAAGCTGGCCATGAACGAAAAACAACCATCAACACAACTCCAGCAATTATAAGGATGCCATTCCAGATTTTTCGGATTTTCTTTGTGTCAAATCTGATGTCAAATAAAATGTGCACCAACGTCGGAAGTACTACAATTCCGAGGATAAATGCAGAAAGCAGGGCAAACGTCTTTGTTAATGCCAGCGGATGAAAGAGTTTTCCTTCGGCTGCCTGCATGGCAAAAACCGGAAGAAAACTAACGACTGTTGTCGCAATAGAAGTGACGACCGCGTCCCTGACTTCGGTGGTAGCGTTGTAAATGACCGACATCAGCTGCTTTCCGCGGATCCCTTTATTCTCCGGCATATCCAGATGACGTAGAATATTTTCCACATCCACTATCCCGATATCAACCATCACGCCGATGGCGATGGCAATTCCTGATAAGGCAACCACATTGGCTTCAACCCCGAAAAGGTGCATCAAAATAAAGGTCATCAGGACCCCGATGGGGAGCAGGCCTGCCACAATAAATGAAGCCCTCAGGTTCATGACCAGTACAATAATTACCAGTATGCTGATCAGGATTTCGTGTGAAAGTGCGGATTCGAGCGTGCCTATTGTCTCTTTGATGAGGGAGGTTCTGTCATAGAAGGGGACGATGGTGACCTTGGAAACCGTGCCGTCGGACAGTGTTTTTTGGGGCAGTCCAGCCTCCAATTCTTTGATTTTTTCTTTAACATTGTTGATCACCTCCATCGGGTTGGATCCGTAGCGGGCAACCACAACTGCGCCAACGGCTTCTGATCCGGATTTATCCAATCCGCCGCGCCGGGTGGCTGGCCCAAATGAAGTATGCGCCACATCTTTAATCCTTACCGGAACATTGTTCCTGACAGCAACCACCGAATAATCAAGGTCTTCCAGGTTTTTTACATAGCCCAGGCCCCGGATGATATAC
>JBBQUQ010000157.1:0-2791 GCA_038212325.1 Bacteroidales bacterium
GCTGGAATGTCGAATCACCGGGTTTCAACAAAGACCTGCTTATCTACAAACAGGAACTTCAACAGGTTGTGCCGAAAGATGCGTTGTGCATTGCAGGGAATGACCATTCGCATTTTATTTTCTTTTACTACATCGATAAAAAGGGCTGGGGCTTTGAGAATGACAGCCTGGCCGCTTCAGACCTGGAGGCAATGATTGACCAAGGGGCCAGATACCTGTACTCTGATTCCAGGGTTATTGACGGGAACGCAGACATTGCGACGAATCTTGACCGGCTGATCCTCGAGAAGGGTTCCATAAGGGTTTACAGCTTGAAGAAGAACACCATTCCAAAGATAAATAGATAATATAAATACGGTGAAAGTTCCATTCAGCATTGATAAAATTTCAAAAGAGCTTGTCGATTCGATCCGCATGAATCCGTCGGAGCCGCACCGGCACGATCACGAAGAACTGATCATCGTAACCCATGGCAATCCTACCCATCATATTGATTTCACTGCCGAAGTGATTGAACCACCCGTCATTGTCTATATTTCGCATGGGAAGGTACACAGTTTTATCCCGGATGAACATACGCGTGGCTGGTTGATACGGTATTCAAGTGAATTCATCCCTTCCAGCGGTTTTAACTTTTATTCGGGCTTCCTCGATGTTATACGTTGCAGGCTGGATGTCGATTTTTGCACGACCACGATGAATGACCTGTGCGAGATCATACTTCGTGAAAGTCAGCAGGTCACGGTTGATTTTCCCATGATCCGCCACCTGCTGAATGCCATACTTTCCAAGCTGGAGGCAGCCAGCAAAAAACAATATCTCAACAGCAGCGCGTTCCGGAATTCCCAGATGATCACCTTCAACAATTTTTTAAAGATCCTGGAGTATAATTATAAACGCCCTGCCGGTGTTGAGTTTTATGCCGACAAGCTAAATATGTCGGCCCGCAACCTGAACCTGATCAGCCGGTCGGTTTTCGGTAAAAGCATCACGGAAATCATTGAAACGCGGAAACTGATCGAGGCACGACAGTTATTGCTCAACTCGGAAAAAACAGTTTCCGAAATCGGATTCGAACTGGGATACAATGAGAAATCTTATTTCAGCCGGGTGTTTCACAAAAAAACGGGGACGACTCCCACCGGATTCCGCAAACAAATTCATTCGATTATTTCCTGATAGTACCACTACTCTTCCTGAAAGTGTAACCAACGGTTCGCGTTGTCTCCTTAATTTTGCACCATGAAAATAACCTGGTTTTATTTATCAATTATCAGAAAATAATCACTTTAACAAAAAATAACATGAAAACAAAAATCACCTCGATAATCATTTTATTGCAGTTTGCAATTGCAGCAACATGGGCACAAACCCATACACTCGATGCCACAAAATCAACGTTAAACTGGAAGGCCGAAAAAATCACCGGATTCCACGAAGGAACCATCAGCATTAAATCGGGCACGTTTAAAGTCGATAAAGACAAAATTACGGCCGGTTCTTTTACGATTGACATGTCGACGATTACCAATACTGACCTTAAGGATGAAGGATATGCTCAGAAGCTGGTCGGCCATCTCAAATCTCCCGACTTTTTTGATGTTGCAAAGTTTGCAGACGCCACATTTACCCTCACAAAGATCGTCGACCTGACAAAATCAGTTGCTGAGATTGGCGGATTGCTGACGATCAAAGGTATTTCCAAACCCCTGACCTTTAAGGCAAACATTCAGAAAGACGGAAATTCCTACGTGTTTAATGCCAACAGCATCGTTGTCGACCGCACCGCCTATGACATCAAGTATGGTTCCGGATCGTTTTTCAGCGACCTGGGCGACAAAGCGATTTACGATGAGTTTACGCTCAGGCTGAAACTTGTTGTTCTGCAGCAATAAGGGATGAACAGACAGGAAATTCAGAGCAACGGCTTAATGCCGGTGCTCTTTCTTGGTCATGGCAGCCCGATGAACGCTATCGAGCACAACGAATTTACCGAAGGATGGCGTGCAATGGCAGAAACCATTCCAAAACCTGGCGCCATTCTTTGTATTTCGGCCCACTGGGAGACTTGCGGCACGTTTGTGACCTCGATGTCGAATCCCAGGACAATCCATGATTTCGGGGGATTTCCACAAAAGTTGTATGAAGTTCAATACCCTGCACCCGGAAGTCCTGAATTGGCCCGGGAAGTGCAAAGGTCCATGCCGGAAGGCCAGGTCACGTTGGATGAAAAATGGGGGCTCGATCACGGGAGCTGGAGTATATTGAAACAAATGTATCCTGATGCATCTGTGCCGGTGGTCGAGTTGAGCCTGGATTACCGGCTGAGTTCCCAGGATCACTATAACCTGGCAAAGGAACTTGCCCCGCTCCGCAAAAAGGGGGTGCTGATCATCGGCAGCGGGAACATGGTTCATAACCTGCGGGCCATCGACTGGTCAGGGCAAACCCAGGGTTTTGACTGGGTACTGGAGGCTGATTCAATATTTAAAAAGTTGATCTCAGGAAACGAACATCAAAAACTGATCAATTACCATGAATTAGGTTTACCCGTCGCACAGTCCATCCCGTCGCCTGAACATTACCTGCCTTTACTCTATGTTCTTGCCCTGAAAACTGAAGAAGAATCGGCAACTTTTTTTAATGAGAAAACGGTGATGGGGTCAATTTCGATGACCTCGGCAAAGATAGCACAAATCTAAAATGGCAAAATGCAAAATGCAAAATGGCAAAAATAAGTCCGTTTTACTATTTTACCATTTTACCATTTTACCATTTTACATTTGCATTT
>JBBQUQ010000158.1:0-2744 GCA_038212325.1 Bacteroidales bacterium
CAGATGCTGCAGATTAACACTGATTTTTTTATCTGCGGGTATCCGTATAATCTGCGTCATCTGTGTTCAATTGCTTTTATTAACCACCCGATCACAAACAAAAAAAAACAATTATCCTTTTATGATGCTGACCTGGAATTAAATATAACCCATTGCAATGAATTTTCAAAACCACAAATCCCGGCAGGGATTTATGCTCAAAACGGGATAAAAAGGTACATTTTACCGTTACCCCGGAAGCCCAACGGCATTTATCTCGTGAAAATAAAAAACACTTCAGGCACTTTCGTTAAAAAGGTGTCGCTGATTCATTAAAACATATGGGGCTGAAGCCCCAGGCCGACTCCCATCCGCTATCCACGGCCTGAAGGCCGTGGCAATTCATCGGATGGCTGCAATTCACCTGAAGGGTGCGGCAATTCAAAAAAAATCCCCTGCGCGTCACCCGTCACGAAATGGAACACAGATGACGCAGATGCTGCAGATTAACACTGATTTTTTTATCTGCGGGTATCCGTATAATCTGCGTCATCTGTGTTCAATTGCTTTTATTAACCACCCGATCACAAACAAAAAAAAACAATTATCCTTTTATGATGCTTACCTGGAATTAAATATAACCCATTGCAATGAATTTTCAAAACCACAAATCCCGGCAGGGATTTATGCTCAAAACGGGATAAAAAGGTACATTTTACCGTTACCCCCGGAAGCCCAACGGCATTTATCTCGTGAAACAAAAAATGCATCAGGAAGCTTCGTGAAGAACGTGTCGTTCGTACTTCGTACTTCGTACTTTTTTTTTACCTGTCTTCCAACGCGATATAGTTCCTCGGCGGTTCCACGGTTTTGTATGCCGGCCTGATGATGCGGCGCCCGCTGATCATCTCTTCCAGGCGGTGGGCGCACCATCCGCTAATGCGGGAAATGGCGAACAACGGGGTGTAGAGTTCCTTTGGGATCTTCAGGCATTCATACACGAACCCTGAATAGAAATCGACGTTGGGGGAGATCAGTTTATCTTCGGTTCCTTTGAATTCATAAAATATCCCGGGTCCGATGCGTTCGATGGCTTCATACAACTCCATTTCACTTTCCCGGCCTTTTTCAACCGACAGCAGGCGTGCCTTTTCTTTCAGCAGGATGGCTCTCGGATCGGAAACCGTATACACTGCATGCCCAAAGCCGTAAACTTTACCTGATTTGTCATGCGCCTCTTTTCTGAAAATCTTACGCAGGTATTCGGCAACCTCATCGTCGTTGGCCCAGTTCTTCACATTTGCCTTGATATTTTCCATCATCTCAATCACCTGGATGTTGGCTCCGCCATGCAAAGGGCCCTTCAGTGAACCGATGGCGGCAACAATCGCGGAGTATGTATCGGTTCCGCTCGAGCTTACCACGCGCGTGGTGAAGGTGGAGTTGTTACCTCCGCTGTGTTCGGCGTGCAGCACCAGCGACAGGTCAAGCAATTCGGCTTCGAGGGCAGTGTAGTCATTCCCCTTCAGCATGTACAGGAAATTCGCGGCAGTGCTTAATTTTTTATCAGGGTACCTCACCGTGAGGGTATCATAATAAATAAGGTGGCGCATGGAGTGGTATGAATAGACCGCGATGGTCGAAATTTTCGCGATGAGACTGATCGACTGCCTGAGGATATTCCCGATGGAGGTATCATCGGCCTTTTCATCGAGGGTATAGAGCGCGAGGATCGACCGTGCCAGCATGTTCATGATGTCCTTGCCTTTCATGGTGAGGATCATATCGCGGTTGAAGTTCTCAGGCAGGGCACGCAGTTCTGCGAGGCCGTCGGAAAACTTGTCAAGCTCGTCTTTCAACGGCAGCCGGCCAAACAGCAACAGAAATACCGTTTCGTCAAAGCCGGGCCGTTTTGCTGCCTGGCAACCCCGCACCAGGTCGCGGATGTCGATTCCGCGATAGATCAGCTTGCCGTCGATGGCTTCAAGCTTGTCGTTGACCTTTTCATAGCCAACAACGCTGCCAACCCGTGTCAATCCTACGAGCACACCGGTATGATCGGCATTCCGCAGTCCGCGTTTTACGTCAAATTGCTTGAACAGGCTCTCTTCAATTTTACAGGACTCTTCGGTCAGTTTTGCCAGGTCCTGGAGGAAATCTGCGATTATCATAGTTTCTGATTTAAAGGGTTTTCATGTAATTAAGGGCGCTTCCTGCCTTGAACCAGTGGATCTGCAAGTCGCTGTAACTGTGGTTTATTTCAATCTCTTCGACAGAACCATCCGCATGGTTGAGTTTCATTGCCAATGGTTTTCCGGGCATGAAGGTATCAAGTCCCGACAGGCCGAACACATCGTCCTCCCTGATCTTGTTGTAATCATCGGGGCTGGCAAAGGTGAGTGCCAGCATTCCCTGTTTCTTCAGGTTGGTTTCGTGAATTCGGGCAAAGGATTTCACGAGCACTGCCCGAACCCCGAGATGGCGTGGTTCCATGGCCGCATGCTCGCGCGAAGATCCTTCCCCGTAATTCTCATCGCCAACAATGATGGTGGGAACTCCTTTGGACTTGTAGTAGCGTGCAGTCTTCGAAACTTCGCCATATTCACCGGTATCCGGGTTTTTCACGGCATTGGTTCTGTCGTTGAAAAAGTTGATAGCCCCCATGAGCAGGTTGTTCGAGATGTTGTCGAGATGGCCGCGAAATTTAAGCCACGGGCCTGCCATGGAAATATGATCGGTGGTGCATTTTCCCTTAGCCTTGATGA
>JBBQUQ010000159.1:0-2672 GCA_038212325.1 Bacteroidales bacterium
CTCTATTTGTTTGACCTTAAAACATTCCGAAAAATCCCGAATCCATGGTTCAATGACATTGTCGTCAGCCTGTGTGTGGTTGATTCGACAAAATTATTTATTGGCGGACTTCACGGCATCGGTTTCCTCGATTTGGGTGTATTCTATGAAAAAGACACCGCCCTGATTCGCTATTTTAATGCCGACAACGGCTTTACCGGAAATGAATGCCAGCAAAACGCTGTATGTCTCGATAGTCGCGGCATCCTGTGGGTGGCAACAACGGACAACCTGCAATGCATCGATCCGCAGAATCTGCCAGAGCCGAAGGCCGGTCCACAGGTGTACATTGAGAAAATCAGTGTGATCGATGAAACAATGAATGTGGTTCCGGTATTTATCTCCTCAATTTCAGAAGGGCATCTCGAACTGAATTATCATCAAAATGATTTGAGATTTGATTTTACGGCACCAGTATTCTGCGGGCCTTCATTTGTGCGTTTCAGGTACCAGCTTGATGGAAAGGATAAGGTGTGGTCAACATCAACGGCAGAACGGTTTGCCGTTTACACGAACCTTTCCCCGGGAAGGTATACTTTTAAGGTGATGGCATGCAATGATGCAGGGAAATGGTCAGCGACTCCTGCGTCTTTTGATATTTTCATAAAACCCACCTTCTGGCAGACCTGGTGGTTCTGGGTCATAACGGTGATTGTTCTTTCAGGCTTTTTTTTCTGGCTGGGTTACCTGGTTATGAATCGTCGGAAAAAACAGATGCAGGATAAACTTGAATCAGAGAAAAGAATCGCCGAACTGCAACTTATTTCCATCAGGAACCAGATCGATCCTCATTTCACCTTCAACGCGATGAATTCGATTGCATCGGTTATTCTGAAGGATGATAAAGAAAAAGCTTACAATTTTTTTGTTAAACTGTCGAACCTTATCAGGCAGGTGCTCACTTCCGGTGACAAGTTAACACGTACCCTGGCCGAAGAGCTGCTGTTTGTGCAGAACTATCTTGAAATTGAAAAGCTTCGTTTCCGCGATTCATTTAATTTTATAATCGAGGTCATACAGCCCGTTGATCTTGACCAGGAGGTTCCTAAGATGGTCATCCAAACCTATGCTGAAAATGCGCTGAAGCATGGACTGCTCAATAAAGTGAACGGAGGCCGCCAGCTTACCATCACAGTCAGGGTAGAATCAGGCAATCTGCAAATCGTGGTGGAGGACAATGGAATCGGAAGAGCGCAGGCAAAGCAGATGGAACATAATTCGACTGGCAAGGGGATGATAATATTGATTCGCATGAAAAGAACTGAGACCGTCAGAACCATCCTGATCGATGATGAGGCGGATGCCCGCGATGTTTTATCAACACTTCTCCTTAACCATCGGGAATTTGAAGTGAGTGCAATGGCCGACAATGCCGATGCGGGGCTGGACCTCATTGTTAAACTTCAGCCCGACCTGGTCTTCCTGGATGTGAGGATGCCGCGGAAAACCGGGTTCGACCTGGCAGCGGACCTTCGTGGTCTTAATCTTCACCCGGTTATCGTTTTTGTGACGGCCTATGATGAGTATGCCATCTAGGCTTTCAAAGTTGCGGCATTTGATTACCTGCTCAAGCCGGTTGATCCCGATGCCCTCTCGGATACGCTGAAGCGCTTTTTAGCCAACCGTTCAGCGACTGATTTCACGAAGAAGGTAGACCACCTGTTACACCACCTTCACCATGATGACCGTCTCCGTGTAAACACAAGGGCCGGGTTTTTGCTGATTGACCCAATGGAGATTTTTTTTGCAAAAGCCGATGGCAATTACACGATCATTCATTTCACGGAAACGCAAACTGAGGTTGTCACCCTTAATATCGGGAGCCTGCTGGAACTGCTCCCGGCCGGTCACTTTAGCCGAATTTCGCGCTCAGCGCTAATGAATCTTGGATTTCTATACAAGGTCGACCGGAAAAAGCGTATCTGTGAGCTGCGGAAAGATGGTTCCATGATCAGGTTGGAGGTTTCCAGGGATTTGATCAAGGATTTGTTGGTCGTCTTATCCCTCGACCGCTTGCACTTTTGGTCCACCCATTACATCTTCGCCTTCAAGTGGTCAAATAAATGTCAGCATCCCTGTCAGTTTTAATTGGAATGATATTAGTGGTGCTTCACCTCAATATCGAATTCAGGTTTCAACATCAAATTCCGGTTGGACAGCTGCAAATGGTTTTACGACTTCAACAACTCCCTCATCTTTAGTCCCGGTTAATTATAATACTGGTCCAACTTCAGATTATTCTTGGTCAAATGGATCAGCAGGTAGTTATTCAGGTCCAGCTTCAAACACAACATATTATTGGACTGTAAAGTCATATGTTTGCAGTCTGTCCTCTAATTATTCTACTGTAAAAAGTTTTACAACTGCTGCATCTGCAAGTTATTCCATAACAACATCATCAAGTCCATCAGTAGGGGGCACAACAACTGGCGGAGGAACCTATTCAAACGGTCAATCCTGCACGGTCAACGCATATGCAAATAGTGGTTACACCGTATCCGCCCTACTAACTCCATCTTTCCCAACCTCCGCTACCGATTTACCTTTGCTCCCAAAAAAGGGGTAATATGAAAACACCAAAGTCAGCGGCCATGTTTGCCAAAGTTGAAGAATGGAAGCAAAGCGGCATAAGT
>JBBQUQ010000160.1:0-2287 GCA_038212325.1 Bacteroidales bacterium
CTTAGCAGCCATAAAAGATAGTCTTGTGCACCAATTTGGTGATGTGTGGTTTTTGTTTTTTACACAGCTAAGATACGTATTATCAATTACATACGCAAGCTATCTTTTATTTTTTATTAATAAATCGCTCAGATTAGGTAACACTAACTTTGCCGCTAAATTTCATTCATGTTTAAACCATTTCTCGACCGCCTGGGCATCAGCCAGTTGAAACCCATGCAGGAAGCCGCGATAAAGGCTGTAAAATCCGGTACAAACCTCGTTTTGATTTCACCCACCGGCACAGGTAAAACCCTGGCTTTTCTGCTCCCTTTAATGAAGATGATGCACAAGGAACAGGAAGGTGTTCAGGCGCTTATTCTAACTCCGTCGCGTGAACTTGCTTTACAGATAGAACAGGTATTTAGGCAATTGCAAAGCGGTTTGAAAGTCAATTCCTGCTATGGAGGCCATCCGATGAAAACCGAGCGGAATAACCTGAAAGAGCCTCCGGCATTGCTTATTGGAACGCCCGGTCGTATTGCCGATCACCTGAGAAGGGAAACTTTTGATCCTTCCGTCATCAGATATTTAGTGCTGGATGAGTTCGATAAATCGCTGGAACTTGGTTTTCAGGGCGAAATGGAAAATATAATCCGGTTGCTTACGGGTATAGATATCCGCATTCTGACCTCTGCAACTGTATTAAATGAAATTCCGGAATTTGCCGGGGTTGTTGACCCGACTGTCATCGATTTTACGGATGCTTCGGAGCCCCTGAAATTAAGCCTTAATGCTGTCAGGGCAACCGGAACTGATAAACTGGAAGCACTTTTCAGGCTTATCGGATACCTGGGCAACGAACCTGCCCTTGTTTTCTGCAATCACCGTGAAACAGTTGGGCGGATCGGTGATTTACTGACCGGAATGGGTGTTATGCATGGAATTTATCATGGCGGACTGGAACAGGAGGAGCGCGAGCTTGCACTGATCCGTTTCCGAAACGGGACCCACAACCTTTTACTTACGACCGATCTGGCTTCCCGCGGGCTCGATATCCCGGAAATCAAACACGTGATTCATTACCAGTGGCCGGCAACTGAAACTGCCTGGACTCACCGAAATGGCCGCACAGCGCGGATGCATGCCCTCGGCACTGCATGGCTGGTGATGGCGGAAGATGATTTTATTCCTGCATTCATAACCACTGAGCCCGTGCTTGTTCAGTTACCTGAATCAGTGAGTCCTCCGGAACTATCAGAATGGGAAACCTTATATATCGGGGCAGGCAAAAAGGATAAGATCAGCAAAGGTGACGTTGCCGGATTTCTGTTGCAGAAAGGAAAGCTGGCCAAAGACGAACTGGGGAAGATAGAAATACTGGATTTCGCTTCTTTCGCGGCAGTCAGGCGGAATAAAATTGACGATCTTCTGGATTTGGTTTCAAATGAACAAATAAAAAAGAAATCTGTCAAAATTGCAGTTGCAAGGTAAGAATCCCTTTAAAACCCTGGCCGGAATTTTCAAAAAACCCCAAACAATCATTGATTGTCCGGGGATTTTTGATTTGTCAGGGAAGAGCAGCGTAAACTACTCCGGCATTTTATAAACTACCGCATTTACATTCATGCCGGCACCTACAGATGCAAATACAAAATGATCGCCTGGTTTCAACTGATGATTGTCAACTTTTTGGTTTACAATCAAATCGTAAAGAATTGGGAGAGTTGCCACTGAGTTGTTGCCAAGCCATGAAATGGTCATAGGCATCGAAAATTCAGGACGTACTTTTATGTCATAAAGTTCATACAGGCGATTTACAATGGCTTCGTCCATTTTTTCATTTGCCTGATGTATCAGAATTCTTTCAATGTGTGAAATTGGCAATCCGCTTTTATCAATAGCCATTTTAATAGCGGAAGGAACCGTTTTGAGTGCATATTCATACAATTTACGGCCATTCATTTTCAAATAATGCTCGTCCTGCACTTCAGGATTAAATGATTTATCCATTTTCAGAAGATAAACCTGATCAATCGTGTCGGTGCGGGTAACATGTGACAGGATTCCCACCGGCGTTTCACTTTCAACGGCACTAATCATCGTGGCTCCTGCACCATCAGAATAGATCAGGCTATCGCGGTCAAATGGGTCGCTGATGCGCGACAGGGTTTCTGACCCGATTACCAGAATGTTTTTGGCATCTCCTGATTTTATATAATAGTCGGCATGAATCACCGCCTGCAACCATCCCGGGCACCCGAAAGGAAGGTCGTATGCCACTGTATACGGGTTGATTATGCCGACT
>JBBQUQ010000161.1:0-1531 GCA_038212325.1 Bacteroidales bacterium
GTTCCGGGCGTGGACACCAGGCGAAATTTGATTTGAATTTCGCATGGGTCATCAGGGCATCATATACCTGATCGCCGGGGTTGGTCCATTCAACTCCGCCGTACAATCCCTCGGTGTTCTGACGGAAAATCATTACATCAATCACTGGTTCCTCAATCGTATTGTTTTTGCCACGTCTGATAAAATTCAGCGGATTTCCCGGAAGGGTCTGGCACGGGCGCATACAGATATCCAGATCGAACATCTGTCGCATGGTTACGATAGGGCTGTAATAGGTAAAGCCTTTTCCCTGAAGTTCAGGGGCAAGCTCCGCTGCGGTTTTGTCTTTAGGCTTGGAAGTAATAGCACCGAAAAGAGCAATTTTGTGTTTTTTCAGCAGTTCAATGGTACGATCGGGCAGGGGGTTGCCTTCCTTGCACCAGAATTCCCAACCGATGTCACCATGAACATAATCTGCTATAAAACCTGCTGCTTCCAGCACGCGGAGGGTTTCATCCAGTACAACTTTTCCAATGCCATCACCGGGTAATGTTACAATAGTTCTTTTTGCCATTTCTGATTATTTTATTTGTTGATTTGTTTCAGATCAGAGCATCAAAAATATGGAACAAAACTTCATTCCCAAATGATTTGCAAAAATAAATATTTATCTCGAAATCATTTCTGTAAAGCCTGCTAATAGTCGGTTTCAGATATTCTTCATCCTTTCTTAACAAAAGTTTCCCAATTAGTTTTGTACTTTTGCCACTTTAAAGTCACTGTTATTATGAATTTGCGTGCACATCTTAAGCATTCGCTCTTCCGGAAAATTGCCTCCGCAGCCGCTGAATTAAACCTGCCGGTGTACGTGGTAGGTGGCTATGTGCGCGATTATTTTCTTGGCCGGATTTCAAAAGACATTGATTTTGTGGTAGTTGGAGATGGTGTAGAAGTAGCCCGCCGGTTTGCCTCTAAACTCAGGGGAAATCATAAAGTGAGCATTTTTAAAAATTTTGGAACTGCCATGGTTCATTATCAGGATTATCAGATTGAATTTGTCGGAGCCCGAAGAGAGTCATACCATCCCGAATCACGAAAACCTGATGTCGAAGGTGGCACACTCGAAGACGATCAGAAACGGCGCGACTTTACGATAAATGCACTGGCTATAAGTTTGAATGAAGCAGATTATGGTTTACTGATCGATCCGTTTGATGGTATTGGTGACATAGAACGGGCAATTATCCGCACACCACTCGCCCCCGATATTACTTTTTCAGATGATCCATTGCGGATGATGCGGGCCATCAGGTTCTCAACGCAACTGGGATTTACTATCCTGCCGGAGACTCTTCAGGCCATTAAGCAAAACCGCGAAAGAATCCGTATTGTTTCCGGTGAACGGATCAGCGAGGAACTCAACAAAATAGTCATGTCGGAAAAGCCTTCGGCCGGCTTTAAATTACTTGATGAGGCCGGGCTGCTGGAACTGATTTTTCCTCAGTTTCTGGCTTTAAAAGGCGCTGAAACAAAGGACGGGAAAGGACATAAG